>NZ_JAWRYN010000037.1:0-54287 GCF_046534585.1 Peribacillus sp. SIMBA_075 | reverse complement strand
TAGTTGGGGGTTTCCCCCTGTGAGAGTAGGACGCCGCCAAGCCATTTAAAAGATCAGCCATCCGGCTGGTCTTTTTTGTTGAATGAAAAGAAAGATCATTAGATATAAAGGGTTTATCAATTATGGAAACTTTTATAAAGACATACACGTATTGAAAAACTTCATCATACATTGTTAAAAGCATCCCCGGTTCTCTTAAACTATTTAAATTAATGTATGTGAACAATGGTTTTTGGGGAGAATGCAGGTATGGAGGTGGAGATGTTGGGGACAACAACAACCAAAACAACGGCAGGGGAATCGTGCGTGGTTTGTGAACAAATAAAAGGGATGGGAATACATCTATATACGACTTTTATTTGTGAGGAATGTGAAAGGGATATGATCGGGACGGATACGAACGATCCAAAGTACAAATATTACTTAAAGCAATTAAGAAAAATCAATAATCCTGAAATATTTTCATGAATAAGCAGTTTGTGAAAAGTTAAAGAGTCAGAGAATGAAGAAATGGATTGTTTCTTTATTCTCTGACTCTTTTTTTGGTACTTTAGAAGAATGCTTGGTAACAAGCTGCGTTTCTGTATCTAAACAGAGTGTTCGAAGATACATAATTGCCTTTCTGTCGAGCAATAAGAGATAAATATGAACTTATTTGATAAAATGAAAAAATACTATGATTTGAGGGAAGAGAAAAATGAATCAATCACAGACACCATTGTTCGATGCAATGAGTGCCCTTTATAAAAAAAGACCAATATCCCTGCATGTGCCAGGACATAAAAATGGATGGGTCTTTAGTAAAAAGGGCGAAGCAATATATAACCCCCTGCTTGGCATAGATGCCACGGAGATAAGCGGTTTAGATGACCTTCATGCTCCAGAGGGCGCCATTTTAAAGTCCCAGCAACTGCTCGCTGATTTATATGGGATAAAGAAAAGTTACTTTCTGGTTAATGGGTCAACCGTAGGCAACATTGCGATGATTCTTGCTACCTGCCGTGAAGGTGATAAAGTGCTTGTCCAAAGAAATTGCCATAAATCAATTTTGCATGGGTTGATGTTAGCGAATGTACAGCCGATTTTTTTACAGCCGGATTTTTATGAGGAATGGGGCATTGCTGGTGGTGTAGGATCAAAATTAATTGAAGAAGCTTTGAGTGCCAATCCAGATGTTAAAGCCATCGTTGTAACCTACCCGAATTATTATGGTCTTGGTGAAGACTTGACGGAATTGGTGAGACTTGCACATCAAAAGGGAATCCCGGTGCTGGTGGACGAAGCACATGGCGCTCACTTTCAGTTAGGAAGTCCGTTTCCTAAATCAGCTATTTTCGCAGGGGCAGATGCCGTTGTCCATTCAGCACATAAAACACTGCCGGCTATGACGATGGGGTCATATCTTCATGTCAATTCATCCTTAGTTGATGTGGGGCAAGTATCATTCTATTTACAAATGCTTCAGTCTAGCAGCCCGTCTTACCCAATTATGGGATCGCTCGACTTAGCCAGAGCATACTTAGCCGCTTTTACATCAGAAGATAAAAAATCCCTTATTAAAAAGATATCAGATTTCAGACGGGAATTGGGCGCCCTACAAACAGTAAGGGTGTTAGAGGCGCCACCAGGTACTTCAGCAGACCCGTTGAAAGTAGTCATTCAATCAACAAATGGCTTAAGCGGGTTTGAGTTACAGCAGCTATGTGAAGCCGAAGGCATTTTTACAGAATTAGCTGATCCTAATAATTTATTAATGATTTTACCTTTATTAAAAACGAGTATCGATTTTCCCTTTCAAGAAATCGTTCAAAATATAAAAAGTGCGACTAAAGACAGAACTGGAAGCGCCGAAGCGAATCAAGTGGGTAGCTGGTTTGCTGGAAGTTCGATTACGGCTCTGGAAATTACTTACTCCGTCATGAAGCATAGTAAATCGAGACCGGTTGTATTGAGAGAAGCCGTAGGAGAGGTATCTGCCGAGATGGTCATCCCTTATCCGCCAGGAATTCCATTAATTATGTCCGGGGAAATGATTACGGCAGATCATATTACCAATTTGAAGAGACTGCTTGAACTGGGATCAAGGTTTCATGGAGGTTCCTCCCTTTCAAACGGAGAGTTGATCGTTTATGAAAGCGGGCATGCTGGTTAAAATGATATACTACAAACAAAGAACCTTGGAGGTACATCGATGAAACGTGGTATTTTTATTACAATGGAAGGGCCCGAGGGTGCCGGGAAAACAACAATTACCCAAATGCTTGGCAAGGCTCTGCAACAAGAAGGCTACAAAGTCCTATTAACGCGTGAGCCAGGGGGAGTCCCCATTTCGGAGCAGATTAGGGAAGTGATCCTTAATAAGGATAATACAGCTATGGACTCGAGAACAGAGGCCTTATTATATGCAGCGGCTAGACGTCAGCATTTAGTGGAAGTGGTCATGCCGGAGTTGGAACGAGGGGGAATTGTTCTCTGTGACCGATTTATAGATAGCTCGTTAGCCTACCAAGGCCATGCAAGGGGTTTGGATATTGAAGAGGTTTACAGTATCAATAAATTCGCAATTGGAGATATGATGCCCGATGCCACTTTCTTTTTTGATATAGATCCAGAAGAAGGATTGAGACGTATCCAGGCCAATGGGGAACGGGAAGTGAACCGGCTGGATCTTGAAGCCCTGGACTTTCATAAAAAAGTTTGTGAGGGGTATCAGTCCATTATAAATAGATGGGAAGACCGTTTTATTATCATTGATGCAGGACGGACAGTTGATGAAGTTTTTGAAGAAGCGAAAGCCAGTTTGTTTAATTATCTGGAGAAAAAAGGGAATTAAATATTAGGTTTCCATATTATTCAACCCGAATACTATTCCAAGCAAAGACTAGTTGCTATAATGGAGTTAGGAAAAATTCAGAGTAACCGGAGGATGATGAGAATGAAAATGATCATTGCTGTCGTTCAAGACAAGGATAGTCATCGCCTGCTAAATGAATTAGTTGAAAATAATTTCGGAACAACCAAGCTAGCCAGCACTGGCGGGTTTTTAAAATCAGGTAATACGACTTTTATGATTGGCACAGAGGATGAACGTGTTGACCAAGCCATCCAGATCATCAAACAGAATTGCCAGTCACGATCCCAGTTAGTATCACCGGTTTCTCCGATGGGCGGGAATGCCGAGTCCTATGTACCTTACCCAGTGGAGATTCAAGTAGGCGGTGCGACCATTTTTGTTCTGCCGGTTGAAAACTTTTTACAATTCTAACGGTTAGCCGCAGGGAGGTTCATTATGAAAATCAACCATGATACTCCTATTAAGCTGGATAAATCGCGCCAGGATGCCAAACAGTTTCAAATCGGGAATGGAAGATTTCGACAAATGGTCCAGACACAGGATCAAAAAATGCAAATCCAAACATTAAACCGTTTGATAGGCGATATAGAAGGGGCGGGACAGCGTTTAGTAAGGTCACGTACTTTTAGGGAACTGGCAAAATATAAAGCATTAGTGAAACGGTTTGTTAAAGAAGCGGTTGAATATGGACTGGAACTGAAGCAATCCACTAGCTGGAACCAATATGGACAGAGCCGGCCGTTGAAAACCGTGGAAACGATAGATGCAAGATTAGTGGAGTTAAGCGAGGAAATTCTTAATAAAGAGAAAAGCTCGCTTGAAATATTGGAAATGATAGGTGAAATTAAAGGTCTTCTGATTAATTTATATACTTAAGTGAGTTGATGGTTTTGGATAAAACATGGCAGGACATGAATCAAATTCAGCCGCAGGTAATGATGATGCTGCAAAATAGCATAATGAAGAACAGGGTGGCTCATGCGTATTTATTTGAAGGGGAAAAAGGGACGGGTAAGCAAGATATAAGCAAAAACTTTGCCAAAAGCTTATTATGTGAAGCACCAAAAGCGGGTTATAAGCCATGCGAACTTTGCCGAAATTGCAAACGGATTTCCAGTGGGAACCATCCTGATGTCCATTTAATAGAAAGAGATGGTCTTTCAATAAAGAAAGAACAAATTAAGGGGCTCCAAGAAGAATTTTCGAAAAAAAGCGTAGAGGCGGATCGAAAGGTTTATATGATTGCCGATGCGGACAAAATGTCAGTGGGGGCAGCCAACAGTCTATTGAAATTTTTAGAAGAACCTTCGGCCGATACCGTAGCAATATTGATGACCGAACAGCTTCAAAGGATTCTGCCGACAATTTTATCAAGATGCCAAGTGATTTCGTTCAAGCCATTATCCCCGGAGAATGTGAAACGGAAGCTGATAGAACAGGATTTAGAACCGCAGCTCGCCTCGGTTATCGCACATATAACACAGAATGTGGAAGCTGGAATCGAGCTTAGCAATGATGAATGGTTTGTACAAGCTCAAAAAATAGTGGTAAAATTATATGAAGTGTTAAAACTTAATTCCTTGAAGGCATTGTTGTACCTGCAGACGGATTGGTTTTCACACTTTAAAGAAAGAGAACAGGTTGACAGAGGTCTTGATTTGTTACTTCTTATATATAAGGATTTATTATACATTCAGTTGGACAAAAAGGACTTCGTTGTATTCCAAAATAAACTGAAGGAATTTGAAACTCACGCTCTTCATCTTTCCCCAAGACGCCTTGCTGAAAATATGGGTTGTATTTTGGAAGCAAAACGGAAGCTGATGTCCAACACGAATCCACAGCTGTTGATGGAACAGCTTGTGCTGAATTTGCAGGAGGGATCATGATTTGTATGATGTTGTAGGTGTCCGTTTTAAAAAGGCGGGCAAAATATACTACTTTGATCCGGGTGAATTCGCTATTCCTAAGGACGATTTTGTAATAGTGGAGACTGTCCGCGGTGTTGAATTCGGTAAAGTTGTTACAGCCCGTAAACAAGTAGATGAAAACGATGTTGTCCTGCCGTTAAAAAAAGTACTTCGGGTCGCTGATGCAAAAGATAAGCTGATTGTTGATGAGAACAAGGCGGCTGCAGAAGAGGCCTACTCTATATGTTGCCAAAAGGTTGTTGAGCATAAGCTGGATATGAAGCTGGTTGATGTGTCATATACTTTCGACAGAAATAAGGTCGTGTTTTATTTTACAGCGGATGGTCGCGTGGATTTCCGTGATTTAGTCAAAGATTTAGCTGCCATATTCAGAACTCGGATAGAACTGCGCCAAATTGGGGTAAGGGATGAGGCCAAGATGCTTGGTGGCATTGGACCTTGTGGCAGAATGCTTTGTTGCTCCACATTTCTTGGAGATTTTGAACCGGTTTCCATCAAAATGGCGAAGGATCAGAATTTATCATTGAACCCTACAAAAATCTCAGGATTATGCGGTCGATTGATGTGCTGTCTGAAATATGAAAATGACGAGTATGAAAGTGCGAAGGAAATGCTTCCTGATTTAGGTGAAATGATTAATACGCCTGGTGGCAAAGGCAAGGTAGTGGGGCTTAATATTCTAGAACGCGTACTTCAGATTGAACTAATCGAGCAGGAAAGAGTATTAGAGTATACTCTTGATGAGATTCTAAAAGAGGGAGCCGTTTCTATTCAAGCCACAGATTATTAAGGTGGTGGGAGAGCGTGGATAAGAAAGATATTTTTGAGTCGGTGACCAATATGGAAACCCAGATAGGCCAATTATATAAGCAGCTTGGAGAATTGAAGCAGAACTTAGCTGAAATCCTTGAGGAAAATCAGTCGCTCAAGCTGGAGAACGAACACTTGCGTCATCGGTTAGGCCTTGTGGAAGTCGAAAGTGCGCCTGCTGCAGTGAAGGTTAAACAAAAAGTGAAAAACCGTACTGCTAGTACGGACAAGGTTATGGATATCGGGGAAGGCTATGATAATCTAGCCCGTATCTATCAAGAAGGCTTCCATATTTGCAATCTGCATTTTGGCAGTTTACGAAAAGAAGGAGATTGCCTGTTCTGTTTATCTTTTTTAAACAAAAAGTGATAATGGAATAATATAAAAGATGTTCCATCTCTTTTACGTGATAGATAGACCGTTTACAATATATAGTGATTCGGGGTCTGACGCATACTATGAGTCAGATCCCTTTTTTTACGATACGAATGTCGAAGCATGGACCCTAAACATGCGTTTTCCATACATAATTAGGAGGGTAACAGCAATGGTAGAACTTAAAGGAGATGAACGCCTGGATTATCTATTGGCTGAGAATTTAAGGATCATCCAGAGCCCATCAGTATTCTCTTTTTCATTAGATGCCGTTTTATTATCAAGGTTCGTAAATGTCCCGATCCAAAAAGGGAAAATCGTAGATCTTTGCTCAGGGAATGGGGTCATCCCCTTGCTGCTGAGTACAAGAACGAAAGGGACCATTACGGGTGTTGAGATTCAAGAGCGGTTATATGACATGGCCAAGAGGAGCATGGACTATAATGGCGTATCCTCCCGGATTGAAATGATTCATGGGGATATAAAAGAGATTCCGAAGCAGATAGGATACAGCAAGTATGACGTGGTTACTTGCAATCCACCCTATTTCCCGACGCCATCAATTGAGGAAATGAATAAAAATGAGCATTTTGCAATTGCCCGTCATGAAATAATGTGTAATCTTGAGGACGTCATGCGTATTTCAAGCCAGTTGCTGCGTCAAGGTGGAAAAGCGGCATTCGTTCATAGGCCGGGCCGTCTGATGGATATCCTGCGATTAATGAGGATGTACAGGATTGAACCGAAGCGATTGCAATTCGTTTATCCAAAAAGTTCGAAAGAAGCAAATACGATTCTAATTGAAGGGATAAAGGACGGCAACCCTGATTTGAAGATTTTACCTCCTCTTGTTGTGTATAACGACCAAAATGATTATAATCCGGAAATAAAAAGGATTTTATATGGAGAGGAATAAGCACTATTTTTATGTTTTAAAATGCAAGGACGGCAGCTATTATGCTGGGTATACAAATGACTTGGATCGTAGGATTGATGCTCATAATCAAGGCAGGGGGGCAAAGTATACCCGAGGACGGACCCCGGTTGAACTGATTCATCATGAAATATTTGAAACACAGACATTGGCCATGCGGGCTGAATATAAGTTTAAGCAATTAACAAGAAAACAAAAGCAAAAGTGGATGGCAAAGGAGGATGCATGATATGTGGCAACAAAAGAGTTTTGAAAAAGAAGGATTGGAGCCAGCTCTATATCTCGTTCCTACACCGATAGGAAACCTTGAAGATATGAGCTTTCGGGCTTTAAGAATCTTAAAGGAAGCGGATGTCATTGCAGCTGAGGACACACGAAATACGAAGAAATTATGCAACTACTTTGAAATTTCGACACCTATCGTCAGTTACCATGAACATAATAAAGAATATAGCGGGAAACAGATGCTCGAGCGGCTTCGATCAGGAGAGGTCATCGCATTGGTAAGTGATGCGGGCTTGCCAACGATATCCGATCCGGGATATGAACTGGTCAAAGATGCCATTGCTGAACAGTTTAAAGTCATTCCGTTGCCAGGTGCCAATGCTGCATTAACTGCATTGATTGCATCTGGGCTCATTCCACAGCCTTTTTACTTTTATGGCTTTTTACAACGGGGAGCAAAAGAAAAAAAGCAGGAGCTGGAAAAGTTAAAAAAAATGGAATCCACATGGATCGTTTATGAATCGCCACATCGATTAAAAGAAACATTGAAACATATGCATGAAATTTTAGGTGACCGTCGAATAGTATTATGTCGCGAATTAACTAAGAAATTTGAAGAGTTCATTCGAGGGACGGTAAGTGAAGCATTGACGTGGGCGATGGAATCCGAGATTCGCGGTGAGTTCTGTTTAATAATAGAAGGTGGACAATTGACTGAGGATGAATCTGAGGAAGCTTGGTGGGCGGCACTTGATTTAGTCGGTCATGTTAATCATTATATAGAAAACAAGCAGCTCAATTCAAAGGACGCAATCAAGCAGGTCGCAAAAGATCGCAATATACAAAAACGCGATGTATATCAAGCGTATCACATTGATATACAATAATAATTATAACGATAAATAAGCATAAAAAAACTTCCGGAGATCGGAAGTTTTTTTATTTATATCATTTATTTAGAAGCAGTGAAGTTTTGTTGAATTTCTTGGATAAGTAATTCAGCACCTTCACGACTAAGAATCAATTTACCATTAGCAAGTGTAAGGTTATTATCGGAAACTTCACCTGTAACTTGGCAAGTCATGTTTGGTTTGTATTTTTTCAAGATGATGCGTTCGTCATCAACATAGATCTCAAGAGCGTCTTTCTCAGCGATACCCAATGTACGACGAAGTTCGATTGGAATAACCACCCGGCCTAACTCATCAACTTTACGAACAATACCTGTAGATTTCATTTTAAAATTCTCCTCTCAGTTACAATCTAGTACCCTATTTCTATTTTTTTCGCCAATATTCGACAAATTTTTTTATAAATTTATAATACCAGCCATTCCCAAATCCGTCAATGATTTATTTTCATTTTTTTGTAAAAAAGAAAGCGGCTGCATTCCGATGAAAAAAAGACTTTTAAAGAGAAAAGAATGTTTATGTCTTTATAATTCAAGAAATAAATAGGCTGCAAATAATTACTCAATTCACCACAATTCGACAAAGTGTGCATGTATCTCTCCATCTTTATTATATGATTAAATGCAATTTAGTTTCAAAACAAAAGTTCTGAATTAAGGATAATTTTCCAGGAATATTTTCAAATTTGTGAGTTGTTGCACAAAAAAAGAATTTTAGGTATATTTTGTTGAGGTAAGAGGTAATGCTGACATAAGGGAAGCTCACATCGTGAACCCTTATTTTTAAAATGACATTTACTTATATTATTTTTTATTCTATTAACATGTTGATTAGTGATTATTGTCGCGTAGAATCGTATATAGCGTTAAAATAGAGATAATAGCTTAAATATATAGTCTTATGGCTTTGGGCAGTCCTAAAGCGGTTTTGCAAAAGATGAGGAGGGAACGAAGTGCAAGAAAAATTAAAAACATTCTATATCACGACACCCATATATTATCCGAGTGGTAATTTACATATAGGGCACGCATATACGACAGTGGCAGGTGATGCCATGGCTCGTTATAAAAGGATGCGTGGTTTTGATGTCATGTATTTAACAGGCACTGATGAACATGGTCAAAAAATCCAGCGTAAAGCAGCTGAAGAAGGAATCACTCCACAGCAATATGTAGATAATATCGTATCAGGGATTAAAGAGCTCTGGGAAAAACTTGATATTTCTTATGATGATTTCATTAGGACGACAGAAGATCGCCATAAAGAGGTTGTAGCCAAGATCTTTAAAAGGCTATTGGACCAGGGTGATATATACTTGGATCAATATGAAGGATGGTATTGTACACCTTGTGAATCTTTCTTCACGGATCGTCAGGTGGAAGAAAGCAATGGAAACTGTCCAGATTGCGGCAGACCTGTTGAAAAGGTGAAAGAAGAGTCTTATTTCTTTAAGATGAGTAAATATGCGGATCGATTACTGAAGTTTTATGAGGAAAATCCGGATTTCATTCAACCGGAATCCCGCAAAAACGAAATGATCAATAACTTCATCAAACCTGGATTGGAAGATTTGGCCGTTTCACGTACTACTTTCGATTGGGGCATCAAGGTGCCAGGAGATTCAAAGCACGTTATTTATGTATGGATTGATGCATTGACTAATTATATAACGGCATTAGGGTATGGAACGGATAATGACTCTAAATACCTGAATTATTGGCCTGCGGATGTACATCTTGTCGGAAAGGAAATTGTCCGTTTCCATACAATTTATTGGCCGATTATGTTAATGGCTCTTGACGTACCGCTTCCTAAGAAAGTCTTTGCACATGGCTGGCTTCTCATGAAAGATGGTAAAATGTCCAAATCAAAAGGGAATGTAGTGGATCCCGTTACATTGATTGATCGTTATGGTTTGGATTCTTTACGGTATTACTTATTGCGTGAAGTCCCATTTGGTTCTGATGGAGTATTTACACCGGAAGGGTTTGTAGAACGGATCAATTTTGACCTTGCAAATGATTTAGGGAATTTATTAAATAGAACAGTGGCAATGGTCAATAAGTACTTTGATGGTGTTATTCCAAGTTACGAAGGATCAAATGGCGAATTCGAAAAAGCTTTGGTTGAAATGAACCAAAGCACGGTAGGCAAGTATGAGGAAGCCATGGAAAACATGGAATTTTCAGTTGCACTCACATCCATTTGGCAACTCGTGAGCAGAACTAATAAATTCATTGATGAAACCCAACCATGGACTCTTGCTAAAGATGAATCAAGGAAAGAAGACCTTGCCAGTGTCATGGTTCATTTGGCGGAGTCATTACGCAGGACGGCCATTCTCTTAAAGCCTTTCTTGACGCAAACACCGGAAAAAATCTTTGCTCAGCTTAGCATCAAAGATAATGCTTTAAAATCATGGGATAGCTTAGCTGAGTTCGGTCAAATTCCTGCTGAAACAAAAGTTTTGAAGGGTGAGCCGATCTTCCCCCGTTTGGATATGGAAGAGGAAGTTTTATATATTAAAGAACAAATGCAGGGTGGAGCCCCTGAGGCCGAGGAAAAAGTGGAAGAGACGATTCCAGAGGTTGATGAAATCACTATTGATGACTTTACAAAAGTAGAGCTTCGTGTTGCTCAGGTCATGGAAGTGGAGCCGGTAAAGAAAGCGGATAAGCTTCTTAAACTGCAGCTTGATTTAGGTTATGAGAAACGGCAAGTCGTATCAGGCATTGCTCAGCACTATAAACCTGAAGATTTAGTAGGCAAAAAAGTGATATGCGTAACGAATTTGAAACCTGTTAAACTTCGTGGAGAGCTCTCTCAAGGGATGATATTGGCGGGCAGCAAGGATGGTGTGCTCTCAGTCGCTACAATAGATTCATCGATTCCAAATGGTTCAAAGGTGAAATAAACCCACGAAAACATAAAGGTGTTTCATATGAAACATTTTTATGTTTTTTTCTTTATGTTTTTGGAGAAAGTAAATTATACAGGTTTTGATTATTAGGTCTATTTTTACTTGTTGGGCATATAGGCTCCTTTGTAATCTTTTTGTTACCTAAATGTGAAACATAAAACTTTTATTTTTTTATAAAATAGTGCTAGAAAGGAAGAAAAATAATGTTATTTGACACACATGTACATGTTAATGCAGAACAATTCAACGAGGATCTCGATGATGTCATAGAACGAGCTAAGGAAGCAGGAGTGAATAATATGGTAGTCGTTGGTTTTGACCAGCCTACCATTATAAGGGCAATGGAATTAATAGAAACTTATGATTTCATGTATGCCGCAATCGGATGGCATCCAGTGGACGCTATAGATATGACCGAGAAGGACTTACAATGGATCGAGGAGTTATCCAATCATCCAAAGGTTGTAGCTATTGGTGAAATGGGTCTTGATTATCATTGGGATAAATCACCTAAAGATGTTCAAATGGAGGTATTCAGGAAGCAAATCCGATTGGCGAAAAAAGTGGGGCTGCCCATCATCATCCATAATCGGGAAGCGACCGCGGATATCGTGAACATATTAAAGGAGGAAGCGGCATCAGAGGTGGGAGGCATCATGCATTGCTTTAGCGGAAGTGCAGAAACAGCTTTGGAATGCATCAATATGAATTTTTATATTTCATTGGGTGGCCCTGTGACCTTCAAGAATGCAAAAAAGCCAAAGGAGGTAGCGGCGGCCGTACCTTTAGAGCGTTTACTGATTGAAACCGATTGTCCATACTTGGCTCCACATCCATATAGAGGAAAGCGAAATGAACCTTCCTATGTGAAGCTTGTTGCTGAACAAATCGCAGAAATAAAACAACTCACGATAGAGGAAGTTTCCCAGGCAACAACCGAAAATGCCAAGAAATTATTCGGCATTAACTGACAGCTTTTTTTACAATATCCCCCGGGATTCGCTAGCCAAAATCGCATTTTTTTAGATTTCTACAAATCTTACACCTATTTTAGGCTTATTATGTCGAGAATTTGCCCTTTCCTTTTCACCATAAGATATGCATAATAGGTAGTAATTTCCTAAATGAGAAGTGAATGGGTTGACAGCTTGATAACTATGTCTATATAATCACCGGGAGGAAGGAGGAGTTTTTCATTCTATTAAAAACTATGAAAAACCTTATTCCCAAACCTTTTGGGAAGAAGAGAATGGCAATTGCCATATGCAGTGCGATTCTTGTTTCTACAGCATTGGGAATACTTATCTATCAAGGAACAAAGCATACAGTCACAATAATGCTAGACGGAAAAAAAGAGGTAGTGCGGACACACGCTGCTACTGTAAATGATATGTTGAAAGATTTAGAGATTACCGTTAAAGCGGCAGACTATGTCCACCCATCAAGAGACACGGCGGTTGATGATGATTTAGAGGTGGTTTGGAAGCCTGCACAAAAAATTGTCTTGGTACAAGATGGTAAGGCGGAGAAAGTTTGGTCCACTGCCGATACGGTAGACGAACTTTTAAAAGAACAAGATCTGAGTGTGAAGGAACAGGATAAGATTACGCCTTCAAAAAATACGAAGCTGAATGCCAATATGGAAGTTTCCATAGACAAAGCCTTTTCACTGAAATTAGTGGTAGCTGGAGACGAAAAGAAGGTATGGTCAACTTCGACTACTGTCGCTGACTTTTTAAAGCAACAAGGAGTAAAACTCAATGATTTGGATAGGGTTGAGCCAGAATTAGCCAAAAAAGTTGAAGCTGAGAATACGGTAAACGTAATTCGAATTGAAAAAGTCACCGATGTAGTGGAAGAACCAGTTGACTTTGCTGTCATAACTAAAAAAGATGACTCCTTATCAAAAGGGAAAGAGAAAATTGTTAAAGAAGGAAAAGACGGACTCATTTCTAAGGAATATAAAGTTATTAAAGAGAATGGCAAAGAGGTCAAAAGAGAATTACTTTCAGAAAAAGTTGTTAATAAAAAGCAGGATAAAGTTGTAACGGTCGGAACTAAAACAACGGTTGCCCAGGCTTCCCGCGGAGTAACTAACGTTAGTTCTACTAGTGGAAAAGAAATATACGTATCATCAACGGCTTATACTGCCAGTTGTAAGGGCTGTTCCGGTGTCACGTCAACAGGCGTAGATCTAAAGAGTAGTCCGGGTGCGAAAATCATTGCTGTCGATCCAAGCGTAATCCCTATGGGGTCGAAAGTATATGTAGAGGGCTATGGCTATGCAGTAGCTGCTGACAAAGGCGGGGCAATAAAGGGAAATAGAATTGACGTCTTCTTTTCCTCAAAAAGTGATGCCTATCGCTGGGGTGCAAAGAAAGTTAAGATTCGGGTATTGGATTAATAAGGTTTCTCTCGCAGGAGATGAATTCGTCTCCTGCTTTTTGACGTTTTATTTTTCCACTTCTTGAAAAAGCCCATGTAAAACTGTTTTAATAAGATAGACGACTTAATATTCCATAAGATTTCATTATAAGCGTTTAAACTTTCATAAAGATGTTGACCTGGATTCACTCCTATCCTGGAAATTAAAAAGAAAAGGGTGGGTGTCCAACGCGTTTATCAAGAGCTAAGCAAAGCGCTTGCGCTTTTCTGTATGGAGGAAAACATGAAAAAGATTAAAGAAATTATTGTTGTAGAGGGTAAAGACGATACGGTAGCGATTAAAAGGGCAGTAAATGCTGATACAATCGAAACGAACGGTTCCGCTGTGAATGATTCCTGTATTGAGCAGGTGAGGCTGGCACAAAAGACACGTGGAGCCATCATTTTCACAGACCCTGATTTTCCTGGTCAAAAAATCAGGAATATAATTTCAGAACAAGTAAAAGGCTGTAAACACGCCTTTTTAACGAAGAAGGAAGCCCTTCCTAAGTCAGGGAAAGGGATAGGTGTGGAACATGCTTCTCCTGAGGCAATTCGTAATGCTTTAAAGGAAGCTCAATTAATGGATGAAGAGGCTTCGGAAGAGATTTCACAGCAGGATTTAATAGATGCAGGTTTAATTGGAGGATCCGGTGCCAAGGAGCGAAGGGAAAAACTTGGATTTATTTTGAAAATCGGGTTTACCAATGGTAAACAGTTATATAAAAGGCTAAAAATGTTCCAAATATCAACTGAGGCTTTTGCTGAAGCGATGGTACAGATAAACCAGGAGGAAAAAAATGAATAAGGATATTGCAACCCCTGTCAGAACGAAAGATATATTGAAGAAGTACGGATTCTCCTTTAAAAAGAGCTTAGGTCAGAACTTTTTAATCGATACGAATATCCTGAAACGTATTGTCGAACATGCAAATTTAACAGAGGAAAGCGGCGCCATCGAAATTGGGCCGGGGATCGGCGCCTTGACTGAACAACTAGCAAAAAGCAGTAAAAAGGTTACGGCCTTTGAGATTGATCAGCGTTTATTGCCTATCCTATCGGATACACTGTCTCCTTATAACAATGTTAACATCATTCACGGGGATGTACTAAAAGCTGATGTTAAGAAGGTCATCGAAGAAGAATTTGCTGGCTTCTCGGACCTAATGGTGGTTGCAAATCTGCCTTACTATGTCACGACGCCCATCATTTTAAAGCTATTGTCTGAGGACCTGCCCATTAGAGGCATCGTATGCATGCTGCAAAAAGAAGTGGCCGATCGAATTGCCGCTAAACCTGGGACAAAGGAATACGGTTCATTATCCATCGCCATTCAATATTATACTGAAGCGGAAACAGTGATGATTGTACCCAAAACGGTATTCATGCCTCAACCTAATGTTGATTCAGCTGTAATACGCCTTACTAGGCGGGTTAAGCCGATCGTCGAGGTCCTTGATGAGGATTTCTTCTTCATTGTGACCCGGGCGAGCTTTGCACAGCGTCGGAAAACGATTTTAAACAACTTAACCAGTCAGCTTCCAGATGGTAAATCGAAAAAAGAACTAATACTTGCCGCTCTCGAAGCCTCGGAAGTGGATCCGTCAAGACGGGGAGAAACACTGAGCATCAAAGAGTTTGGACGCTTGAGTGATGCGTTATTGCCAAATTTCAAATAAATCAAATGTAAAAATTCAAGTCGGAAATGGGATCACTCCCAGCTTCCGGCTTTTTTCTTTTGAAATTGGCCTAACATGAATGGAACGTACCCAAAAATGTAGTCAATCCCCATCTTTCACCATTCAAGAATGGTTCGCATAACTTAAGAATGAAAATAAACTAGGGCGGGCTGAAAATAAGTCTTCTCATGGGGTGGGGCCATGAATATTCAAATAAACGATATTGTTGGTCGGGTTTCTTATAAATGCGACGTGTTGTTCCGGGTAATCGATATCCGCGATATTAATGGAAGACGTGAAGCAATTCTTTATGGGGAAGATATCCGGCTGATTGCAGATGCACCTTTTCAAGATTTAATGATCATAAATGATAATGAAAGAAATGATAGGCAAAGGTCGAATGAGGTACTTCAAGAACAATCAGACCGCTTATTAACACAAGATCTGGAGCTGCAACAACAAAAAAACGGCTATCAATCCAGTAATGGCTATCGTTATAGCGGTGAATATTTTCAGATACCAGGTAGGGTCCTCCATGTTGATGGGGATGCATCTTACTTAAGGAAATGCATGGATCTATATCAGAAATTCGGTATTCCGGTCAACGGCATCTATTGCAATGAAAAGGAAATGCCCCAAAGAATCGGGGGTTTACTGGACCATTATCGGCCGGATATCCTTGTTGTCACCGGTCATGATGCTTATTCAAAATCAAAAGGACCAATGTCCGATATCAATGCCTACCGTCACTCTAAGGACTTTGTACTGACAGTTAGAGAAGCGAGAAGGAAGGTTTCACATTTAGATCAACTTATTATCTTTGCCGGGGCATGTCAATCTCACTTTGAATCGCTGATCCAAGCTGGGGCAAATTTTGCAAGTTCCCCTTCCCGTGTAAATATTCATGCTCTCGATCCAGTATATATAGTCGGAAAGATAAGCTTTACGCCTTTTTCTGAGCATCTTCATGTATGGGATGTCCTTCGGAATACATTAACGGGAGAGAAGGGCTTAGGGGGAGTTGAGACAAAAGGGGTGTTGCGGACAGGGTTGCCTTTCAAGCCATTTCAGGAAGAATGAACGGGCTGCATTTTGAAAGAATGCAGCTTGCTTTTATCGTGTCAGAATTCGGATATTTTCAACAAAAACCAGGGTTTTTGTTGAGTGATGCAACTAGGTGAGGATTAAATTACGAAAATTCGGCTTAATAAATAATGAAATAGTTCGTTTACATAATTTTTCATTTCCCAGGATATAATAAAATTGTTCGCGATTTTGCCGGATTTCAGATAAAAATATATTGACTACATTTTTAAGTGCTGATATAATTTATTATTTTGTTTGCGTATATTTGTAATTTGTGATATACTTAACTTAGTGAGGTGGACCGAAAATGCCAAAAACTCTAGCTGATATTAAAACTGCACTTGATTCAAACCTAGGTAAAAGATTGCTCTTAAAAGCAAACGGTGGAAGAAGAAAGACTGTAGAACGTTTTGGAACTTTGGCGGAAACTTATCCGGCTGTTTTTGTAATTGAGCTCGACCAAGACGAAAATGCGTTTGAAAGAGTATCTTACAGCTATGCGGATGTTTTAACGGAAACCGTAGAACTAACATTTTTAAACAAACAACAAGAGATTTAACTTAGACGAGGCAGCGAACAATTTTTGTTTGCTGCTTTTTGTTTTTTTAAAATATCCTGTGAGCTCCAATAAAGGCTTAAAAAGGATGTAATGAAATAGCGTATGATGCAAACACTAGGCATGTGACAGCATGTGAAAGGGGTTGTTTCGCTTGGGCAGGAAAAAAGGGATTATGTCAAACGATCTTAAAGAGGAATTGGCAAAAGAACTTGGATTTTACGATGTTGTCCAGAAAGAAGGCTGGGGAGGAATCCGGGCCAAGGACGCAGGAAACATGGTGAAACTTGCAATCGAAAAAGCGCAACGTCAATTGGTGAACAAAGAGTAAGATAAACACTTAATTGTATCATGCTGTCATACTGAAAGAAGCCAGACTCTTTATACAATGTATAGCCCTATTCATTTTTGCTTACATTGTAGATAAGGAGTCTGGTTTTTTTATGTATCGGTAAATGCTATATATGGATATGTAGCAAGTCTTTTGGGAAGCAGGAATGAGTTGATCTCCCATGTACCTACATGTGTCTATTCTCCTCTAAAGGTCATCTTAGCCTCATTACATTGAAATTACGGTGAAAAAACCTTTAGAATATAAACAAATATGATAGAATAGGACAAGAACTTTTAAGAACGTTAAAGTAGGTGGACATATTGAAGCTTATGGAAAAAGCCCCGGCTAAAATCAATTTGGCTTTGGATGTGCTTTTCAAACGGCCTGATGGGTATCATGAGGTGGAAATGATCATGACGACAGTCGACCTTGCCGATAGAATTGAACTAAAGGAAATTAAGGGAAATCATATTCAAATTCTATCCCATAATCGATTTGTTCCGGATGATCACCGGAATTTAGCTTATCAAGCCGCATTTATTCTAAAGGAACGTTTTGGTATCAATAAAGGTGTTTCTATAACCATAGAGAAAAATATACCTGTAGCTGCTGGACTTGCTGGTGGAAGCAGTGATGCTGCAGCTACCTTGAGAGGCTTAAATAGACTGTGGAAGCTTGGTCTTTCCATGGATGAACTTGCGGAAATAGGAGCTGAAATTGGCTCTGATGTTTCATTTTGTGTGTATGGAGGAACGGCATTGGCAAGAGGGCGCGGCGAAAAAATCACGCATCTCCCTGCACCGCCAAAATGCTGGGTCATCTTGGCCAAACCGACAATCGGCGTTTCGACTGCTGATATATACAAAAGGCTCCAAATTTCTAAAATGGATCACCCAGATGTACCTGGAATGATTTCGGCTATTAAGGAAAATAATTATCACGATGTATGTCAGGGTTTGGGCAATGTTCTAGAACAAGTGACATTGCAGTTATACCCAGAGGTTGCGAATATTAAAGATCAAATGAAAACATTTGGAGCAGATTCGGTCTTGATGAGCGGAAGTGGTCCGACCGTTTTTGGTTTGGTGGAGCATGATTCGCGGATGCAAAGAATTTATAATGGACTTCGGGGATTTTGTGATCAAGTCTATGCGGTCCGCTTATTAGGTGATCGAAACAATCTTGAATAGAAACGTACATTAGTGGTATAGTTGCTATATAATATTCGGAATTCACAAAGGGGGTGTCTCAATGAAATTTCGTCGCAGCGAGAGGCTAGTCGATATGACCAATTATTTATTAGAACATCCAGGGGAACTTGTTTCGCTGACTTATTTTGCTGAAAGGTATAGTTCGGCAAAATCCTCGATCAGTGAAGATTTGACAATCATCAAAGATACCTTTGAACAACGCGGGATAGGTTCTTTAACAACTGTTCCAGGTGCAGCAGGTGGAGTGAAGTATATTGTTTCCATCAAGGAAGCTGAAGTCAATACCTTCATTGACGGATTATGCGATACGATCGCTAGTCCCGAAAGGTTACTTCCTGGCGGCTATCTATATATGACAGACATATTAGGTCATCCACAAACCGTGAATAAGGTTGGAAGGATAATCGCTTCAATGTATGCCAAGAAAAATGTCTCTGTCATTATGACAATGGCAACTAAAGGGATATCATTAGCATACGCCGTGGCAAATTATTTGAATGTTCCAGTTGTCATTGTAAGTAGGAATAATAAAGTAACGGAAGGTTCTACAGTGAGCATCAATTATGTTTCAGGCTCTTCAAAGAGGATTCAGACGATGGTACTCTCTAAAAGAAGCTTGGTTGAGGGTTCGAATGTATTAATTGTAGATGATTTCATGAAGGCTGGGGGTACCATTAATGGTATGGTCAGTTTATTGGATGAATTTAAGGCAACAGTTGCCGGAATTGCGGTGCTGGTCGAATCCGAACATACTGAAGAATGTCTTGTCGAGGACTATGTTTCACTGATCAAGTTGACCCAGGTGGTCGAAAGAGACAAAAAAATCAATGTCAGTCGTGGGAATTATTTTTCGCAAAAGGAATAGGGGGAATCATTTCATGAAAACGATACATACGGATGAAGCACCGGCAGCGATCGGCCCATATTCACAAGGCGTGATCGTGGATAAGTTATTTTTCAGTTCAGGACAAATCCCTCTTACTGCTTCTGGTGAGATGGTAACAGGGAATGTTAAGGAACAGACACACCAGGTCTTTAAAAATCTCCAAGCTGTATTGAAAGAAGCGGGAGCCTCATTGGAAACTGTCATTAAAGCTACGGTATTCATTAAAAGCATGGACGATTTCGGTTCGATTAATGAAATATACGGAGAATATTTTTCAAGTCACAAACCTGCTCGCTCTTGTGTAGAGGTTGCCAGGCTTCCTAAAGATGCACTAGTGGAAATAGAAGTGGTTGCGCTCGTTAAATAAACGGGCGTTTTTTTGTGAATTTTTTTAAAGGGAATTTTCAATGGGCAATTTCCCTGTAATATAAGGGTGATTTTTAGTATTTTTGAAAACTAGGCTGAATTTTCTAAAAAACTTACAGATAATAGAAGGAGTTCACGTTTTTTTGTTGAATATGTACTTTAAGTTTTAACAACAACAAAAAGGGATGGTGAGCTTAAATGGAAGTAACTGACGTAAGATTACGCCGTGTGAATACGGATGGTCGTATGAGAGCTATCGCATCAATTACACTGGATAATGAATTTGTGGTTCATGATATTCGTGTAATCGACGGAAACAATGGTTTATTTGTAGCTATGCCAAGTAAACGAACTCCAGATGGAGAATTCCGGGATATCGCTCATCCAATCAATTCCTCGACACGCGGGAAAATTCAAGAAGCTGTCTTGACAGAATATCATCGATTGGGAGAACTTGAAACTGAATTAGAGGAAGCTGGAGCAGGAGCTTCTTAATTAACCTTGCCTTAAAACTTTAAATTTATAATTCGTGCACCTAGAGCCTACTTCATAAGTAGTGCTCTTTTTTATTTTATTCGGAAATGATAAGTTTAGAACTTATCCCCTTTTCAGACAGGAATCTGTTTAATTTGGCAGATAGTGTAATGATCACGGTGCTATCTTCAAAGGTTTAAGTACCCGACTTTTTTATTTTTTAAACCTTTTTTATTTATCCTTATATTGCCTCCCCAAAAAAGCGGGATGGACAGAATTGCATTAACGGAGTTTACTATACCTCTAATAACCTGAATATGAAATGGATCTGTAACTGAGTTTCGGAATGGGCGTTAACAAAGGATGCAGTGGTTCCTAAAGGCATGTACATAGGGCATAATGCGATCAGGGTAGTGTTTTGGGATAATGAGGGTAGCTTGTGTTATAAAGGGGAGAAGACATGGTTTCTGTATTATGCCAATAATGAATTTAACATGGATCAGGCATATTATTCTTACTTGAATGATTTAAAAGAAGACTAAAAGGACCAATAAAAACGTTTTTAAGGCTGCGAAAATTTACCTTTGCGGTTGACAATTATATGTACTTTTAATTGTTACCTTGAAAAGAATCACTATTTGAGATAATATTTTCAGTGGATAAAAAGGTGAAAATGGAGGCCTGTTATGAGTAATCGCTATGCAATAATATTGGCCGCTGGGCAAGGTACTAGGATGAAATCTAAGCTTTATAAGGTTTTACACCCTGTTTGCGGAAAACCAATGGTACAACATGTCATCGATCAAGTCAATCAACTTCAAATAGAAGATATTGTAACAGTTATCGGCCATGGAGCTGAAAAAGTTCAAGAACAACTTGGTGATTCATGCGAGTATGCCTTACAAGATCAGCAATTAGGTACGGCACATGCTGTAATGCAAGCGGAAAGCGTTTTATCCGATAAAAGTGGAACGACCCTTGTTATTTGCGGTGATACGCCTTTGATCAAAGCAGAAACGATGAAAGAGCTTATAGCATTGCATGAGCAGAGTCGGGCGAAAGCAACAATCTTAACAGCATATGCAGATAACCCTGCTGGCTATGGAAGGGTCCTTCGCGGTGGAGGCGGACTTGTAGAAAAAATCGTCGAGCATAAGGATGCCACTGATGAAGAAAAATATGTTAAGGAAATAAATACCGGAACATATTGCTTCGATAACCAAGCATTATTTAGCGCGCTGAAAAAAGTTTCAAATGAAAATGTCCAGGGAGAATATTACTTACCGGATGTTATTGAAATTTTAAAACAAGAAGGCGAAGTGGTGACGGCCTTCCAATCAAGTGACTTCGAGGAGACATTAGGTGTAAATGACCGAGTGGCTTTATCGCAGGCTGAGCAAATTTTACGGAAACGCATCAATGAATCGCATATGAGGAATGGCGTAACAATCATCGATCCTCTTACTACGTTCATTGAAGCGGATGTGCAGATCGGACAGGATACGGTCATTAATCCTGGGTCATGCATAAAAGGAAATAGTATTATCGGGCAGGATTGTTTGATTGGCCCGAATACGGAAATCAAAAATTGTGAAATTGGTGATGGAACGGAAATCCTCCAATCGGTTGTACACGAAAGCAGTATTGGAATTTCTGTTAAAATCGGTCCTTTTGCACATGTTAGACCTCAATCAGATATTCAGGATTTCGTTAAAATCGGTAATTTTGTAGAAATTAAAAAGACCGTTTTTGGCAAAGGAAGCAAGGCCTCCCATTTGAGTTATATTGGCGATGCAGAGGTTGGGGAGAATGTTAATATAGGCTGCGGATCTATTACCGTGAATTATGACGGGGAAAATAAACATTTGACGAAGATTGAAGACAATGTCTTCATAGGCTGCAATTCTAATCTTGTTGCACCTGTGACGATAGGAGAAGGAGCATATGTAGCTGCAGGGTCAACCATCACTCAAGATGTACCGCAGGAAGCTCTATCCGTTGCTCGGGCTCGTCAAGTTAATAAAGAAGATTATGTCAAGAAATTGAAATTTAATAAATAACCGACGGAGGTCAACATGTCAAATCAGTATTTAGATCCTAATTTAAAAGTATTCTCTTTAAATTCAAACTTCGATTTAGCTCAAGAAATTGCTGCTGCAATCGGTGTTGAGCTTGGAAAATGTAGCGTAACAAGTTTCAGTGACGGTGAAGTTCAGATTAATATTGAAGAAAGTATTCGTGGCTGTGACGTTTACGTAATCCAATCAACAAGTCAGCCAGTCAATGAAAATTTAATGGAACTTTTAATTATGATCGATGCTCTTAAACGTGCTTCAGCTAAAACGATCAATATCGTAATGCCATATTACGGTTATGCCCGACAAGATCGTAAAGCACGTGCGCGTGAACCAATTACAGCTAAACTAGTTGCTAATCTTTTAGAGACAGCTGGTGCCCACCGTGTAATTACATTAGATCTTCACGCGCCACAAATTCAAGGTTTCTTCGATATTCTGATTGATCACCTTGTAGCTGTTCCGATCTTAGCGGATTTCTTCAAAGAAAAAGATTTAAGTGATATCGTCATCGTTTCTCCTGATCATGGTGGTGTAACACGTGCACGTAAAATGGCAGATCGCCTAAAAGCACCGATTGCCATTATCGATAAGCGCCGCCCAAGACCGAACGTGGCTGAAGTCATGAATATCATAGGTAATATTGAAGGGAAGACAGCTATCCTGATTGATGACATCATCGATACTGCAGGTACTATTACACTAGCGGCCAATGCACTTGTAGAGAATGGTGCTAAAGCAGTTTATGCTTGTTGTACACACCCGGTCCTTTCAGGTCCTGCCATCGAAAGGATTCAAAATTCAACAATCAAGGAATTGGTCGTAACTAACTCGATTGCCCTATCCGAAGATAAGAAAATCGATAAAATTGTGGGACTTTCTGTAGCACCGTTGATTGCAGAGGCAATTATTCGTGTCCATGAGGAACAATCAGTCAGCACATTATTCGATTGATAACAATAAAGTAACCAAAACACGGCGGGCCTTTGGGCTCGTCGTGTTTTGGTTCAAACCATTCTTTCGGGAAAATAATTAATTCATAGTTAAGTAGGTCATACAACTGAACGCCGACCGGACTACCGAAGGCTCCTTTTCAATTCCCATGGAACATTAGGCGTTTTTTGCCCTACTGTCATATTGGTGAAGAAAAGGAGCCTTTTATTTTAGATAAATAGTTCAAGAAGGGTGTGAATGAAATGTTTGGCGAGCATCCTCATGCTGATATTAAGTGCATATGCGGGGAGGAAAAAACAGTTCCAAAAAACGAAAGGGTCGGATAATGCCATTCGAATCGGTTATCAAAAATTCGGGTCGTTAATCTTTAAAAATCAACAGGGGAACTGGAAACGCATTTAAAACATATGGGATATACCGTCGATTGGACTCCAGCAGAACCCCGGCTACTTGAAACCTTGAATGTCCAGCCTGATTTTGGGCTTACAGGGGAGGCGCCACCGATATTTGGACAGGCAGCCAAAGCTTCACTTGTCTATATGGCTAAACAGCCAGCAAACCCTTCAGGAGAGGCTATCGTCGTGCAAAAGAATCACCCATTAAAAAATGTGAAAGATTAAGGGGAAGAAGGTTGGTTTGAATAAAGGCTTTGATGTTCGTCAAAAGCTTTGGAGGAAACTGCTCTCACCTCTTGGTATGCTTTGACGAGGATTGGCATCTAAAGCTGATTGAAGAACGATAGAGGAAAAAGGACTACTTGACTGCCTCGCTTGTTACAAATACTGCAGAAGCCGTACTGCTTTTAAGACCTAGTCCTATTAATCGGAAAAGGGGTCATGAATAAGGAAATCAATCTGCCGAGACCACGGCAAACGACAATATTCAAGAGTAGCTGTCCAAATACTTAACAGAGTCATGCAAGTTAGGGGCAAAATGGAAAACAAAGCGATTCACGCTTAAACCAAAAAAAAAGAATGAAAAATTTTTTTACAGGAAATTCCTTTGTTTACCATATGTTTATACTGTTATTGTAGCCTTCAGTTTCTACCTTTCATGTTTAATGCCCCGCCATTTAGGGAAATGTTAAATATAGAGAAACTTGTAATTAATAATTAGGAAGGCGGAGGATGTATGAGTAATTTATTAGCTGCAAAGGAACGTACGGATTTAAAACAGTCCAATTTAAGGAATTTGAGGGAAAGCGGCGAAATCCCTGCGATAGTATATGGCAATCAAAATGACAGTACAGCCATTTCGGTCAATAATATTGAACTTCAAAAGACAATAAAGGAAATAGGCCGTAATGGTATCATTTCTTTGGACTTGGAAGGAACGAGTTATAAAGTCATGCTCTCTGACTATCAAAAGGATCCTATAAAGAACTTCATTTATCATGCAGACTTTTTAATTGTAGATATGTCCGCTCAATTACAGGCACAAGTTCGCATTAACCTTGTCGGTGTTTGTAAAGGCGTTAAAGACGGTGGTGTCCTTCAGCAGTCTCTTCATGAAGTGACGGTGACGGCTAAACCTAATGACATTCCTGAATCCATCGACGTTGACGTTACCGAACTACAGGTAGGGGATACAATCTACATATCTGATATCGAAACGAATCAGCAAGTTACTATCGACAATGATGGTGAAGAAGTTGTTGCATCTGTTTTGGCTCCTCGTCAGGAAGAGGAAATAGGTACAGGTGAACAGCAAGATGGAGGTATCCCTGAAAATGCAGAGGGCAGGGAGACAAAAGCGTCACCAGAGTCATGATGCCGGGATTAAACAAGTGAATCATGATATAATAGGCGTAGCTCTTAATGAGTTACGTCTTTTCAATCTCTGGATGCGTTTATTCAAACTGTGCCATTTTTAGGAATTGATTCCTTTAATTAGTGTTTATTTCTAATTAGTTCTCCGGTCGCTTGCAGTCCAGCTTGAAATTAGGGTACTATTTTTCTAAGGTCAATGATCTTGGAAAAAACTTCGTCCCAACGTAACTCCCTAAATAACCGTAATGACGGAGTGTGAATCATGAAAATTATTGTAGGGTTAGGGAACCCAGGTAAACAATACGAAAAAACCCGGCATAACGTCGGATTTGAAGTAATAGATGAGTTATCCAGAAAATGGTCGATCCCACTCGACCAAGTAAAACATAAGGGGATCTATGGTGTGGGAATGGTAAAGGGAGAGAAAGTTTTATTGCTTAAACCCTTAACCTACATGAATTTATCAGGAGAATCCATTTCGGCAGTCATGCATTTCTTTAAGGTGGATATCGCGGATGTAGTCATTATATATGATGACCTTGATTTGCCTCCAGGGAAGCTTCGCCTTCGTCAAAAAGGAAGTGCAGGCGGTCATAATGGGATAAAATCTTCAATTGCCCATTTGGGTACCCAAGAATTCAATCGAATCAGAATAGGCATTGGCCGCCCGATAGGCCGTATTCCAGTACCTGATTATGTATTAGGGCGTTTTACTCCTGAGGAATGGGATCATGTAGGGGCAACAATCGAAAAAAGCGCAGCTTCTTGTGAAGCCTGGATGGAAAAACCATTTATACAGGTCATGAACGAATATAACCAATAGGCAAAGAGTAGATATAAGTAAAGAATAATTCTTCCTGTTTCGCTGAATAAATCCCCTCTACTTTTGTACATACTAACACTATTACTTAAATAGGGGGTTACCGAAATGGCTCTCCATTATCGATGCCGACATTGCGGAACTAAACTGGGCTCAATCGAGGCACACTCACTGAGTACGGAGCAGTTAGGTTTTAATCAACTTACCGATGAAGAGCGACAAGAGATGATCGTTTATGATTCTGAAGGGGATATGCATGTAAGGGCGATATGTGAAGATTGTCATGAATCGCTGCAGAGAAACCCTGAATTATATGAAAACGATTATATTATTCATTAGCGGGAGAGGGCTTTGGACAAAATCCAAAGCATTTTTCCGTTTGTCTGGTTTACAAGGGCATATAAAATGAGAAATTACTGTTAATAAAGAGGACGCTTGGTTTTAATGGCCAAGTTTAAATACAAGAGTTTCAAATGGTTTTCGCACGTTATAGAGGGGGGGAAAGAAAATGAATGGATTGCAAAACTTGTTCTCCAAACAAGATGATGTTCATTCGTTAATAGCCGGCATTGATGAAGGGCTTAAGGAACAGATCGTCTCTGGTTTGACAGGTTCCTCGAGATCGCTTTTGCTGGCTTCCGTATATGAAAAGACGAATAGGCCGATTTTATTAGTTACACATAATTTATTGCAAGCACAAAAATTCCATGAGGACTTATCCAGTTTCATTCCCGAGGAAGAATTATATATATATCCAGCCAATGAATTGATTGCGGCTGATTTGAGTGTGGCCAGTCCGGAATTAAGGGCCCAACGTATAGAGGCATTGAACTTTTGGGCGGAGGGGAAGAAAGGGATTGTCATTGCGCCGATTCCCGGGGTACGTCGTGTGCTTCCTTCAAAGGATATTTGGAAGAGGCATCAGCTTACGTTCAATTTAGGGGAAGACATCGGGCTCGAACCAACGCTTAATAAATTCATTGCTATGGGGTATAACCGGTCTGAAATGGTTGCTTCTCCAGGTGAATTCAGTATCCGGGGCGGTATAATCGATATTTATCCGATCACGGAACCTAATCCAATACGAATTGAATTATTCGATACCGAAATAGATTCAATAAGGACCTTTTCAAGCGAAGATCAGCGATCCATCGAGAAGCTCAAGAAAGTGACGATCGGTCCCGTCAGTGAGGCTTTACTAGAGACAGAGCACATCGAAAGAATCATAACAAGGCTTGAGAGTGGATTAAGTAAAAGCTTGAAGAAGCTTAAAGATGAGAAAACCAAGGAACAACTGGTTCAAACGATCAGCTATGAACTTGAGCAGCTGAAAATGGGAAATAAACCAGACCAAATCTTTAAATACTTAAGTTTAGCTTATGAAGATCCAGCTAGTTTAATAGATTATTTACCTGTAAATGGTTTGGTTTTCTTAGATGAAATCAGTCGAATCCAGGAAATCAATGATTCTTTGGAAAAGGAAGAGGCTGGTTGGTACACTGACCTTTTAAGTCAGGGACAGATTATCCATGACATAAAGTTGGCTCATCCCATGCAGGAATTAATAATGAAATCCAGCAGGCCATTTGTATACCTTTCATTATTTTTACGGCATGTACCGCATACGAATCCTCAGAATATCCTGAATTTTGCCAGTAAACAAATGCAAAATTTCCACGGCCAGATGAATGTGTTCAAAGCTGAACTGGAACGGTGGAAAAAAGGGAAATTTACAGTCGTCATACTTGGACAGGATGATGAACGGGTAAAAAAACTGCATTCGGTTTTAGCCGATTATGATATAGAGGCCGCAGAACTGTTTGATGCGAACAGCATTCTTCCAGGTAAAGTACAGATTTTACGCGGCAGTTTAAATAGCGGCTTTGAATTACCCATGCAGAAATTCTGTATCATTACGGAAACGGAATTGTTTAATAAGAAGTCAAAGAAATCGACACGGAGACAGAAACTATCGAATGCGGAGCGAATCAAGAGTTATTCCGAACTTAAGATCGGTGACTATGTCGTTCATGTTAACCATGGTATCGGGAAATATTTGGGGATTGAAACCCTTACGATAAATGGGGTCCATAAAGATTACCTGAATATTCGTTATCAAGCGGATGACAAATTGTATGTTCCTGTTGACCAAATTGATCTTGTCCAAAAATATGTCGGTTCAGAAGGGAAAGAACCGAAGCTTTATAAGCTAGGCGGAACGGAATGGAAACGTGTCAAAAGCAAGGTTCAATCATCAGTTGAAAACATTGCTGATGATTTAATCAAGTTATATGCAGAAAGGGAAGCGGCAAAGGGCTATGCTTTTTCACCTGATGGTGATATGCAAAGAGAGTTCGAAACTTCATTCGCTTATAATGAAACGGAAGATCAATTACGTTCTATAGTCGAAATCAAAAAGGATATGGAACGGGAACGGCCGATGGATCGTTTATTATGCGGCGATGTCGGATATGGGAAGACAGAGGTGGCCATCCGTGCCGCTTTTAAAGCCATTATGGATGGCAAGCAAGTTGCCTTTCTTGTTCCGACCACAATCCTCGCCCAGCAGCATTATGAAACATTAAGGGAGCGTTTTCAGGATTATCCCATTTCGATTGGTCTTATGAGCCGTTTCCGGAGTAAAAAACAGCAAACGGAGACGATTAAGGGATTGAAGGCCGGCACGGTGGATATTGTGGTAGGCACGCATAGGATTTTATCCAAAGATATCGTGTACCGCGATTTGGGATTGCTTATCATAGATGAAGAACAGCGCTTTGGCGTTACACATAAGGAGAAGATCAAACGGTTAAAAACAAATGTGGATGTACTGACTTTGACTGCGACGCCGATTCCAAGGACCCTTCATATGTCCATGTTAGGCGTGAGGGACTTATCCGTTATCGAAACACCTCCTGAGAATCGCTTCCCGATTCAAACGTATGTGATGGAGTATAATGGCTCGTTGGTAACGGAAGCGATAGAACGGGAATTGGCCAGGGATGGCCAGGTTTATTTCCTATACAATCGGGTAGAGGATATAGCAAGAAAAGCAGAAGAAATTTCCATGTTAGTACCCGATGCCCGTGTGACATTTGCTCATGGGCAAATGTCAGAGCAAGAGCTGGAAGCCGTCATGTTTGGCTTTTTAGAGGGTGAATATGATGTTTTGGTAAGTACAACCATTATTGAGACAGGTGTCGATATCCCGAATGTAAATACACTAATAGTGAATGAAGCAGATAGAATGGGACTTTCGCAGCTTTATCAGCTACGTGGCCGTGTAGGGCGATCCAATCGGGTGGCATATGCATTCTTTACTTATAGGAAAGATAAAGTATTGACGGAAGTCGCAGAAAAACGTCTCCAATCCATTAAGGAATTTACAGAATTGGGTTCAGGGTTCAAAATTGCGATGCGTGATTTATCCATCAGGGGAGCTGGAAATATTCTAGGGGCTCAACAACACGGCTTCATCGATTCGGTTGGTTTTGATTTGTACTCACAAATGTTGAAAGAAGCGGTGGATGCAAAACGTAATGATCAACCAGTCGAAGAAAAGAACACCCTTGAAATTGACGTTGAAGTGGATGCATATATACCTGATGCCTACATAATGGATGGACATCAGAAAATAGAAATGTATAAAAGGTTCAGGGGCATTACCTCACTTGAAGAAGTGGAAGAATTACAAGATGAAATGCTCGATCGTTTCGGAGAGTATCCCGAAGAAGTCGCCTATTTATTCATGATTGCCGAGATGAAGGTATATGCTGAAAAAGCTGGAATTGAAAGCATTAAACAATTGAAGCAGGAAATCAGCATTCTTATTAGGGAAAAGGTAAGCAGCGATGTGGATGGACAAAAGGTGTTTGAGCTGGGATCGAAGTATGGCCGTATGGTTGGCTTTGGCATGGACGGCAATCGAATGAAGCTGGTCCTGCACATAAAAGGCGTAGAACAAAGCAAATGGCTTAATATCCTATTTGAGATGGCCAAGGGCTTACAGCATGTAAAAAAAGAGACTCAAGCCACAAAGAACTAAAAGTGAATGATTATCCTCTTGAAGAAATGTTTTTTGAGATACCATGGTAAAAGAGTGCAACGAAAAGAAAAATTTTTTCAAAGTGCATAGAACTTACCATTAGAAAAATACTAAGTACAATAGCTGGTGATGATTTTGCTACAAAAAGAGGATTTATCAAATCAATTAGATGAAAGTGAGGCAACATTAGATGAAAGCAACTGGTATCGTTCGCCGAATTGATGATTTAGGAAGAGTTGTCATCCCGAAAGAAATTCGAAGGACCCTCCGTATTCGTGAAGGGGATCCATTGGAAATCTTTGTAGACAGAGACGGAGAAGTCATCTTAAAGAAATATTCTCCTATTAGTGAATTAGGAGATTTTGCAAGAGAATATGCAGAAGCACTTTATGATAGCCTTGGAAACCCAGTTATGATTTGTGACAGGGATACTTACATTGCAGTGGCAGGTGGCTCCAAAAAAGAATACTTAAATAAAAGCGTTAGTGAACTAGTGGAAAAAATCATGGAAGAAAGAAATCCTGTTTTGGAATCTCCGAATGGACAAATATCCTTCGTTGATTCAAATGACGAAGAGGTCCAATCATATACTGCAGCTCCGATCATTGCGAGTGGCGACCCGATTGGTGCCGTCTTGATTTTCTCTAAAGAAGGTACAATTGGAGAAGTGGAACAGAAATCGGTTGAAACAGCAGCAAGTTTTCTAGCTAGACAAATGGAACAGTAAGTTTGGACATGCCATTATATTTTTAGATGTGGAAAGGGCAGCAATCGCTGCCCTTTTTGCTCTTTATTAAACGGATTGGGGAGGACAATAAAAAGGAGGAGTATTTTCTCGAGGTGAATATGGGAATTAATTAACAGTATGGTTACAAATGAAAATTAACCACTTGAATTATGCTATAATAACTACCACATATGAGTGAAAAGGGGAAAAAGAATGGCTGAAAAGCCTAATAAAACTTCAAATGAACTTTTTCGAGGTGCGCTGATCCTGAGCGTAGCAGCTATTATCGTTAAAGTTTTGAGCGCGGCATATCGCATACCTTATCAGAACATAGCAGGCGACATCGGGTTTTATATCTATCAGCAGGTATATCCCTTCTACGGTGTTGCTTTTACATTATCAACACTTGGCTTCCCTGTTGTCATATCCAAATTGATCGCAGAGCGGGAGTCCTCAAAAAATGATTTTGCGGTCAAGGACATTTTAGTCACCTCATTCGTCGTCTTAAGTTCGATAGGAATCATGATGTTTGCTGCACTGTTTCTTGGCGCAGATTGGATTGCCGGATGGATGAAGGATCCGAATTTAGCCAGTCTGCTAAGAATCACTGCCTATTCCTATTTATTAATGCCGATTTCATCCGTATTAAGAGGGTATTTTCAAGGAATAAACGACATGATACCTACGGCGAGTTCGCAGGTCGCTGAACAATGTATCCGTGTATTGACGATACTGGTGCTTTCCACAATATTCGTGAATCAGGGCTACTCTCATTATGTGGTCGGTAAGGGGGCGGTTTTCGGTTCGATTACTGGCGGCATAACTGGCCTGGTACTGCTTATTGTTTTCGTAATTTTAAAAGAAGAATGGAAGCTTTTTTTACGAATGAATATCAAACCGGTAAATTTCATCAAGATTTCCAAAGTCCTGGTTTTTCAAGGGTTGGCATTTTGCATAACTGGCTTGATCCTTATCTTGTTTCAGTTTGTTGATTCACTGCACCTGTATTCGCTACTAAGGGATACGGGGATGGGGGAAAAGGAAGCTAAAGAATGGAAAGGGGTATATGACCGTGGACAGCCATTGCTTCAGCTAGGGACAGTCGTGGCTAATTCTTTTGCATTGGCGCTTGTACCTGTAATATCTGGATTTGTTAAGAAGAAAAGTGAACAAGAATTACTCAATAAGATTAAATTGGCGCTGCGTGTAAGTACGACAATTGGACTTGCTGCTGCGATTGGACTGTTAGTAACGATTAAGCCGGTCAATCAAATGCTGTTCACGGATGCCAAAGGAACAATTACTTTAGCAATTTTCTCCTTATCGATTTTATTCACATCCATCATAATGGCAGAAGCGGCAGTGCTTCAAAGTTTAGGTTACTCGTTTGTGCCGGTGATCATTACGATTATAGGGGTGGGTAGCAAGTGGGCTTTGAACCTTGTTCTTGTGCCCCATTACAAAACCGCGGGAGCAGCCTCGGCAACCGTACTTGCATTTATGATCATGACTGCATTATTTTATACGGTATTGAGAGTACATATTAAAAAGACATTAATTGAAAGGAAGTACCTGTTAATAATTTTGAAGAGTACGGTTTACATGGGTACGGCCGTTCTTTTATTCAATGCCTTATTCCAATTGATGTTTTCAGGTGAGAGCCGAATGTTAGCTACGATCCAAGCGCTGATCGGTGTAGGGATCGGTGCAGCCGTTTTTGTGATGACCGCCATTCGTGCAGGTTTATTTGGTGAAGAAGAACTTTCACTTATACCTGCTGGATCAAAGCTTAAACGATTTATAATAACGAATAGGAGTATACGAGATGAATGAGATTACGATAATAGGCCTTGGTGCAGGAGATTTAGATCAGCTTCCGCTAGGGATTTATAAAAAATTGACACAAACTGAACAATGCTTCGTCAGAACGATAGATCATCCTGTAATCGGGGATTTGAAAAGGGAAGGCATCAATTTCACGGCATTTGACGAGATATATGAAAAGCACGACCAATTTGAAGCGGTATATGAAGAGATTGCTGAAACACTATTACAGGAGGCTTCAAGCCGTTCCGTTCTTTACGCGGTTCCGGGGCATCCAATGGTTGCGGAAAAAACGGTTCAGCTTTTGCTCGAAGAGGGTCCGTCTCTTGGAATAGCCATTAAGCTAGAAGGCGGTCAAAGTTTTCTTGATCCCTTGTTTCAGGCTGTTCAGATCGATCCGATTGAAGGGTTCCAGCTTTTGGATGGTACAGATCTTTCTCCGGATGATTTGCACATTACCCAGCACATGATAATCGGGCAGGTGTATGATGCTTTCAGCGCGTCCAATGTGAAGTTGACTTTAATGGAAAAGCTTCCGGATGACTACGAGGTATATATCGTCACAGCGGCAGGCAGCAGTCAGGAAAAAGTGACAAAGTGCGCACTGTTCGAACTCGACCGTCAGATGGAGTTAAGTAACTTGACGAGTGTTTATGTCCCGCCTGTTAGAGAAGAAGCGTTACGGTATCGGGAGTTTTCTAAACTGCGGCAGGTCATTGCAGAACTTAGAGGTCCTGGCGGATGCCCTTGGGATAAAAAACAGACTCATGAAAGCTTGAAGAAATATCTAATAGAAGAGGCATACGAGCTTATTGATTCCATAGATGAAGAGGACGATGAGGGCATGGTTGGTGAACTTGGGGATGTACTCCTTCAGGTGATGCTTCATTCTCAAATCGGCGAAGATGAGGGAATGTTCACGGTGGATGATGTGATTGAAGGCATTACTGCAAAAATGATTCGGCGCCACCCTCATGTATTCGGGGATGTTGAGGTGAATGGCGAGGAAGATGTATTAGTGAACTGGCAGAAAATCAAAGAAGATGAGAAAGGGAGCGAAACAAAGGCTTCAATTTCCATTCTGGATGGTATTGAGAAATCGCTGCCAAACTTAATTCGGGCAGAAGAGTACCAAAAAAGGGCTGCGAAAGTTGGATTTGATTGGGATGAGGTTTCCGAAGCGTGGAAAAAGGTTATAGAAGAAGTGCAGGAATTAGAAGAGGAAATATTAAGCCCGAATCGGGATGTCGAAAGAATTAAATCAGAGCTGGGCGACCTCTTTTTTGCGCTTGTCAACATTTCACGATATTATGACATACAAGCAGAAGAAGCCGTCTACAAAGCAAATCAGAAATTTCACCAGCGTTTTACATATATAGAAGAGAGCATTCAAAGGGCAGACAAAAAGTTTGAGGATTATACATTAGAAGAACTGGATTCATATTGGGATGAGGCAAAAGCTAAAGGACTTTAATTAAGGGAGAGATTTGAATGTCGATGAGATTGGATAAATTCCTAAAAGTTTCAAGGTTGATCAAACGCCGCACACTTGCGAAGGAAGTTGCGGATAAAGGGAGAATCACGATTAACGGACAACAGGCAAAAGCAAGTTCGAGTGTTAAAGATGGTGATGAATTAACTGTACGATTCGGTCAAAAGCTGGTTACTGTGCGAGTCGATAAAATTCAAGAAACGACGAAAAAAGAAGCGGCTGCAGATATGTATTCCATCATAAAGGAAGAGAAGCTAGCAGAGGAGTAAGGACAGGCTTGGTTCTAATTCCCTTCTTACGGACATACACTTGTACAAAATCAGTGGTACTGTGAGGGATGAAAAAATGAGCCAATATATTGATCCGAATGCTGGTTACACAAAGGGAACGATCCAAGAGCATGATGTAACGATGAAAGGCCGCCGTTTACTTGATATTACCGGTGTCAAACAAGTGGAAAGCTTTGATAATGAAGAGTTTTTGCTAGAAACATCAATGGGATTCTTATCTATCCGGGGCCAAAACTTGCAAATGAAGAATTTAGACGTTGATAAAGGCATCGTTTCCATTAAGGGAAAGATTTTCGACCTCGTTTATTTAGATGAGCAATCAGGGGAGAAGGCTAAAGGCTTCTTTGGCAAATTGTTCAAATGACCTTAACGACCCAATTTTATACGTTGCTTGCGATGATAGGCATGGGCAGTGCCTTTGGGGCTGCCCTGGATACGTATAGCCGGTTCCTGAAGCGTTCAGAAAGGAAAAGGTGGATTGTATTCATCCATGATTTCCTTTTCTGGATCATTCAGGGTCTCCTTATTTTTTATGTTTTGTTTTTAGTGAATGAGGGAGAATTTCGCCTCTATTTATTTTTGGCCTTATTATGCGGTTTTTCAGCTTATCAAGCACTTTTCAAAGGGTTCTATCAACGTTTTTTAGAGCTTTTGATAATACTGGTGATAAAGTTGGCGAGATTTATAACTGATGCGGTTCAAATGCTGATATTTCTTCCGATAAAATGGTTAATAGTATCTGTAATAGCCATTATTATCGGGATAGGTAAGTTCGTTTTAGCATTACTAAAATGGGCGGGGAAAATACTTCTCTTTATTTTAAATATTTTCTGGAGGCCATTAAAATGGATTCTGACCTATATATGGAATTTATTGCCGGTTTTTGTTACGAAAAACGTCGGGAAGTTTTATAATAAAGGAAAAGGGATTTTATTGAAAATAAAGAATTCTATAAATAGAACGCTAAATAGATGGAGAACTAAAAAGAAATGAGGAGCGATAATACATGAGTAGCCTTGGTAAAAGGAAAGTGGCAAAAATAGAAAATCCCTACGTCGCTCAACAAGAGAAAAAAGTACAAACAGTAGAAAAAAAGAAGCGTGGTCTAATGCGTAGATTGACACTTTACTCAGTTTTCGCCGCTGTCTTTTTGATTTTGGCTGTTCCCACCCTTCTAACGCAAAATGTTGCACTTGATGAGAAAATTCAACAGAAGAAAGAATTGAAGGGTAAGTTAGCTAAATTGGAAAAGGACGAGACCCTTCTTAAAGAAGAAATCGTAAAGCTTAATGACGATGACTATATAGCGAAAATAGCCAGACGGGATTATTTCTTATCTGAAAAAGGTGAAATCATTTTTACCCTTCCAAAAGGGAAGGAAGATAGTGACTAATATTGACACTGTTTTTTTACTTTCGTTATAATATAGAGTGAAGAGATTTTTTAACATTTCTAAGGAGGAACATTTTTTTTATGTCAATCGAAGTAGGCAGCAAGTTACAAGGTAAAGTAACAGGCATAACTAATTTTGGTGCATTTGTAGAGCTCCCTCAAGGTTCAACCGGTCTTGTCCATATCAGTGAAGTGGCTGATAACTATGTCAAAGATATTAATGATCATTTAAAAGTGGGCGATACAGTCGAGGTGAAAGTCATCAATGTGAAAGATGGCAAGATTGGCTTGTCCATAAAAAAAGCGATAGACCGTCCTGAAGCTGAGCAAAAACCTGCATACACACCACGTCCGCGCCAAGGAAGAGGGAATGACAGCCGTTCCAAAGACTTCCGCTCGAAAGGTAACAGTTTCCAACCCAAGGAAAACTTTGAGCAAAAAATGGCTAAATTCTTAAAAGATAGTGAAGACCGCTTAACGACCCTTAAACGTAGCACCGAAACGAAACGGGGAGGTCGAGGAGGAAGACGCGGATAAAAACTGCTGCTGAAAATAATAGTTTAGCTACTTTTCCTGTGAAATTATTCATAGTGTAGATAAAGGCAAGCTTGCTGGCTTGTCTTCTTTTAATTATATAAGGCTTTACTTATGGTAATAAAACCTTCAAACGACAATAAAAAGCGCCTCTGTACACTTATTCGGATAAGTGTACAGAGGCGCTTTCGGTGTATATGATGACCCGTACGGGATTCGAACCCGTGTTACCGCCGTGAAAGGGCGGTGTCTTAACCGCTTGACCAACGGGCCGTGATTTTAATAGAAAAAGATAGCGGCAGAGGGGATCGAACCCCCGACCTCACGGGTATGAACCGTACGCTCTAGCCAGCTGAGCTACGCCGCCATAATGGTAAGTGCTACTGAAGCACAAGTTATATCTTACATTCGTGAAGGAAAAATGTCAACAAAAAAAATAAAGTTTGTCGGTTTCCATTTCCTTATTATTTATTCGTGTTATTTTCCGCAAAAATAACCTAAAAACTTTGCTTTTCTTCAAAAAAAAAAGAACGCCTGTTTCTGTATTGAAAAAAAAGGTACAAAAACCTGTATACAAATGATTGTTCAAGAAGAATTTCGTCGAACGTTTTTCTTATCCTCTTATAAAATTCTGACAAAAAAATAAACAAGCCCTCTTTATAATTAAAATCACTAATATGAATGGGGTGTTGAAATGGAAAAAGTGGAAAGACCTATGATGGAACCTCTTGGAGATGTTCAGTTAAAAGAAGCGAAGGCAGGGGCCATCAACTGGATCCAACAACTGCAAACGAAGACGGAAGATATATTCATAAAGAAAGGTATCTCTTTAGCCATTATCGGTTTTTTATTAGGACGGGCATTAATTCTTTCTCAGTTGGCACCATTTGGACTTCCGTTTTTTGCAGCAGTTTTTCTCATGAGGCGTGACAGGGCTCCACTAGCTTTATTCGGATTGATTGCAGGCGGGCTCACCGTTCATTATTCCAATAGTTTGGTCATCTTTGCATCGGCGTTCCTGCTTCTGTTATTTCATAAGATCAAGAAGCCCGCCGTTGAAGGGCAATTCAAAACGATGTCGATGTACGTCTTTGCTTCACTATTCCTGGTCAACCTGGCCGAACAATATCTGGTATTTCGAACGATTCAGCTGTACGACTTAATGATGATAGGAGTGGAAGCGGGACTCGCCATGATTTTAACCTTAATCTTCATACAGTCCATCCCGCTGCTAACCATACGGACAAAGTCCCAATCATTAAAGACGGAGGAAATCGTAAGCCTCATCATCTTACTGGCTTCGGTAATGACTGGAACCATAGGCTGGATGATATACGATTTATCACTCGACCATATATTCTCACGATACCTGGTCCTCCTCTTTGGGCTGGCGGGAGGGGCCGCCATAGGCTCCACTGTAGGTGTAGTTACTGGATTGATATTCAGCTTGGCAAGCATTGCCAGTCTTTATCAAATGAGCCTTCTCGCTTTTTCCGGACTTCTGGGCGGGTTGTTGAAGGAGGGAAGGAAGATAGGGGTCGCCGTAGGCCTCTTAATTGCTACGTTACTGATAGGTTTATATGGTGAGGGCACCAATAATATTATGGTGACCCTTTATGAATCACTTGTAGCTGTGGCTTTATTTATATTAACACCGTCATCCATAATCAACAAAATAGCGAAACACATACCGGGAACAGTCGAGAATTCTGATGAACAGCAGCAGTATGCCCGGAAAGTGAGGGATGTTACGGCTCAAAGGGTGGAGCAATTCTCACATGTATTTGAGGCGCTTTCAAATAGCTTTTCCCAAGTGGATGAAAGGGGGAGATTGGAGGAAGATGAGAAAGAATTCGATTACTTCTTGAGTAATGTAACGGAAAAGACGTGCCAGCTCTGTTTTAAAAAGGAACAATGCTGGTCCAAGAACTTCAATACAACCTATGACGGTATGCAGGAAATTATGATTCAATTAAGTGAAAATGATGGACAGCTCCCTCAAAAGACTTCGAAAGAATGGGGGAAATATTGCAGCCGCGGACCACAGGTCATTGGGGCGATATCACAGGAGCTTACTTATTTTGAAGCAAACCAAAAGTTAAAAAGGCAGGTGAAAGAAAGCCGGAAACTAGTTGCGGATCAGCTGAGGGGCGTTTCTGCAGTAATGGATGATTTTGCGAAAGAAATTCAAAGGGAAAGGAAAAATCATCATGTACATGAAGAATCCATCATGGAGGCCATCCAGGATTTTGGCCTCCATATAGGCCATGTTGAAATATACAGTCTAGAACAAGGAAATGTTGATATAGAAATGAGTGTCCCATACTGCCAGGGCAGAGGGGAATGTGAAAAGTTGATAGCCCCTATGCTTTCGGACATTCTAGGGGAAACGATAGTCGTTCATTCAGAAGAGTGTGCAACATATCCAAACGGGCAATGTGAGGTGATATTTAGGTCAGCAAAAAAATTCACGGTCGAAACGGGTGTAGCTCATGCTGCCAAGGGGGGAGGGCTTGTTTCAGGAGATAGTTATACGACCATGGAAATTGGTTGCGGTAAATTCGCAATAGCCATTAGTGATGGTATGGGAAATGGGGAAAGGGCCCATTTTGAAAGTACAGAGACATTAAAGCTGCTTCAAAAATTTTTACAATCGGGAATAGAAGAAAAAATAGCCATTAAATCCGTAAACTCCGTATTATCTCTACGCACTACCGATGAAATATTTTCAACTCTTGATTTGGCAATGATAGATCTTCAGGACGCAAAGGCTAAGTTTCTAAAAATCTGTTCGATACCGAGTTTCATTAAAAGGGGTGATAGGATAATAAAAATTGAGTCGAGTAACCTGCCTATGGGAATCATCCAGGATTTCGATGTTGATGTTGTATCAGAAGAGCTGAAGGCAGGGGATATATTAATCATGATGAGCGATGGAGTGTTCGATGGTCCCTCCCATGTCGAAAATATCGAGTTCTGGCTTAAACGAAAGATCAAGGAAATGGAGACAGAAGATCCGCAGGAAATTTCGGATTTAATATTGGAAGAGGTCATCCGAACAAAAGGGATAATAGATGATGATATGACAGTGGTAACGTCCAAAATTAAACATAATACACCGAAATGGGCATCCATTCCCGTTTCTCCAAAACGTAAAAAGGCCCAGTAGGGGCCGTTCATATATATAAAATAAATAAAACTAAAAACGAGGTGGTGTGTTGGTAGACGGGTAAAAGGTAAAAAGATGGACTTTAGAAAAATTTAATGAATCCACTCCATGAATGTGAATTGATTGCGTAAGCCTTTGGCGTATAATTTCCCCCTTTTTAGTCAATTATGGTAACAGATTGAAAGGAAGGGAGAGCAAAACATGAAAGCAGGAACATTAAGGCAGATTTTGCTTATAACCGACGGATGTTCAAATCATGGTGAGGAGCCCTCTGCCATGGCTGAATTAGCAAGGGAGCAAGGCATAACCATCAATGTAATAGGTGTAATGGAGAATGATGTGATAGATGAAAAGGGACTTAAGGAAATCGAGAAAATTGCTGGTTCAGGAGGTGGCGTAAGTCAAATAGTCTATGCCCAGCAGTTGTCCCAAACCGTCCAAATGGTGACCCAAAAGGCGATGACCCAAACTATACAGGGAGTTATCAATCGTGAACTTCAACAAATACTGGGAGATTCAAGAACGATGGAGGATCTTCCGCCGGAAAAACGTGGAGAGGTAATGGAGGTGGTCGATGAGCTTGGGGAAACAAGCAAGCTCGAAGTACTGATACTTGTTGATACCAGTGCAAGCATGAAACATAAATTGCCTACTGTAAAAGATTCCTTATTAGATCTTTCCCTTAGTATGAATGCAAGAATGGGTGACAGCCGTTTTTCAGTATTCGTATTTCCTGGGAAAAGAAATGATGTGGAAAAGTTGCTGGATTGGACGCCGAACCTTGAAGCCTTGACGGCAACTTTTCCTAAGCTTAGTACAGGGGGACTTACTCCGACAGGTCCAGCCATTCGTGAAGCTCTAACATATTTCAATAAAAAACGTTCATTGAGGGGATTGTTATCACATGATGATGAACAATACTTTGAGGAATCAATGTAACCTCCTCCCTGGCGGTTTGGTCACTGGAAAATGGAATAAAAACGAGTACAAAATAATTAAGGAATTGGGGTGTGGAGCGAACGGGATCGTCTACTTGGTTGAAAGTGAAAATCGTCATTATGCTTTAAAGCTCAGTGATAATGGGACGTCCATTATTTCGGAGATGAATATCCTAAAATCCTTCTCAAAGGTCCAGGGGTCTACCCTTGGACCTTCCTTTTTGGAAGCGGACGATTTCATCAAAGCAGGAAAGCAGCTCCCGTTTTATGTCATGGAATATATCCATGGACACGATTTTTTGCGTTTCATTGATAAGAAAGGGCCATCGTGGATCGGGGTCTTAATGCTTCAGCTTTTAACCAGTTTATCTGCCCTGCATACAAATGGCTGGGTGTTTGGGGATTTAAAACCTGAGAATTTGATAGTGACTTCACCAGCCTACAAAGTGCGGTGCGTCGATGTAGGCGGAACCACCTTAATTGGCCGATCCGTTAAAGAATTCACCGAGTTCTTCGACAGAGGTTACTGGGGACTTGGATCAAGAAAGGCTGATCCGCAATATGACTTGTTCGCAGTGGCGATGATTATCATCAATTCTTCCTACCCTAAACGTTTCCACAAGAACGGGGAGGGGTATAAACAGCTTAACGACTTGATTAAACAGAAAAAGGAATTGCACCCATATAGAAAGATGCTGGATAAAGCACTCCGTGGGCAGTATGATTCAGCCCTTCAAATGCGAGAGGATTTAGTCACTGTGTTAAGTAAGCAAAATCATTTGAACAAAAAGGGACCGGGCCAGGCAGCGACGGGGCAGCCTTCAACAAAGCAACCTGCAACAAGGCAAGCCAGAAGGTCCCAAAACCATTCCAACAATAAGAGGGGAGGCTTTTTTGAAACCTTTTTACTGGTAGCCATAATATCGATGCTCTATGTTCTTTACATATATGAACAGTTGTTATGATATAGTTAATGGATGAATGCATGGAATAATTGAAACCATTTCATGTTTGAATCGTATAAACTAATACCTGTCCATAAAGAAGGAAGATTGTATGTTAAAGGAAAAAGTTCTGAATACCATTTATAGAAACGAATTGATTCAGGAAAACTCGAAGTTGCTCATAGGGGTTTCAGGGGGACCGGACTCGTTGGTGCTTCTCCATATCCTTAAGGAAATTCAATCACTTTTTCATTACGAGATGATTGTTGCAAGTGTTGACCATATGTTTCGTGGTGAGGAATCATATGAAGATTATAAATATGTCGAGCATATATGTGAACAGTGGGGCATCGCATTTGAAGGAAGAAGGATTGATGTTCCTGCCCGGATGGAACAGACGGGGGAAAGCTCACAAATAACGTCAAGAAAGGCACGCTTTGCTTTCTATGAAGAAATGATGGATAAGCATCAAGCCTCCACTCTTGTCCTGGGACATCATGGAGATGATCAAATCGAAACGATGCTCATGCGTTTAACAAGAGGGGCGACAGGTAAAGCAAGAGCAGGCATTCCTATAAAAAGACGTTTTCACACGGGTCATTTGATCAGGCCATTTCTTGAAATCACGAAAGGCCAAATTATTGAATATGCGGGCCATCATAATATTGAACCAAGGTTTGATCCGAGCAATGAAAAAGATGACTATGTAAGAAATCGCTTTAGACATGAAGTTCTTCCATTTTTAAAGAAAGAAAATAGAAAGGTTCATGAGCATTTTCAACGATTCAGTGAAGAACTTTATGAAGATGAAGAGTTTTTTCAGAACCTTGTTTCAAGCAAAATGACCGAGGTTTGGATCCATCAGGATAAGGATCAAGCGGTTATTCAGATTGATAAGGTTCTCGCGATGCCTAAACCTTTACAAAGAAGAGCGATTCAACTAATATTAAACTATCTTTATTTGGAGAGACCTTCATCGCTTTCGGCATTACATATTGATCAACTTTTAGTTTTGTTTTTAAATCCTCAACCATCTGCAGAATTGCATCTTCCGGAGGGCCTTATTGCTGAAAAATCATATCAAACTTGCACTTTTAGATTTTTTCGGCAAAAAAGCCATAAATATTCCCTTAAATTACAAATTCCCGGTGAGACTATTCTTCCGAATGGATACAAGATTAAAGCGCACTATATAAAAGAAGAAATTCCAGTCCTTAAAGGAAATCATTCTTTTATACTTCCCGAATCAGCTGTGAAGTTTCCGCTTACAGTCCGAACCAGGAATGAAGGCGAACGGATGGCAGTCAAGGGATTAGGTGGAACTAAAAAGTTGAAGGATATTTTTATTAATGAGAAAATCCCGATGCTAGAAAGAAATGTGTGGCCGGTCATCATCGATCAAGCTGGAACGGCCATTTGGCTTCCTGGTTTAAAGAAATCGAATGTTGAGCCGGATATAATTTCTGATGAAAAATCTTTAATCTACTTAGAATATAAAAAAGCTTAATTCTTCATGGGGGGCAATTAATTACTATGACCATGCAAAACGACATTGAAAAAGTGTTAATAACTGAGGAAGAACTACAAAAAAAAATCAGGGAATTGGGTGCGCAGCTTGAAGCTGATTACCAAGGTAAGTTCCCGCTGGCTATCGGAGTGCTGAAAGGCGCCATGCCATTTATGTCAGATTTACTGAAACGCGTGGATACACATCTTGAAATGGACTTTATGGATGTTTCAAGCTATGGTAGCTCTACTGTATCTTCCGGTGAAGTGAAAATCATCAAAGATCTTGATACATCCGTTGAAGGCCGGGATATTTTAATCATCGAAGATATTATCGATAGCGGCTTAACCCTTAGCTATCTTGCGGAACTTTTCCGTTATAGAAAAGCAAAATCAATTAAAATCGTTACCCTATTGGATAAACCAACAGGCAGGAAAGCCGATATCACTCCTGACTATGCTGGATTTATCGTTCCTGATGCATTTGTTGTCGGATATGGTCTTGATTTTGCAGAAAAGTATCGTAATCTCCCGTATATTGGCATATTGAAGCCTGAAATTTACTCGAATTAATCGTTCCTGTTCGAAAGAGAAGACCAGATAAAAACAGCGGTGTTAAATTATTGTAATTCATTAATTTTGTATGATAGTATTTACTATAGTTTGTTTACCCGTGGGAGGAGGTAAGGGATGAATCGGATCTTCCGTAATACCATATTTTATTTACTGATCTTTTTGGTCATCATTGGGATTGTAAGCATCTTTAATAATAACAATGAACCAACAGAGAAAATGACCCAAGATGAATTCTATAAACATTTGGAGAGTGGGGACGTTACAGCACTAACGATGCAGCCCGAAAGCAGTGTGTTTGAAATCACAGGGAAGCTCAAAGGTTATGAGGAAAACAAATACTTTGTGACGTACGTACCTTTCAGTGAATATTCGCAGAGTCGAATTAATGATGCCGTAACTAAGTTGGGTAAAGACATCATCACTGTTGAACCTCCAGAAAAGACAAGTGGCTGGGTGACATTTTTCACTTCAATCATTCCATTTGTAATCATTTTTATCCTCTTCTTCTTTTTACTTAACCAAGCTCAAGGTGGCGGTGGTGGCCGTGTCATGAACTTCGGGAAAAGTAAGGCGAAATTGTATAATGATGATAAGAAAAAAGTACGCTTCAATGATGTTGCCGGAGCGGACGAAGAAAAGCAGGAACTTGTCGAGGTCGTTGAATTCTTAAAAGATCCTCGCAAATATGCCGAGCTTGGAGCCCGTATTCCTAAAGGGGTACTTTTAGTCGGGCCTCCTGGTACAGGTAAAACTTTACTTGCACGGGCAGTAGCTGGTGAAGCCGGTACTCCTTTCTTCTCGATCAGTGGTTCTGATTTTGTTGAAATGTTTGTAGGTGTCGGTGCATCCCGTGTTCGTGATTTGTTTGAAAATGCTAAGAAGAATGCACCATGTATCATCTTTATCGATGAAATTGATGCAGTCGGTCGTCAACGTGGCGCAGGTCTAGGTGGCGGTCACGATGAACGTGAACAAACACTGAACCAACTACTTGTAGAAATGGATGGTTTCGGTGGGAATGAAGGAATCATTATCATCGCTGCGACTAACCGTGCTGATGTATTGGATCCGGCATTATTGCGTCCAGGACGTTTTGACCGTCAAATTACGGTTGGCCGCCCAGATGTTAAAGGCCGTGAAGAAGTATTGAAAGTGCATGCACGTAATAAACCTTTAGCTGAAACGGTTGATTTGAAAGCGATCGCTCAGCGTACACCAGGATTTTCTGGTGCAGATCTTGAAAACTTACTGAATGAAGCGGCGCTTGTCGCTGCCCGTCAAGATAAGAAGAAGATCGACATGTCCGATTTGGATGAAGCTTCGGATCGCGTTATTGCGGGACCTGCTAAGAAAAATCGTGTCATTTCCAAAAAGGAACGGAATATTGTAGCATGGCATGAAGCTGGCCATACCATTATTGGATTGGTTCTCGATGATGCCGAAGTCGTTCATAAAGTTACGATTGTCCCTCGTGGTCAAGCTGGCGGATATGCAGTTATGCTGCCGAAAGAAGATCGTTTCTTCATGACGGAGCCTGAACTGAAAGATAAAATCGTAGGACTTTTGGGTGGCCGAGTATCCGAAGAAGTTACATTCGGAGAAGTGAGTACCGGAGCGCATAATGACTTCCAGCGTGCAACTGGCATAGCTCGAAGCATGGTTATGGAGTATGGTATGAGTAAGCTCGGACCTCTTCAATTCGGTAATTCTCAAGGTCAGGTCTTCCTAGGCCGCGATTTTAACAATGATCAAAATTACTCAGATGCAATAGCATATGAAATTGATCTTGAAATTCAACGCATCATCAGGGAAGCTTACGAAAGATGTAAGACGATTCTTACTGAAAATCGTGAAAAACTTGATTTGGTTGCAAAAACCTTGCTTGAAGTGGAAACACTTGATGCTGAACAAATCAAAAGTTTATTCCATAACGGTAAGTTGCCAGAACGGGATTATACCGCTTTGAATGGGAATTTAACTACTGATGAGAATGTCAAGGTGAACATCAATACGAAGAAGGAAGAAAAAGAGGCCCTATTAGATCCATTGGATAAGAGAGGACCTGAGGACCTTGAAATAACGGAGGAAGGATTGAATACTCCTCCAATCAAAGAAGGCACACCTCAAGATCAGCCGCTTTCCTTCCCGAACGAAGATGACAATAAAAAGTCTTAAGTTGACTATAAGAAAAGGGTATTTCCGCCTCGGAAATACCCTTTTCTAACTCTTAAAATGACTTTGGGGACGTAAGAAAAAGATGCTGGGATTTTTTTACCTTACGAAAAGCGCGACTAATAGCGTGGGAAATAACAGTGTGGTATGATGTTGGAGAATAATTTACCGGAGTGATGAAACGATGATTTTTGTATTGGATGTTGGGAATACGAATACTGTATTAGGCGTATACGATGAAGATATTTTAAAATATCATTGGCGAATTGAGACTAGCCGTCATAAAACAGAAGATGAGTATGGAATGGTCATAAAGTCTTTACTGCAACATGAGGGTCTTTCGTTTGATCAGTTTGATGGAATCATTATTTCTTCGGTAGTTCCGCCGATTATGTTTGCGCTTGAACGTATGTGTAAAAAATACTTTGGCATTAAGCCGCTTATAGTGGGGCCTGGAATAAAAACTGGATTGAATATTAAATACGAAAATCCCCGTGAGGTGGGAGCGGACCGGATCGTTAATGCTGTTGCAGGCATTCAGGAATATGGAAGCCCTCTCATTATCGTGGATTTTGGCACGGCAACGACATATTGCTACATAAATGAGGATAAACAATACATGGGCGGAGCCATTGCTCCGGGCATAAATATTTCTACAGAAGCACTTTATTCAAAAGCGGCCAAACTTCCAAGGATAGAAATCAGCCGACCTGAAGGAATCATTGGCAAAAATACGGTATCCGCCATGCAGGCTGGTATTTTGTTTGGGTATGTTGGACAGGTTGAAGGAATCGTTAATCGAATAAAGGCGCAAAGTAATCTAGAGCCAACGGTAATAGCGACAGGCGGACTGGCTACCTTAATTGCTAATGAGTCTACTGTGATTGACGTTGTTGAGCCATTTTTAACTTTAAAGGGATTGCAGCTGATTTATAAACGAAATCGTGAACAAGTGAAGAAGTGAAGAAGTAATTATACAGCATGGAAGGAGCATAACAAATGAAGGATTATCTAATAAAGGCGTTAGGCTATGAAGGACAGGTACGGGCATATGCTGTTTCAACAACTGATACCGTAGGAGAAGCTCAACGACGTCATTATACATGGCCTACTGCTTCCGCTGCCCTTGGGCGTGCAATGACGGCAGGTGTGATGATGGGCGGAATGTTAAAAGGTGAAGAAAAACTGACGATTAAAATCGAGGGCGGTGGCCCGATTGGATCCATCCTGGTCGACAGCAATGCGAAGGGAGAAGTCCGCGGATATGTGACCCACCCGCAAACCCATTTTGATTTGAATGAACAAGGAAAGCTGGATGTCAGGAAAGCGGTGGGGACAGACGGAGTGTTGACTGTAGTGAAAGATATTGGTCTCCGTGATCATTTTTCAGGTCAAGTACCGCTTGTATCGGGGGAATTAGGTGAAGATTTCACTTATTACTTCGCTACTTCCGAACAGGTGCCTTCTTCTGTAGGAGTGGGGGTCCTGGTGAATCCGGATAATTCGATACTTGCAGCAGGTGGATTTATCATTCAATTGATGCCAGGCACATCCGATGATACGATTTCCAAAATCGAGAGTCGTCTAAGCACAATAGCTCCTGTTTCTAAGATGATCCAGAAAGGTCTGACTCCTGAAGAAATCCTAACCGAGATTTTGGGTGAGGGCAATGTGAATATTTTAGAGAAAATGGATGTTGCATTTTCCTGTCAATGTTCAAGGGAAAGAATTGCCAATGCATTGATTAGCCTTGGACAAGATGAGATCCGGGATATTATTGAGACAGAGGGACAAGCGGAGGCACAATGCCATTTTTGTAATCAGACCTACCAATTCTCGAAGGAAGATCTCGAGGAACTAGAAGCAGAAACCAAAAAATAATTTACGGGGGATAAGGGTTTTGCCTAAACAAAAGCTTCGGGCGATTATTGCCGGCCTTGCATTGTTGAACCTGTTGACCATCATAATCTTTGTCATAAAACCGTTGATCATTTCAAAATCCGTCATTGGGCAGGAAACAGTCGCAAAGGTTGGTTCCAAGGATATTTCCCGGGAAGCATGGATTAATGAACTCGAAAAAAGGTATGGGGAAGATGTACTTGAGGAAATGGTCGATAAAGAGGTAGTGAAACAGGCAGCGGAAAAATACAAAGTGAAAACTTCGGATGAAGAGATCGATCGGGAACTTAAAATGATGAAAACAATGTATGGAACTGCCGGTCAGACTCTTGATAAAAGTACGGATCAATTGAGGCAGGAAATTCAGTCTAGTCTACTCCTTGAAAAGCTCCTCACAAAGGATGTTTCGGTTTCCGAAACGGCAATGCAGAATTACTATGATAATAATAAGGATATTTACCGAATTCCTACTACTTTCCATATTTCCCATATTACCTTGTCTACAAAAAAGCAGGCGGACCAAATCATACGTGAACTGGAGAAAGGTGTCTCCTTTAATGTCTTAGCGATGGAAAAATCCCTTGATGAATTCACTGCCAATCAGGGAGGCGACATGGGTTATATATCGCAGGATAATGAGCAAGTCTCCAAGGAATACATTACCGCTGCCGAGAAATTGAAGGCTAAAAAGTGGAGTGATCCAATACAAACGGAAGATGGTTGGGCCATTATCTATCTGCATGAAAAAATAGAGGGCAAGCAGTATAAATATGAAGAAGTTAAAGATAAGATTCACCGCCAAATAGCTCTTGAACAGATTCAGGCACCGGTCTCCGGGAAGATTTTCTGGGATGAATTTAATGTAGAATGGTTTTATGGATTGAAAGAACAAAAGTAGGTCAATGGATTGTGTGAAAATTTAGAATATAGTATATAATCATTGACAATGAACTATTAAAACTGGTAACTTTAATTAATAAAACCAATAAACATACTCGGTATTGAAATGATAAGGAGTGGAGAAAATGGCACGTATAGCTAATTCTGTAATCGATTTAATTGGACAAACACCTATTGTGAAGTTAAACAAGCTTCAAAATGAAAACAGTGCAGATATTTATTTGAAACTTGAGTATTTTAACCCAGGCAGTAGTGTAAAAGACCGTATCGCCCTTGCGATGATCGAAGCAGCAGAAAAAAACGGTAACCTTAAGCCAGGTGATACGATCATTGAACCTACAAGCGGAAATACCGGAATAGGACTAGCGATGGTAGCGGCAGCCAAAGGCTATAAATCAATCCTGGTCATGCCGGAGACAATGAGCCTGGAACGCCGTAACTTGCTTCGCGCTTATGGGGCAGAGTTAGTTCTTACACCTGGTCCAGAAGGAATGAAGGGAGCAATCGCTAAGGCAACTGAGCTGTCTAAAGAAAAAGGTTACTTTATTCCGCAGCAATTCGAGAATGAAGCCAACCCTGAAGTTCATCGTAACACTACTGGCCCTGAAATCGTTGAAGCCTTTGGTGATGAAGGTCTGGATGCATTCGTTGCCGGAATCGGTACTGGCGGAACCATTACTGGTGCTGGTGAAGTCCTGCGTGAAAAGTATCCTGACATTAAAATTTACGCTGTTGAGCCTGCGGATTCTCCTGTATTATCCGGTGGGACCCCGGGGCCCCATAAAATCCAAGGAATCGGTGCAGGCTTCGTTCCAAGTATTTTAAATACAGATCTCTATGACGAAATCATTCAAGTCAATACAGAAGAATCGTTCGATTACGCCCGTAGAGCAGCGAAAGAGGAAGGGATTCTTGGCGGAATTTCTTCTGGAGGCGCAATTGCTGCGGCTATTAAAGTGGCTGAAAAACTGGGAAAAGGCAAAAAAGTCCTTGCTATCATACCAAGTAATGGTGAACGTTACTTGAGTACACCATTATATAACTTTGAGTGAGACCAGATACTAAATGAGAAGCAAAGTTCCTTATGGGCTTTGCTTTTCTTTTTGTAGAAAAGTCTGCGAAGTATTTCTAATCTTCACGGAGGGTTGCACTATACCTATGTAAATGGGTAAACTCGTATATATAGATTTTTTTAGGCGAAGGAGAACGTTGGATGTCATTAGCTGAGGTATCAAAAATAACATGCGGTTCATTTGATTTGGATTATAGCAAGAAAACCTTAATTATGGGGATTTTGAATGTTACGCCGGACTCCTTTTCGGATGGCGGGAAATATAATCGGGTAGATGCTGCTTTGAAGCATGCCGAACAGATGGTCAACGACGGAGCGGATATTTTGGACGTAGGCGGAGAGTCCACCCGTCCTAACTATGAGAGGATATCGGATGAGGAGGAGATTGAGAGAGTAGCCCCGATTATTGAGGCCATTTCCCGTAATATTGAGATACCAATATCGGTCGATACGTATAAATCAAGAGTTGCGGAAGAGGCAGTAAAAGCAGGAGCCCATATATTAAATGATATTTGGGGAGGAAAAGCCGATTCCTTGATGGCGAAGGTTGCGGCGGAATATAAGGTGCCGATTATCTTGATGCATAACAGGGATAATATGGGTTATGGACATTTTGTTCGGGATGTACTTCAAGATTTATTCGAAAGCATCATGTTGGTAAAGGATGCGGGAGTCAAGGACGAAAACATCATTCTCGATCCAGGCATTGGATTTGCGAAAGATTTAAAGTTAAATTTGGAAATGATGAGGAATCTTGATAAGCTGGTATCATTAGGTTATCCTGTGCTGCTTGCGACATCAAGAAAGTCCATGATTGGACATGTTCTGGACCTGCCGCCTAGTGAGCGGATGGAAGGCACCGCCGCTACAATCTGCCACGGCATTCAGCAAGGCTGTCAAATGGTTCGCGTACATGATGTGAAGGAAATGGCACGGACTGCAAAGATGATGGATGTTCTTTTAGGAAAAGGTGAATGAAATGGATAAGATATATGTGAATAAAATGGAGTTTTACGGTTATCATGGAGTTTTTCCGGAAGAAACGAAGCTTGGTCAGCGGTTTAAAGTGGATTTAATCGTCCAGACTGATTTAGCCAATGCTGGGAAGAGTGACAACCTTGAAGACTCAATCAACTATGGCGAGTTATATGAAGTGTGTAAAAGTGTTGTTGAAGGAGAACCTTTTAAGTTAGTGGAAGCTGTTGCTGAAAAAATTGCTTCTGAACTACTTACTAAATATTCTTCCATCGAGACATGCACCGTGAAGGTATATAAACCAGATCCCCCTATAGCGGGGCACTATGACTCGGTAGCTATAGAAATTGTAAGGGGACGCTGATTGTGGTAAATATTGCTTACCTTTCTATAGGATCGAACTTAGGGGATCGCCTTGATACTTTCCGAACGGCTTTCCAATTATTGTCTGAGGACCCGCATATCCAGTTGGCGGCCTGCTCTTCTTTATATGAAACAGACCCGATAGGATATGCCGACCAGGACTGTTTTTTAAATGCTGTCCTTAAAGTGAAAACTGATTTAGAACCAGAGGAATTACTTCGCGCCTGTATGAAAATCGAAACCGATTTAGGGAGAAAAAGGGAAATCAGGTGGGGTCCCCGTACTTTAGACCTTGACATTTTGTTATATAATCATGAAAATATTGAGACAGAGATTCTTTCAGTCCCGCACCCTCGTATGCACGAGAGGGCTTTTGTTATCGTGCCTTTAATGGAAGTGGACCCTGATATTAGGCTTCCGCACATGCATGCACCTTTGAGCGACTTGCTTGAACAGATTCCGGATAAAGAAGGAGTTCGATTATGGAAGGTGAAAAATGGGGAAGGCGTATTCGCGCTTTTCGAAAGTTAAAGGGTTATACCCAGGAAGGGTTTGCGAGGGAAATAGGTGTTTCCGTTTCCTTGCTGGGAGAAATAGAACGAGGGAACCGCAACCCTTCAGAGGCATTTTTACTGGAAGTGGCGGAAATTCTTCATGTTTCCATTGAGGAGCTTCAGCCACCTGACGATAAATGAAAGCATGTTATAGGAGGTCAACGTGTTAAAAATTGGCGATATAGAAATGAAGAATCCGGTAGTTCTGGCACCGATGGCGGGAGTCTGTAACTCGGCGTTCCGCTTGACCGTCAAGGAATTTGGTGCTGGTCTTGTTTGTGCGGAGATGGTCAGTGATAAGGGAATCGTTTTACAAAATGCTAGAACGATGAATATGCTTTATATAGATGAAAGAGAAAAGCCGTTAAGCTTGCAAATCTTTGGCGGTGAAAAGAAATCCTTGGTCAAAGCTGCTCAATTCGTAGATAAAAATACAAATGCTGATATCATTGATATCAACATGGGGTGCCCTGTTCCGAAAATCACGAAGTGTGATGCTGGTGCGAAGTGGCTTCTCGATCCAAACAAAATTTATGAGATGGTTTCAGCGGTGGTTGATGCAGTTGAAAAGCCGGTAACGGTTAAAATGCGCATTGGCTGGGATGAAGAGCATGTGTTTGCGATTGAAAATGCTCAGGCTGTTGAACGCGCAGGCGGTAAAGCTGTTTCCATGCATGGGAGAACCCGGGTTCAAATGTATGAAGGGAAAGCTAACTGGGATATCATTCGTGAAGTGAAGAAATCGATTAATATCCCTCTTATAGGTAACGGTGATGTGGAAACTCCGCAGGATGCGGAAAGAATGCTTAAAGAAACGGGTGTTGACGGGGTCATGATTGGCCGTGCAGCTCTAGGTAACCCGTGGATGATTTACCGGACTGTAAAATATTTAGAAACGGGTCAACTGATGGATGAACCTACAGTTCGTGAAAAGATGGATGTTTGTGTACTTCATATGGATCGTCTGATTGCACTGAAAAACGAAAACGTCGCTGTCCGTGAAATGCGTAAGCATGCTTCTTGGTACCTAAAAGGTGTTAAAGGGAATGCCAAGGCACGTAAAGGGATTAACGATTGTGAAACAAGGGAAGATGTCGTGAGCCTTCTTTATGGAATGGTCGATGAGATTGAAGCGAAGGAAATGAACATTCAAATGGTCTGATGTTGACTTCGCCTTCCTGTTTTCCTATAATACGCATATCTTAAACTGCCATTAAACCTGGCAGTTTTTATATATACATAAAGAAGTTTTTAAGATAAAAAGCTGTTGAATTCTCGTACTTTATGTAAGAATAAATACGTATGCAAAAGAATTTCTGATAAATTATATAAAGCTTTTATTAATAAAGATGGAGATGATTTTCGTGAGTCATGAAGAATTGAATGACCAACTGCAAGTGAGACGCGATAAAATGCAGGCCATGATTGATAATGGACAAGACCCATTCGGGAGCAGATTCGAGCGCACACATAACACTCAAGAGATAGTTAGTGCTTATGGGGAATTAGAAAAAGAAGATCTTGAAGAAAAAGAAATTGAAGTTACGATCGCTGGCCGGGTAATGACTAAGCGTGGAAAAGGGAAAGCGGGATTTGCCCATATTCAGGATATTAGCGGCCAAATCCAAATCTACGTCCGTTTAGATAATATAGGTGAAGATGCTTACCAAATTTTCAACCAAACGGATCTGGGCGATATCGTAGGGGTCACTGGTGTAATTTTCAAAACGAAAGTCGGGGAACTTTCCATTAAAGCTAAAGAATATGTGTTCCTTGCTAAAGCGCTTCGCCCATTACCTGATAAATTTCATGGTCTAAAGGATGTTGAAGAGCGTTATCGGAAACGTTATGTTGATTTAATTACAAATGAGGAAAGTAAAAACACGTTGATCATGCGCAGTCGTATTGTACAAGCCATGAGACGATATCTTGATGATCATGGATACCTTGAAGTAGAGACGCCTCTATTGCACTCTGTTGCTGGTGGAGCTGCTGCACGCCCTTTCCTTACTCATCATAATGCATTGGATATGTCTTTGAATTTAAGGATTGCCATCGAGCTTCATCTAAAACGCTTAATCGTTGGCGGATTAGAGAAAGTTTATGAAATAGGACGGGTTTTCAGGAATGAAGGAGTATCTACAAGACACAATCCGGAATTCACCTTGATTGAATTATACGAGGCATATGCTGATTACCAAGATATCATGAGTTTAACCGAAAACCTGATTGCCCATATAGCACAAGAAGTTCTGGGGACGACTACCATTCAGTATGGGGAGTATGAAATAGAGTTAAAACCGGAATGGAAAAGACTTCACATGGTTGATGCTGTAAAAGAATATACAGGTGTGGACTTCTGGACTCAAATGAGTAAAGAAGAAGCCCAACAGCTTGCTAAAGATAACGGAATTGAAGTTAAGGAATCCATGGAATTTGGTCATATTGTAAATGAGTTCTTTGAACAGAAGGTTGAAGATAAGTTAATTCAACCTACATTCATTTATGGACATCCAGTGGAAATCTCTCCGTTAGCAAAGAAAAACCCGGAAGATTCCCGTTTTACCGATCGTTTTGAGTTATTCATTGTGGGTAGGGAGCATGCAAATGCCTTCACGGAACTTAATGACCCTATTGATCAACGTCAACGCTTTGAAGCACAATTAAAAGAACGAGAGCAAGGTAATGATGAGGCTCATGAAATGGATGAAGATTTCTTGGAGGCTTTAGAATACGGAATGCCGCCAACTGGCGGATTGGGAATTGGTGTTGACCGTTTGGTTATGCTATTGACCAATTCTCCTTCTATACGTGACGTGCTGTTATTCCCGTTAATGAGACACCGTTAATAATATAAGGTAATTATGATTGCAGGGCCGAATTCGGACGGCTGGGATTCAGGAGTGTAGCTCATGATCCCGGTAAGTTCAATTCGGTTTTTGTTTTTTAATTATAATTTCATGTCATTTAATTGATTGGATTCTAGGGTTGGAAAGAAAAACAACATTATCTCAAAAAAACTTTATAAAAGGTATTGCGCAGTTACCGTAATGGTGTTATATTTATATCTGTCGTTACGAACGAGTTGCAAACGGATTACAAACTTTTAAAAAAAGTTTTAAAAAGTTGTTGACTCAGAGTGATGAAAATGTTATTATTAATAAGCTGTTCCGAAAGAAATTGCTCTTTGAAAACTGAACAAAACAAAGCGCCAACGTTAAATTTTAAGTGAGCACACACTATTAAAAAAGCAAAATGAGCAAGTCAAACATTTCTTCGGAGAGTTTGATCCTGGCTCAGGACGAACGCTGGCGGCGTGCC
>NZ_JAWRYN010000245.1:0-347 GCF_046534585.1 Peribacillus sp. SIMBA_075 | reverse complement strand
GTAATGAAAGGATACATCAACAAATCAAGGAGGAGCTTACACATGGATTTACGTGAATACTTAACAAATGGCATTCCGCGTCAAACACAGGGTCAGCAGCCAGGCAGTGAAAGAGAAATGAATCCTGCGCCGATCTTTGAGGATGAATCGTATCAAGGGTCTGGCAAGCTAAAAGGGAAAGTTGCGCTGATTACAGGCGGCGATAGTGGAATTGGACGTGCCGTTTCTGTTGCATATGCCAAAGAAGGAGCACATGTCGCCATTGTGTACTTAAATGAACATGAGGATGCAGAGGATACGAAAAAGCGTGTAGAGCAGGAAGGCGTCAAATGCTTGACGATTGCAGG
>NZ_JAWRYN010000244.1:0-348 GCF_046534585.1 Peribacillus sp. SIMBA_075 | reverse complement strand
ACAAACAAAAGAAACATTCGCTTTCTACTCAAACTATGAATCAGATGAAACTGGTACATATCAATTTACTATTGGCATGCCTGTTTCTTCATTAGAAGACGTTCCTGAAAATATGACAGCCTTAACAATACCTGCCGCAACGTATGCGGTATTTACAACGAGAAAAGGTCCTGTGTCTGAAGTCATTTGTGAAACTTGGGAATATATTTGGCAATGGTCGAAAGAAAACAAACGTGCTTTTACAACAGACTTTGAGCTTTATGACGAAAATGCAGTAGATCCAAATAACGTACAAGTGGATATTTATATTGCTTTAGCGTGAATGACAAAAAAGAAGATACCCTTTGG
>NZ_JAWRYN010000243.1:0-348 GCF_046534585.1 Peribacillus sp. SIMBA_075 | reverse complement strand
AGAAATAACTGCACTGTATTGTTCATATACAGATGTAGTAAACTCATGACCGAAATCATAATATAGCCCAGCAAAATCAAAAGCGGGATCGCCAATTTGAGCATCTCCAAAATCGATAACACCTGAAATGGTTTTGTTCTGCGTATTAAATAAAATGTGATGATGTGTAAAGTCAGCATGAATGATTGTATTTTGAAAGGTAGATTTAGCTATATTGGCAAAGAAATTTTCGAATAAACGATTTAAGGCTGATTTCTGTAATGAAGTAAGATTGTTAGTAAGAGATTGATTTAATTTTGTTTGTAGCTCTTTCCAGTAGATAAGTGTTTTTTCGATAGGGAATCCTAG
>NZ_JAWRYN010000242.1:0-349 GCF_046534585.1 Peribacillus sp. SIMBA_075 | reverse complement strand
ATTAGCAATTGATTTAATTAATATTGCGCCGCTCGCTGATTTACATCATCCAAAAGGTATGATTAAAGAAGCACAAGATTTAGCAGCCGCTGCATTTGGTGCAGATCATACTTTCTTTTCTATTCAAGGTACAAGTGGTGCAATAATGACAATGGTGATGAGCGTGTGCGGTCCTGGCGACAAAATCCTAGTGCCACGAAACGTGCATAAATCAGTAATGTCAGCTATTATTTTCTCAGGTGCAAAACCAATTTTCATGCATCCTGAAATTGATCCGAAGCTCGGTATTTCACATGGGATCACAATTCAATCTGTCAAAAAGGCTCTTGAAGAGCACTCAGATGCGAAA
>NZ_JAWRYN010000241.1:0-349 GCF_046534585.1 Peribacillus sp. SIMBA_075 | reverse complement strand
CCTTTATTTGAAAAAGAAAAAGCTTTAAATGAAGTTGCAGAAAAAATGGGAACTGCAACACCAGAAGAATTAGAGGCACTTCTTGAGCAGATGGCAGAAATCCAAGATGCTCTCGAAGCAGGTGGTTTCTATTTACTAGATATGAAAATTGAAGAAGCAGCAAGAGGTCTTGGAATTGATGCAATCGGTTTAGATCGTGATGTTTCAGCACTAAGTGGTGGACAACGTACAAAAGTATTACTTGCAAAGCTATTACTTGAACAACCAGAAGTGTTATTACTCGATGAGCCTACCAACTATCTAGACGTTGAACACATTAATTGGTTATCGAATTATTTAAAAGAATACC
>NZ_JAWRYN010000036.1:0-54630 GCF_046534585.1 Peribacillus sp. SIMBA_075 | reverse complement strand
TTTTGCTTTTTTGATAGTGTGTGCTCACTTAAAATTTAACGTTGGCGCTTTGTTTTGTTCAGTTTTCAAAGAGCAATATTTTCCATCGCTTATTCAGCGACTTAATTAGTGTAACACCATTCGAACTTCATGTCAACAACAAGTTTTAATTTCTCTTGCTTGCCTTCACTGTCTCAAGCGGTGTATTTAATATATTAGCACCTGCATGTAGACAAGTCAATTAAATCTTTAAAAATTCTTTGTTTTTTCAAGAACTACCACCTCCTTCTATATAAACACTGTTTCATTTTATTTTGAAGCATAGAGATTTTAATATCCCAAATGCCCAGCCCTGCTAATGAATAAACAAAAACAGAAGGGCAGCTAATTATAGCCACCCTCCTGTTCTTGAATGTTTATTTGCCGATAGAAATTACGTCCGATTCTTCCCTGTCTACATTCCCCGCCTTTTCAATCTTCACACTTTCACCCTCAGAAAGGTTGGTAAAGACGATTGGCGTAATTATAGAAGTTGCATTGTTTTTGACATATTCTAAATCAACTTTAAGCAACGGCTGTCCGCTTGTCACTTTGTCTCCTTGAGCGACAAGTGCTTCGAAGCCTTTGCCTTCCAACTTAACTGTATCGATCCCGACATGTATTAAGATTTCACGTCCAGCATCGGAAACGATACCTATTGCGTGCATAGTCGGGAATAGGTTAACGATCGTACCATCAACAGGAGAAACAACCAATCCTTCCTCCGGCAAAATGGCAAACCCATCACCCATCATTTTTTCAGCAAAGACTGCATCAGGCACTTCCGTAATCGGTTTTAATTCGCCTTTAATAGGTGAAATAAAGCGCTCGGAAACTTCTTCCGTCCGTAAAGGTTTCGGGACGATATCCTCGATTTGTTTTTCCACGCCCTCTTCAGGAGACGCTTCTACTTTTCGAGGCCTTTTTCCATCGATAATATCCTTCATTTGCCCTTTGATCGTTTCTGAACGAGGTCCGAAGATCGCTTGGATGTTATTGCCAACTTCCAGCACTCCAGCGGCTCCAAGTTTCTTCAACCTATTTTTATCAACGTTACCAATGTCATTCACCGAAACACGAAGACGGGTAATGCAAGCATCTAAGTGAGAAATATTTTCTTTCCCACCCATAGCATCCAAGATATCCCCAGGTAGACTTCCAGCTGTACTTGCAGATCCCCCCGTTTCATCGTCCTCTTCCACTTCACGACCAGGAGTTTTAAGGTTAAACTTCCTTATTGCAAATCTGAATCCAAAGTAATAGATAAGTGCAAAGACTAAACCAACCGGGATAACAATCCAAGCATTGGTTTGAGGATTAATTAAACCAAACAGTACGTAATCGATCAAACCACCCGAGAACGTCATCCCGATTTTCACATTCAGTAAATGCATGGTCATGAAAGATAGACCTGCAAACAGACAGTGGATTCCGAAAAGTACAGGTGCAACAAATAAGAAAGCAAATTCAAGTGGCTCAGTAATCCCAGTCAAGAAAGATGTAAGTGCCGCCGAAGCCATCAAGCCGCCGACTATTTTCTTTCGTTCCGGTCTTGCTTCATGATAAATGGCCAAAGCTGCAGCCGGCAACCCGAACATCATGAATGGATACTTACCAGTCATGAAAGTACCTGCCGTTAAATTCTGTACGCCATCTTTAATTTGCGCCATGAAGATGGCCTGATCACCTCTGACTGGCGTTCCCCCGCCTTGAGGGATATAGCTGCCAAATTCAAACCAGAATGGCGAATAGAAGATATGATGCAACCCAAACGGAATTAACGCACGTTCCACAACCCCGAACACGAAGGCTCCCAGTGTCAGGTTAGCACCTAACATATTTTCGGAAAATGCATTTAATCCCGATTGAATCGTTGGCCAAATCAAAATCATCAACAACCCAAGAATAACTGCGCTTGCAGCTGTTACAATGGGTACAAAACGTTTACCTGCAAAAAATCCTAAATATGAAGGCAGTTCAATTTCATAAAATTTATTATACATAACAGCAGCCATGACACCGACAATAATACCGCCGAACACGCCAGTTCCCAACGTCGGGATACCCAGAACATTGCTGTACACCGCACCATTATTCTCAATGTCGGCAGTGTCAATTCCAAGGACAGTTCCCATCGTCACATTCATAATCAAGAACCCGATAATCGCCGCCAGCCCGGCAACACCCTCTCCACCAGCTAGCCCAATCGCGACCCCCACAGCAAACAACAAGGGAAGATTCCCAAAAATAATATTTCCGGCATTCTCCATGACCGATGCGATCATTTCAACTCCGCCACTCGCAAGAAACGGGGCGATATCCAATAAAGTCTCGTTTTGCAATGCATTACCAAACGCAAGCAATATTCCGGCCGCTGGTAAAATGGCTACTGGAAGCATCAAGGCTTTTCCGATTTTTTGCAAAACACCAAACAACTTCTTAAACATAGGTTTTCCTCCTCTTTACTGTTTTTCCATGCTAATAAAACGGTTACATTTAATGATGGACTTCATCTTCCCACGCAACAGAGTTCTAATACAAAAAAGGCATAAGCAAAGATAGGATTGATATGAAAATTCAGGTATATAATACCCTCTTTCATAACAATCATTCTCCTCACTTATGCCTGATCGAATCAGTAACACGTAAGTTAATGTATTTTTATTTTATTTTCTTTTGTAATCGTTGAATATGCATCGTTAGATAGACAGCTTCCGCATCACAAACCGGTTTGCCTAATTTCTGTTGCATAATTTTTATTAGCTTCCATGAGATATTGTAACACAAGGGATATTCTTCTTTCAATAGCAATGCAATTTTTTCAGGTTCATCTACTTTTTCCCCAGCCAACACCCTGTCTATCATGAATCTTAAATGACGGACCAAACGTGTATAGTCAATGCTTTCCTTATTAATTTGTACGTTGAGCTGTTCCTCAACGACTTGGATAAGATGGTAGATTAATTGTGAGTGCTGATTGACTTCCGATAAGTCTTTATTTGCTATTGCACTATGAATATGAAGCGTAATAAAACCGATTTCCCCTTGGGGAAGGCCTATGCCTGTCTTATCCTGAATTAAGTCGATTACATCAACAGCAATATCATGTTCAAACGGATAAAGGGTTATCGTTTCTTTCAAGAATGGATTTTTGATAGTCATTCCTTGTGAAACACGCTGAAGGGCGAACAGTAAATGATCAGTTAAACCGACATGTATATGTTCATTGAGTTTTCCAGTTACTCGATCGTTAATGAGATGAATGGATTCTATGATGGCAGCTTGAAGACTTTGATCGATCTGCGGTAAAAGTTTTTTATAACTTTCCTGTTCCTTAACATTTTTTAGAACGAATGTTTTTTCCGCAAGTTCCGGACTTAATTCTTCGCCTTTCTTTCGGTTAAAACCTAAGCCCTTTCCAATAGAAACTACTTCACCATACGACGGATGCGTGGCAATCACCACATTATTGTTCAAAACCTTTTCAACGATAAAACCATTCATTTTTCTCCCTCATTTTTTCCCAAAGTCATCCCAATGCCCCATACAGGATAAAGTACTTAGTACTTAGTCCTTTTACTATACACGATAAGACCTTTCTCTTACAACATGAAAGAAGAGCCCCAAAATCAGGGCTCTTCTAACTTACTCACATTATTACTTCAAGAAAATGAAATATAGAAGGAAGACGACTCCAAGTCCCCACATGATTGGGTGAACTTCTTTAGCCCTTCCTTTCATCGACATAGTGATCGGATAGAAGATGAATCCACAAGCTATCCCTGTCGCAATTGAATATGTCATAGGCATCATGATAACGGTAAAGAAGGCCGGAACCGCAATTTCAAACTTCTGCCAGTCAATGTTTTTAAGTGAAGATGCCATTAATACTCCGACTATAACCAATGCCGGCGCAGTTACCGCAGATGTCACCACTGAAAGAAGCGGGAAGAAGAAAAGGGATAGGACAAACAGTAAACCTGTTACTACAGCAGCAAATCCACTTCGAGCACCAGCAGCAACACCTGATGTAGACTCTACATATGATGTAGTGGTGGATGTACCAAGAATTGCACCTGAAACGATGGATAATGAATCAGCTAGTAATCCTTTTCCCACTCTAGGAAGTACATTATCCTTCATCAGTCCAGCTTGTTGCGCAACAGCCACTAACGTACCGGCTGTATCAAAGAAAGCTACGAACAAGAAAGTCAATATCACGATTAACATTTGACCAGTGAAAAGATCACCGGGATTTCCTAGGGCATCGAACGCAACCCCGAATGTTGGCGCTATGCTAGGAACGGCACCGATTATTTTCTCCGGCACCGGAACTTGTCCAAAGATCATTCCTGCAATGGCCGTAATGACCATTCCTATGAACACGCCGCTTTTGACGCCTCTCGTCATCAAAATGACGGTTACGACAATTCCGAACACGGCCAATAAAGTATTTCCTGATGTCAAGTCGCCCAGTCCGACAAGTACACTGTCATCATTCGTGATGATTCCAGCATTCTGAAACCCTACAAAGGTAATGAATAAACCGATACCAGCTCCGACAGCGTATTTCAATTCGACCGGAATTGCATTAATGATTTTCTCACGTATTCCCGATAGGGAAAGCAAAACGAAGATTATACCTGAAATCAATACCCCCGTTAAAGCTGTCTGCCAAGGAATCCCAAAACCAAGTACAACGGTAAAAGCGAAGAAAGCATTCAATCCCATGCCCGGGGCAAGCGAGATTGGATACCTGGCTATAATCCCCATCAATATCGAGCCAATCGCGGCTGCTAAGGCGGTAGCGGCAAAAACCGCTCCGTAGTCCATTCTCAATTCATCCGGATAGTCCTCGATGCTTTGTAAAGTCAGCATCACAGGGTTAACAACCAGGATATATGCCATTGAAAGGAACGTAGTTAGTCCCCCAAGTATTTCACGGCGATAATTAGTTCCCAGCTCATTAAACCGAAAATAGTTTTTCATTATGAGTCTCCCCTATCATAAAATCATAAGCCAACAGAAAATGCCCCATTCACTTTTGAACGGGGCTTGACTGCGGTCATGTAAAGAAGTGGCGGTTTATCCATAACTCGCCAATCCATACACATCGTAGTCAAGCCGTTCACGGCAGCTTGGTAGAAACTTTTGGGCCATATCCCCAATATTATACGACAATTATGTTTTTTTATTATTATAGGTATAGTGTACCAATCACTAAAATAATCGTCAATATACCAAACGAATATCTTTTATGTAATTTTAGGCAATGTTCGCTTTTCGCTATATATCCCTTACTTATTATGGCTATATATTCGCCAACATACGGGAAATGTAATTAATCTACATATTCAAAAATTATTTTAACCAAAAAAAATCAGTGAAGGAAAATTCCTTCACTGATTGGATGATCAATCTTCTATTCCCACTCGATAGTCGCAGGCGGCTTAGACGTAATGTCATACACGACGCGATTTACATGGTTTACTTCATTAACGATTCTCGTCGAGATGATTTCAAGTACATCCCATGGGATTCTCGCCCAATCGGAAGTCATTCCGTCAATGGATGTAACCGCTCGGATCCCGATTGTGTAATCGTAAGTACGGGCGTCGCCCATTACCCCTACACTACGGATGTTAGGAAGCACCGTAAAGTACTGCCAAATTTCACGTTCCAAACCATTCTTTTTAATTTCTTCACGTAATATATGGTCAGACTCACGAACGATTTCAAGTTTTTCATCTGAAATTTCGCCTAATACACGAATGCCTAAACCAGGACCTGGGAATGGTTGACGCCAAACGATTTCATCTGGAATGCCCATTTCACTTCCAAGTGCACGCACTTCATCCTTGAATAAAGTGTTCAATGGCTCGATCAATTTAAATTGCATATCTTCCGGTAAACCGCCAACGTTGTGATGCGATTTAATTGTTTGTGCAGTAGCCGTACCACTTTCAATAATGTCTGTGTAAAGTGTTCCCTGAGCAAGGAAATCAATGCCTTCGAGCTTCGTTGCTTCGTCATCGAATACGTAGATGAATTCGTTGCCGATGATTTTCCGTTTTTGTTCCGGATCTGAAACGCCAGCAAGTTTCGATAGGAAACGTTCTGATGCATCGACCTTGATTACGTTCATATTGAAGCCCTCACTGAATGTTTCCATTACACCTTCGGCTTCTCCTTTACGTAGTAATCCATGATCAACGAAAATACATGTTAACTGATCGCCAATCGCTTTATGAATCAAAACAGCAACAACGGATGAATCCACTCCGCCGCTCAATGCGCATAACACTTTTTTATTTCCGACAGTTTGACGGATTTTCTCCATCTCGACTTCAATGAAGTTCTCCATTGACCAGTCACCTTTGCAACCACAAACGCCGAATACGAAATTTTTCAAAATGTCATTTCCATAAACTGAATGACGGACTTCCGGATGGAATTGTACGGCATACAATTTACGTGACTCGTCACTCATGGCCGAAATTGGGCAAGATGGGTTCGTTCCATCAATCTTGAAACCTTCAGGCGTTTCCACCACTAAATCACCATGGCTCATCCAGACGATTTGTTCTTTCGGCAGATCACTGAATAACTTGGACTCATTTTGGATGGCAAGTGCCGCTTTTCCGTATTCACGGTTTTTCGCTGGTTCCACTTTTCCGCCAAAATGTTTAGTCATAAGCTGCATGCCATAACAAATACCGAAAATCGGTAGGCCCATTTCGAATATGCGTTCATCACAACCAAATGCAGTTGCATCATAAACACTATTCGGGCCCCCTGAGAATATTATTCCCGTTGGGTTCATTTTCTCGATTTCCTCTACAGTAATTGTATGAGGATGAAGCTCACTGTACACACCAAATTCACGGATACGACGAGTGATCAATTGGTTATATTGGCTTCCGAAATCAAGTACTACGATCATTTCCTGGTTCTTTTGCAATTCTGTTTTCCCCGGCACAAACGTCACCTCTATTAATGTAATTCACTCATAAAATCGAGTGATACTTTCTTATAAAAAATATTATCATAAAAAAAGAAAAACTAAAAATCCACCCTCAAAAATACACAAAAAGTATAGACGAAGGCAGATTTTCAGCTTTCCTGTTAAAATCCGCCTTCATAGTCAAATCATTTACGGTGATTCGGTAGAAACTTTCGATCCATATTATCGAGGATATATGAAGGATATATTAGTTTAAGTTAGTTTTTGTTATTGTATCAATATAATAAAAACCTGGTCAAGAGCTAGTTTTTCTCATTAAGCTTTCCCAACCCTTTTGAAAGTGTTTCCATTCGCGATCTTCCACGTCTCCACGATATATCATTAACTCGTATGCAGCCGTCAATTCACTCATCTCATCTGTATCGTACACTACATCCACATAGGCGGCATACTCCCTTAAAGTTTGCCCCTCCGGACGAACTAAACCTGCTCGCTTTAATTGTTTCAGTAATATTAAATATGCTGTCGTAAAACGAGCACCTGATTTGTTTCTATAATGAAGAATCTGCAGATATGGAATCCACTTCCTTCTGGAAAAATAACCTATTGTAGCAAGAATCATTACACTTAACAGTGTGATGGCAGTCCATTTTAAGAGCCCTTCCATGCCCCCAATACCCATTTTGCCTGATGATTGAGTTTCCCTATCGGGTGTATTCTGGCGTTCCCTGGTCTCTTTCTTTGTTTGTCCTTCCTTAGTTGGATCAGAGTTCTTGATCTCTTCCTGTTTCAATTCCGAATCGTAAAATTCAACTTCCCCATCGAAACCCTTTGTCGGCTCGAAGGGGACCCAGCCTATCCCTGAAAAATAAACCTCGGCCCAGGAATGTGCATTATTATTGGTCACCTTATAAACAGATTCACCATCATGGATTGATTTTTCCCCTTCCGTATAGCCCTTTACCCACCTGGCAGGTATATTGGCGGCACGAAGTAAAACGACCATTGCACTTGAATAATTATCACAATACCCTATCTGCGTCTCGAATAAAAATTGATCGACATAATCTTGATTTGTCTCCAGATACGGAATATCGTCCTTTGAATAAATGAATTCAGGTCCGTCAAAATAATCCTCTATTGCTTTTGCTTTATCGTACCAATTCGATTCATTTTTTGTAAGTCGGGATCCCAATTCGTAGATCCGGTTTGGCAATCCCTCTGGAAGCTGTGTGTTTTTTTCCATTAACAAATCCATCGATTCGTCAGGTTCTGTGGTTTTCCTTAACTCAGCTATATCAAAACTCGGCATATCATAGACCAGCCCATACTCTTTCATGACCAGTCTTTCGCCATTTTCCCGTTCAGAAATGACCTTGTCCATACCCTGATAATATTTGAAATCGATTCCGCTTTTGGCCTCAATCTTTTTTAAATACCCGGACTGCGGATGAATTATATGGGAATACGATTCCGTCATGGACAGTTTTGCTGTCATTTCTTCTGTTTTAACCACTTTAGGAACGTCATAAATATTTAAAGATGCCATATCCTGACCGTTGGAAAAAGAGTGAAAGTCCTTTTCCAGTATGGAAACCCATCCTTTCCCGGTATAAACGTCCTTGTTCTCCACTTTCCAATAATGTCCTGCAGGTGCATTATTATAAAAAACGGTGGAACTATCTGGCTCTATCGAACCGCCAAGATCCGAATCGTCTTCATCATATCCGACACTTTTCCCCTTCGAACTACCGTCTTCTTTCAGGGCTTTATCAGAATAAGAAGTAATATAAGGCACTGGGTCCGGCCACTGCGGAGTGAGTTTTGGAGCACCGAAACCAACAAGGACACTTACCGATATCATTCCGGTCAGCATCAAGATCCATTTATTTATGGAAACCATCGGAAACCTAATCATCTCCTGTATCGTTAGACGCAGCAGGGACAGCAGACCGAGCATCAAGAACCCGATGCTGATGATTCTTATCATTGCCTTATCCCCCACATAGGGAGTGAATGTATCTAGTACAGAAATGAAAATCACCGTTAACATAAAAAAGAAAAAGATGCTTTGCCTCACTATCACCCAGTAATGGATCAAATACGATACAAGCCAAAGAAGGGTAAAAAACAGAAACGTCCGAAATGGATTTGTTATCAATTCCCAATTCCCATCGTATATATACCCTAGGTTTCCCGAAAAATCCACTAGAAATCCTTTCAACCATGATAATTGAAATAAAGCGTTTTTCGAATGAAGGAACTGTAAAGAAATCATTATATAAGCACTAATGAGAATAAACCGGATTGACCAATGCACGCGGAAATAGTGCAGCAGTAAGGAAAAAATCAAAAATAGAACAAAAATGATGATATTCCCTGTATCTGTGAGTTTATCGACAGGCCTTAACCACTCAGTGATCAACAACAGACCAAAGATATATAGGAGGACATGCATGAACCTTTCCAACTTTTCGGTAGTGACTTTCATTTCGCCATCACCTCTGATAAATCACACTTTAGTTGGCCATGTTCAAAAAAGCTAACCTTTATCCCCCTCGAGACTGCTGTAGATCTTGACATTTTTTCCTCATCAGTAAGATCTGCCGGTTTCTTCACGCATAACATCAATCCATTATTAGCAAGGGAAGCACTCAACATGTCCACCTTTTCTAAGGTTAAGTCTGAAACAATGAATATCACAGCAGCGTTTGCCGGAAGGATTCCCTTCCATATCTTTTCGTCCAATGCGTTTACCTCACTTGGTTCTTCTTTAGCAAGTCGGTAAAAAATCTTTCGTCTATGGTTATTGCCTGCTCCTGTCGGTATGATTACCCTCGATCCCATACTTGCATACCCGATCTCCATGCCTTTTTTTAACATGGCATGTGCGATGGAAGCCGTCATTACAATGGATTCTTCTAATAAATCCGAAGGCTTATTATCAAGCACGATGAATAAATCCCGGTTTTTCTGCACTTCGAATTCCTTCGTCATGATTTCACTCGTTCTAGCCGTCGCCTTCCAGTTAATCCATGACAACTGATCGCCTGGCTGATACTTCCTTACCCCGGAGACCACTGAATGTTCCCGTTGTGTTTTCTTTGTTGAACCCACCGCCCCCTGATTGAGCACTCGATCAAGATCATTGTAGGCAAGCTCATGATATGGAGGGAAAACAGTTATTTTCAAAGGTGAGCTATATATCGCCTCCTTTTCAAAGAGCCCGAAAAAGTCCCCAATCCAAAAGCGGATCGATTGAAACGAATGTTCTCCGCGTGGCAAGTTTTCCAATGTATATGACATACTGAAGGTACGCTTGAACCCCGGAAAAATCATTATTTTCCTTTGGAATCCGCTATCTTCCATCCTCTGAGGCAATTCCTCCTCTACCAACATAAATAATAGGGGCATTAGGTTTTTACGGGTAAATGTAAAGACTATTTCAACAGAATCTCCTGGATAGCATTCCCGTTTATTGCTCTTTCTCTCAACGGTAAAGGCATGCAGCGGATAAAACAGCAGAATCGCAGCGTAAGTAGAAAATGGCAAAAACGAATAAAAAATAAACCAACTGACAAAACCACCTTGAAACATTGCAAAGCAAAAGGTAACGGCCATGAGTGATACCAGTCCGATCACACTCATATTTCCCCTTGAAATGCTGATGAATTTGCCCATTAAGTCACAACCCGCTTTACAGGCACTTGAGTCATCGCGACAATTTCATGTATCACCATCCCGGTATCGAATCCATCATAATTCGCTTCGGGTTTCAAAATAAGCCGGTGGGAGAATACGAATGGAACTAAATATTGAACATCGTCCGGTAAAACATAGTCCCTGCCCTGGATCAAAGCGTATGCTTGGGCTGCCTTCATCAACGCTATCGATCCACGCGGGCTTACCCCTAAATAAACCCCTTCATGCGTACGGGTTTGATTCGCCAATTCAACAATATAACGTTTTATTGAATCATCCACTATCACCGCTTTTACCTCTGCCTGTAATGATATCAATTCATCTATGGTGATGACGGATTCCAGCTCTTCAAGCGGTGCCATATATTGAGCCCTATGAAGTACCTCTATCTCTTCTTCCACACCTGGATAGCCAATGTTCATTTTTAATAGGAATCTATCCAATTGAGCCTCTGGAAGCGGATATGTTCCCTCGTACTCAATGGGATTTTGTGTTGCCATTACGAAAAAGGGCTTATCCAATCCTCTTGTGATACCATCAATCGTCACACTTGCCTCTTCCATGGCTTCAAGCAAGGCAGACTGCGTTTTAGGCGAGGTCCGGTTAATTTCATCGGCTAAAATAATATGGCCCATTATCGGTCCTGGCCTAAAAATGAATTCTTGTTCCTTAGGATTAAAGATTGAAACACCCGTTACATCAGAAGGCAGTAAATCAGGCGTGAATTGTATACGCTTAAAGCTTGCACCAATTGATTTTGCCAGCGCCCTTACCATGACTGTCTTTCCCACACCCGGAACATCCTCCAATAAGACATGTCCACCGGAAAGAAGTGCCACGATGCTTAGTTCTGCTATATCCCGTTTTCCGACAATCACCTTTTCGATATTACCCAGAACCATTTCAAGTTTCTGATTGACCTGCTTATAACTCATTCTCTACCTCCTGAGATTTCCCTTTCATTTCATATCTTTTCTATATCAATGCCAACACGCTGTTTACATTAAGATCCAATTAAACCTTACATTGTAAGTTTACTAGATATTCGGTAATCCATAAACGAATTTCTCTAAATATATTAATACTGCTTAATGAATAAGGTTTGGCAAACTGTTGCTAATAAGTGCTGCCTTGTCAGCTTATTAGGGAATTCGGTTTAAAACCGAAGCTGTTTCCGCAACTGTAAGTGCTACTGATATAAGATGCGTACCACATATTCGAGGATGTAATCACACGCCGATTGCCGTCCACATAGCCCAAACGGGAAGGCTCTTAGAGTAAAATGACGCACGAGCCAGAAGACCTGCCTTTTTTTACCGTATTATGCTCTTCGGAAGATAGAAGATTGTACGGCTCTTCCACCTTTTTTCTACTAAAGATACATAGATGCCCGATGCCGGCCAAACCTCTTGGTCGGCTTTTTGTTTTGCTGCAAAAAGCGATACGGAGGTCATTCACCCAACTACGATGATGTGTATGGAGATATCGGGAAGATCGCAAAAGTCATGGGCGTTACCGAAGAAGGGGGTAAATTAGTGAAGGATATCAAATCCAAATTGCAAGTGTCGAGGAAAAAGTGGAAACTTTAAATGAAAAGGAACAAACATAATTTGAAATTAGTCCTGCTCGGAAATCTATACACCAGGAGGGAAACCTTCCAACAAGAAACCTTGGACAATGCCGGCATTAAAAACATCTTTGCTGACCAAAAAGGCTGGGTTAAAGTATCCGATGAAGAAATCGTCAAGAGAAACCATAAATCCATCATTACCACTGCCACGTTTGCAGAAGATGCTGTTGATGAAATTAAATCGTGTACAGGCTGGGAAGATATCAATGCCGCAAAAAATGATGACGTCCATTTACTTGATGAAAATGTCACGTCACGTCCTGGACCAAGGATCGGGGAAGCTGCTGAACCCGGAGCAATAACCGCTTATCCTGACCTGGTCAAATAACTCAGAAAGAAAGGATACTCCGGTCATTAGGCAATAAATCTACGATCACATGATCTATTTATCTTAAGGAATTAAAAATGCACCAACTTCCTTTCTTTCTTGTTTATGCTAAAATAAATGCAATCCACTCATAAGATATAAGAGGAACTGATGAACATGTATAAAAAATTCTTCATTTTGATCTTCGCAGCCGCCCTTCTTTTAGGGCTTATTAAAACCATTACGGATATGTAGCAAAAACAGCCCGAGTCCTGACATTAGTCAGGACTCGGGCTGTTTTCATTTTCGTTTAACCTCTCCATTAAACTTACCCATTTTCGGGATAAGGATAAAAAACAAACAAATAACAGAAAGTGCCAAAACGATGCCGAGCAATATCGTCAGGTCAAAATTAAGGGAAGGCTCTGTTTCTTCTTCGCTTCTCGTTCGAATGCTGACTTCCGAGAATAATCCAAGCTGTTCTGATTTTGAAGCGATGGTATTATTTTGATTCTTCGTTACCGGAGAAAGAAACAGTGAATCCTTCACCGAATCCATGACATCATATTTCCCTCTTTCAAAAGTAAGGTCCTTTTGTTCTTCAGGCAATCTCCGCTTCTGCTCCAACAATCCTTCCTCATGGAAATATTCCGTTTGAATATCAATATCATTTTCTTGATATTCATTGGGCTCCACCATGGGTTCCTCTTCTGCCCCGCCATGCGGTGTATGGCTAAAGAACATGAAGAATAAGACTGCCATTACGTATTTAATCCACTTCATGGGCCATTTCTCTTCTTTCTGTAAGACGCCTCACTATATATGGAATGACCGTTCCGATAAGCGTCAGTACAATCAAAATGATAATAGCCGGAATGAATGCCGACTGATTACCGAATTGAATGGACATGTATGCGTCTGCAACCGGGTGGTCGACATTGAAATTAGGCATGATTAAATCCAATAATGGAATGGTAAAGAAACTGATTAAACCAATCACAAGGATAGAACCGACAAACGGACCAATTGAGAAGGCAAGCCGGGTAAACGCTGAACAGAAGAATAAAAGCAGGACAGTGAAAACGGTCCATTTAATCTCCTGCATATCGCCCAGTGGATAAATCTTCAAACCATATATGCTGATTATTAAACCTACGCTCAGATTCAATAAGGTAAACAAAGCCGCATGGACCATCATTGGCATGGTTTCATAATGATGCAGGAAGAAACCGATCAATAACCCAGAAATGAGTATGATCACCAACATGACAATTGGCGGGATATTGACCTTTTCCTGATGAAGGACTTCCCCGCTGATTTGAACGGGATTCGCTAAATATTCATACACATACCCGTTCTGCTGATCATCGACTAGAGTGTTGTTCAAGACACTATATACGTCCGTCTTGATTTTTACGGTTGAGTCTACATTTTGGGACCAATTATCATTAAGCTGATCGGCCCTTTCCTGTACGGACCCCACTTTCGCTTGCAGGTCTGCTGTTTCCTTCGTAACCATGTCTTGCCGTTCCGCTACAGAATTGACAAGGGCGGAAATGAAGCCGACAGTTTTTGCCGTATTGTCTTGAAGTGAGACAAACATTTCACCATCAAGGTTCACTGGAGGTTCCGTCCCTATTTCAGGATCTCCCATATGATCTGATAAATTGGCAGATACTCCTTGAGCCCGTTCGGTAATTGCCGCCAATTCAGCTAAAGTTGCTTTCTGCCCTGATTCGACGTTTGCATCATATTCCTTCATATAACCCATAATGGAGTCGGAGAACATCCGAAAGTTTTCATTGACTCCTGCCAAACTTGCTTTGACGAGTTTTGCTTCTTCATCTACATTTCCGGAAACCCCAATTTTCAAGTTTTCCAATTCTTTTATATTGGCTGCAAAAACCTTATCTACATTTGCTTCCGTGACTCTTTCAGCCAATTCTCCATAAGATGAGAGTGAACCATAATAGGCAAGGAGGGTAGTTGAATCCCGGTTAGTGATAGGTTTTTCAAAGGCCTTCACCAACATTGCCCGCCTTTCTCCCCCCACCTTTTCAAGCAATGCCTGTTCGAGATTCTTGATCTCTGTGATGGTCTCGTCAATTGTCATACTCTGGATATCCTGTAATTTTTGAATATCTTCCTGTGACTTCTTCCACTGATCACCTAGATCCTTATAATTCGTGCCAAGATCATTATAATCAGTCTGTAATTGCGTAAACTGTGCAAGCAGATCATTATATGAATCTACCAGTGTATTAAATTCCGTTATCACTTCATTATAATTTCCCGTTCTGCCGTTTACCGTTCCGCTAAGATTATTGATTTCAGTTTGGAGTTCTGCTGTAAGAATATTGATTTGTTCAGCGGTTCCTTCATTCCCCTCTGCCGGCACCAAACTTTCAAGTGCCGTGTTGATGCCATTTATTTGATCCAGCAGTCCCTGTAGCGACAGTTCATCAATCGGGTCCTTCTTTGAAGGAGCAGCCTCCGATTCACCTTTACCCGTTTCCGTTTCAATATCTTCTATAGATGTCGGTCCTTCACCAATAATTCCCCCATCACCAGAACCGCTTGCAAGATTTCCTCTTTGCATAAGCAAGGTAGACTGAAGGTTTTCAAGACCCGCCTCTTCAGATTGTTTGAATTGTTCAATCGAGCTTTGTTGATCTTGGGTGATTTTCGTAATTTGTTCTACTTGTTTGTCTTTCATGCTTGTTGAAAACTCTTCCAATTCATTATTACTAGAATCAAGTTTCTGCTGCATGACTTCAACATTCCCATTAATGCCTTGGTCATTTAGACTGTATTTCGTATTCATCCCTTGCTGAATCTCAGGTACAGATTGGTTCCCCTCATTCAACACCTTGTCATATGATCGTACACTGTCCATGATAAGCTGCTGATTTTGGGCCGAGGTTTTCTCAAAAAGGTTACTTTGAGCTTTTTGATATTCCTCAAAAGAGGCTACATCCTTCACAAAGGAAGCCATCTGGGCTTTAGTGTTCCCTATTTCACCCCTCATTTCATTACCCGTTTTCCCAGCATCCTTCATCTGGGCAAAGACTCCTTCAAGCATGTCCCTATGTTGTTTGATTTCCCCAGCAAGGCTTTCCGAGCTTGGAGTATAAAACTCATACATTGTGTTTTGAAAAGCGATTTCTTTAGCAAGGACATTATCGAACTTCTTACGGATGTCCTCGACTGATTGGGAAACGTAACTCCAATACTGTGTTGAAATATGCTTATTCATTTTATTCTTTGTCTTTTCTAATTCCTTTTGTACCTTCTCCATATTCTCTGCATTCAAACTTGTTTGTACCTTGTACTTAATTCCCGCCTTAACAGGCTGCTCATCATCGAACGTATAAATATTCTCTGAAAAATCGGATGGGAAATATATAACTGCATCATACTTTTCATTTTCAAGTCCACTTTCCGCCGTACTTCTGTTAACCACAAACCACTCATATTCAGAATCCTTGTCCAAGGTAGTAACTAGCTCTGAACCCACGTATATGGGATTGTTGTTAAATTCAGTGCCATTATCTTCATTGACAATCGCGATTTCACGAGAAGCCGTTTCTGTCTTTTTCATTGGATTTTGGCCAATATAAGAAAAAAACAGGATGGGCAGCGCTAAGATCACCAATATTTTACCGATTAATAACATCGGTTTTATTTTTTCAGACACTCTCTTGCACTCTCCTTCTATATTCACTTAGAGGAATTTGGATTTTACTTTCCTGACCGTTTAGTACAAAATATCCGTAACCAGGCTGAATTTCTTCTTCTTTTCTCGAATAGGAGAGCGTATACAAGCTTTGGTCTGATTTTTTAAGAAGCAAAACAGCCTGTCTGACTTGTTTCAATTCAGTTGTCAACGAATCATATCCCTTGGTGAAGTCGTTAGCATTTCCAGCTACGATCAGACTAAATCCTAAATGGCTGTACTGTTTCATCAGGCCACTGATCCTATCCTGAATCCTGCCGTCGATCGTTTGTTGAATCCTTGAAAGGCTATCTATGACAAATATGATGGATGGGAATTCCAGCTGCTTCATCGGTTTCATTTCCAATGCCGCTAGATATTGTCGTTCACGATCTTCAAAGATTTCAGTGATATGATCGAGCCATTCGGATATCTGATCTTTCGTTTCCACATAACGTACAGTCTCAAATAAAGCATATGAAGATAGTCCACGATCGACTCCGTCAAACAAACCAATTTCTCCAATTGTCTGTGTAAGCAACGATTCCAAGAGCACTTTAAGGACATTCGTTTTCCCTTTACGTGACTGTCCCACGACAAGCAAGAATGGATTGGAATTCAACTCCACGGAAACAGGCGTAACGCTCTCCTCTGACAGCCCGATTGGAATTGAATCCTTCTTAATGGCTTGTGAGCAGTAACTCTTGAAGCTGCTTGAATCAAGACGTGCCGGTAACATCGGAATCGCCGGCGGTTTGGCCATTTCCTTATATTTAACCTTATAATCTGCCACGGCCCGTTTCATTTCTTCCAAAACGGCTATATCATCCGCTCCATCGGCTGGTAAATAAACCTGCGTGAGATAGGTTTGGTCCTTCTTCACCAACGCCCTTCCCGGAACAGGTTCATTTTCATAGAGGGTCCTTCCCAGAACAGAATATTGTTCCGAACTGTCCATTAAGTAATGGACGACCTTCGTCTTAAGACTATTCATTAACGGCTGGCGAATCGCATTGATTCTCGTTGCCGTTAAAATCATGAAAATTCCAAGTGATTGCCCATCACGTGCAAACTGAATGAGCTGTGCTTCCTGGTCCAGCATTTCATCCTTCACTAAATCGAAATTGTCGACCACGATAAAAATGATCGGCAATTTATCCTCCACTAATGCGTTATAAAGCTTTATGTTACTAAGCTCCCTTTCTGAAAAAAGCTGCTTACGCCTTTCCATTTCCGCTTTCATGAACAACATGAATTTTTCAATTTTCCTTAACTCATCGAATCGAAAGTAATCCCCTGTGTGAGGCAGCTGGCGCAATGGCAGTAAAGCGCCATTCCCGAAATCGAAAATGTAATAATGCAGTTCTTCAGGAGTGAATTGATCTGCAAAACTAAAGAGAAGGGTCAAAACGGTGGTTGACTTGCCGTATCCGGAAGAACCAAAAATCCCAACATTCCCATCCTCAATCCAGTTATAGATATAATTTGTCTGGCTCTGCAATTCGGGCTCATCCTTCATTCCTAGATGGAATTGATACATCGCCAGGCTTGTCTCAGCATTTCTCGATAGACGGTCTTGAAGAGGCTGAAGCCATGGGCTTGCCAACTTCTTAATCTTCATTTCTTCCTGCGTCTTCACAATATGATCCGCAACGGCTTCAATTTCACTTATCTTTTCTTTCCTCTTATTAGTAATTTGTTCCGATACATTTGAGATTTGGACAAGACCAAGGTCTGTGACGATTGCCACTTCATCCTCAGATCCAACCGTATCCTCTAAATATGGTGCACCGCTCCAAGCTGACTGAAACAGTTCATACACCTCATTATTTCCTACCTGCAAATATCCCCGACCGGTGACAGTAATATTTGCGGCATCACTATTTTTAAGAATTTCCTTACTATCATTTGCATCCTGCACTTTTAAAGAAATTTTAAAACGGGCATTGCTCCAAATCTGGTTATCAATAACACCGCCTGGCTTTTGCGTGGCAAGAATCAAATGAACACCCAAGCTCCGTCCAATTCTTGCCGTACTCACTAATTCGCGGATGAAATCAGGTTCTTCGTTTTTAAGTTCGGCAAACTCATCAGATATCAAAAATAAATGTGGTAACGGTTCATCCGCTTTGCCCTCTTTGTATAAATCCGTGTAATCATTGATATGATTGACTTCGTATCGATCAAACATGCGCTGGCGCTTCTTCAATTCGCTATTGATGGAGGCTAGTGCCCTGGCACTGAAGTTCTTGCTTCCCTCAATATTAGTAATTACTCCCAACAGATGAGGGATCTGCCTGAATGGCTGTGCCATTCCACCGCCTTTATAATCAATGAGCAAAAAAGCAACTTCATGTGGATGATAATGAACGGCTAATGATAGGATGTAAGTTTGCAGTAATTCACTTTTCCCTGACCCTGTCGTCCCGGCAACCAATCCATGGGGGCCATGTGCCTTTTCGTGCAAGTTCAATTCAACCCTATCCGTTTTCCCTTTCAATCCAATCGGTACTGCCAAGGATTTGGAGGACTGATTGGTCCGCCAGTTTTGGCTGATAGGAAGCTCTTCCACTTCACGTGCTTTCAATAATTCCAGAAATGAAACCGTTTCTGGTATTGAATTGTTCATGCCCTTTTGATGATCTAGTGAACGCAGCATACGTGCATATCGCTCATTTCCTTCCGATGTATGTGCATCAAGTGTAAAAGGAGTATGAACAGCCTTCGTTTGCTGGATGAGAATCTCACCTTCGCGATCATTTATATACTTCACAAGTGTATGGACATTTTCCGTCAAACTCTCTTTTGCATCCGCAGCAAAAATCGTCGAGATACCTAAATCGTCTGTTTTACCTTCTAAATATTCCAATATGACATGCTCTGCAATTAAATTACGATCCGTGACAATAAAGACAAAATGGGGAGTGAATCTCGCTTTCCCTTTGTTCTCATCCATATCTCTTTCCCTCAATAGCTGATAAATCGAAGTCAGCAGCTGATCGCGTGATTGCTCATTGTATATAAAGCCTTTTGCATAGGCATGTGGCAGTTGAAAATGAGGGAGCCATTTCATCCATTCCCATTCTTGGTAATCCTTTTCCGGAAAAATGGCCACAAAACGAACATCATGATAACTATGAAAAAAGGACAGCTGTCCAATCAATTGTTGCAGTTCGCGTTTAACAATCGATTCCTTTCCGACAAGGCCCATCGATCCGCTTGATAAATCGATGGATAACGGAAGATCATCCAGGTTTTTGTATACATCCACAAGTTCCTGCGACTGCTCAAGTAAATCATCTATATCCCGATTGGACATATCGTTACTATTTGCCGAAACCTCATAACTTGAGGGTACGGTCGCCGTTCCGATCTTAAAGTGGAGAGCGTCTTCACTCTCCAACGTTCTCTCCCAAATACGGTCGCTGATACTATCAGTTAGATGCTTCATCCTTTCAAAAGAAGGGTAATGATAGAACAGCACTTTCTTTAGCTTTTCAGACAGCTCTTGCAGTTCTTCCCTCTTCTGGTCTAGATACCTGGTATACACACGTTGACGTTTCTCATCTCTGAATTTTTGCTTCTTTTTGTCTTTAAAGTATTGAACCGTCGAGGTTACTAAAGTCGTTGTGAACATCACAATCGATATGATGATGAAAATGCCCCGAGGCTGAACGATCGTGATGACCCCCATGACAATAAGCATCATTAACGGCGGCATCAGGATTAACCATAACCCTCTATTATTATCTTCCGATTCTTGGCTTGGAAATGATATCGTCACTTTCTCATCCGGCAATTCATAGATCATCCTTGGTGTCCGGCGATATTGTGGATAGCTTTTCTTCATTTCAGAGATTGGCTTCTTCATTTTAGATAAAGTTGTTTCATAACTCTCCGCACTATGAATCATCAATAGGTCGCCTTCAATCAACCTAAGCAACATATTTGGCCAGCAAATCAGATCACCATTTTGAACGGGAGCAGCCTTCGTTACCTTTTCACCATTCAGGAAAATCCTACTTTTTTCTTTAGGTATGAGAAGCCACTGCCCTTTATGAAGAACAAAGGAAAAGCCATTGCCGGGAAAAGGTCCTTCTTTACGGAAGGTTGCTCCCTCCTTGGCCGATATAGTGATTTCTTTCAAGTTGCCAATATAATAGAGGCTTTCTTCCAATTCCCCTGCCGTATAAAAAATCTCGACCGTTTCTTCTCCTTCATGAAAGGTGAAGCTTTGGAATGGTTTTACATCGCCAAGCTTCTTTCCCTCCCTAAACACCTCATATTCATTAAGCCCATCATGTTTTCTCAGCTTGATGGATCCATGTTCAAAGGGAAGGGAATAGACGGTGATCGTATCCTGTTTTGATGGCCCTATCGTAATTGGACCGTTATGATTATCCTTGATCGTATAGGACTGGTAGGTCCCCTTAGAATAAATCCATAATAAACTCATTAAATCTCACCTCCGCAAACACCCAATGCTCACTCTTTGCTTTTCTCTTTTTCTTCAATTGATTTTTTCGAGGAATCCTTACCTTCTTCTTTTACAGCAGGCTTTGCTTCCGCTTCACCTTTATCTTCCGCATTGGAATTTTTTGCAGGCTGGTTTTGTTCTTGCTGTTCCCCGTTCTCCTCCATTTGCTTATCCAATTCCTCTTTTTCCTTTCTATATTGGGACAACTCAGTATCGACTTCTTTAATTTGCGTTTCCTTCTCTTCCCCGGAAAGTTTATCGTCTAACTTAATCTGTTCTTTCTGATTTACCAAACCATACATAATCAATTCGCGATCCTCCATGATTCTCGCCAAATCGATCGCGTTCTCGTTCATGCCCCTGCCTATATATATCCAATATAGGAGATACTGGCTATCGGTTTGCAAAGTGATTGCATTTTCCACATTTTTCTTAGCGACTCCCTCCAATGGTTCGTAAGTGACATAGGATTTCGCCAGTTCATATTGAACGACATACGGCATATTTTTTGGGTCGTAGTTTTCCAAACGGTCAATGACTTCACTATAATTTTGTTTTAAGAAGCTTTCACCGCTTTCTACATATGCATCCTGCCTAGGTTGGGAGAAGAATAGTGTGTAAATCGTAAAGAACATCAGTGGCACTAGAACGATCATCGTACCCAAAAGTGTATAGCGGCCCATTCTCCATTTTTTCTCAGGGATATGCACAAATGCCTTTTCTTCCTTCTCTAAAGCATCTATCCGTTTTTGAACGACCGTGTATAGTTCATCCCAAGTCCCCGCTGCTAATATACTTTTTGATTCGTTCGATAGTTTTAATGTTTTATAATAAAGCAGATACTCTTCGAAGGTATACTGACCATCCACGAATGCCGAAATCGTTGCCTTCGTTTCTTGAAATAGCTCATCATGATTATGCTCATATGGAGGCAAACTGTCTTTTACACCATAATGTAGGAAATATGGTGTCAAGCTTGGATCAAAAATGATATTTTCTGGACAGACGACTAGTTGCAGCCGAGTCAATTCATGATTTCTGATTTTCTTCACGATTTGATAAGACGATACCCATCGACCTAACAGGTTTCTATCTTTAGCTTTGGAAAAAACAAAAAAAGAGGCTGGTGGATTTACTCTGATCTGCACCTCGTCCTCTGTCACTTCTATATGTTTCTGGAGAGCATCATCCGCTTCATGAATAAGCTGTAATTCCAGTGGGTCTTGCATCGATAGTTTTGCCCGTTGGAAAACGAACAGATACCCATTATCATCCTTCACCATTGCAGCTTCTGTTTTTTTCTCCAGATATGGTTTCTCATCCATTCTATGTACTCCTTTACCCCTGCTAAAAGGGCTTTAGACTTTATTCCTATAACGAGCCCACACTTAATCCATTAGAGGATCTCAAGGCGGTCCCCCGACGTAATTCCGCTATCAAGCAGGGTATCATAACCTGAACATACAAACTCTTTATTCTTGACCCGCACCCAATATCCATCTTTAGGTGCAGTGGCAATATCCTTTACCTGCCATACAATTTCAACAACCTTCTTGATGGAGCGGTAATTCGAGACTTGCAAGTCAAATACTTCCCCTGTATACCTGTTTAAATCGATCGTAAGTTGAATATATATGGAAACCACCTCTTTTAAAAGCAAAAAAGCACCACGATCTTCATTAAGAGTCGCAGCGCTTTTTCCTAGAAAATTCTTTATCTCTTTGACCTAATGATTATCCGCGAATTTGACTGGCAATCTGATTATCTGTATCTTCAAGGATTTGAGCTGATTTATTCAATTGTTGAGAAACCTCATTCAACAAGCGTGCCATATCCATGAATGAAGGCTTCAATTCTTCATATTGCCCGATGAAAGCCTCACTCGAAGAACCTTCCCAAATACCTGTTAAATGATCTCTCATTTTATCTAAACGACCAATGATATCCGTTACCTGTTGGCTCTCATTATCATATTGCCTAGCTACATCTTTCAGTTCCGAAGGTGTTACGCGAATTTGTGACATAGAAAAACTCCTCCTTTTATCATATATAGTACATTTTAATAGAACCATACATTTTCTGCCATATAAATAAAAATAAAGTCGAAAAATGGTAAATTATGATTATGGAAAAAACCTAAATATGGGATTATGAAAGTCTATGTACCTGTTTTTCCGAATCATTAAACATTTCTTTGAATGAATTTTAATTTTTATACCTTTTTATGGTAAAAAAAGAGTTCCTTATGCCCATTTTTTTGGACCATTACTAAAATGTAGGGTTTCCATCAAATCTCTATGAAATTAATCAAACGATTGATTAATATTTGAAAAACCAATCGAAAGGATATCCAAATATACGAAGATCCTTTTTCCAAAGCAAAATAAACTACTTTTAATACATGGATTTCAGTTGTGCCGACTTAGTTAATGGAGATCCTTATAGAACATGATCAAGTCCTTATATAACCCGTTCCAAAAAGTGTTTCACGAACCGATCCGCTTCCACTTTCGTACAGACGCGGATTCCAGGACCACTAACTTGTTGGCCTATTGTCCTGCCCATTTCTTCGCCTTCGGTTACAACCTTGACGTTCATCATTTCTGTACTTACAAAACTTGAATCAATCGCAACCCCGACTGCAAGTGGATCATGAAGTGCACAGCCGCCCAAACCTGGATGGGAGATTTCATAAGCTTTCATATAATAATCGGTCATTTCCGCTAAAAATCGGGCGCTCTCCTTACCAGTTGCCCGCCATTCATCAAGCTTCGATTTCAAAAGATATGTTTGCAGTGTCACATCAAGTCCCACTAGAGTGATTGGCAGCCCGGATGAAAATACATGATCAGCCGCTTCAGGATCGGATACTATGTTCGCTTCAGCATAAGGCGTTACATTTCCTTGTACGTTTACAGCACCGCCCATAATAATCACCTCTTTTACTAAGGACATGATTTTAGGGGCTTTTTTAATCGCCATTGCGATGTTAGTCAGTGGTCCCACTGCAATAACCGTAATTTCATGCGGTCGGCTTTTCACTTGATCGATAATGTAATCTGATGCATTCCCTTTTGATGCTTTAATAGTTGGTTCAAACTGAAGGGTATTTCCTAACCCGTCTTCCCCATGGATATGCTTGGGATATTTCTTCTTCTTTCCCCGTACCAATGTTTGACCGGCTCCTTCAAAAACCGGAATGCGCCTATTTAATTTTTCCAAAACGGCCAGTGTATTACGGGTCGATTCAACAACGGGTACGTTACCAAAGCAAGTGGTAAACCCCAGCACTTCCAATTCTGGTGAATTTAATGCATATGCCATCGCCATGGCATCATCAATCCCAGTATCAACATCAAATATGATTGGTTTCAATATTTCCACACCTTCCAGAATTACATTTTTGTGCCACTAAATATTACTGTCCTTTCTCAATAAAGAAATAAATAGCTTTCTACACGTTTCATATCTTTCCTTATGTCAGGGATCACTATTTTCCAACTGAATTTTAACATTCAATTATAGGCAGTTCCACAGAAATTTAAGAATTTTCCAAACAATGAAAAAGCATGCCGGTGTTAAAATAGTTGACCGCTTATAAATATCAATGATATAAAAAGGGAAATGAAGAAGTGGGGCCCTTATTCCTTTTTAACTTGTTCAATGCTATTACCCAAACTAGAGAGTGTTCTCTAAAGGTAGTTATATTACATGCGGTTGACGAAGGTGGATAAAGGATGAAAATGTTTAGGTTAATCGAAGATGATCCTTCTACGTATAAAAAGGGGACAAAATTTTTTTTAATATCACATTCAGAATTCATAGGTGTGAAAAGTTATGTATTACTAGCTGAAGATTTGAAAGGAAAGATCGAAGTAACGGAAGAAGAATTGAAGAGTAAATTCGCTTCCATACATTGATATTTCGTTTAACTGAAAAAACGAGGGAATTTCATTTCTGAAATCCCCTCGTTTTTCTTATTTTAAATCTTCAATTGAATCAATATCGACGTAATCCGGTACAACCAGTCCATTCTTTGTTCCTTTTAAGTTTGGTCCAAGGTCAACCATATCATCTTTATACTTATTATAGTATTCAAGATGTGTACCAGGAAGCCATGCAGCCACCATTGCGTCCGCACTTCCGTTTGCAACGCCGGCAAACATTGGTCCCACTTCAACTTGACTTAATGTTACGTCATAACCATTCTGTTCCAGAACCTTGCCAATTACATTTGTACTGGCAATTTCAGTGTCCCATGCAACATAAACCAGTTTGATTTTTTCACCATTTCCTGATTTAGCACCTTTAGTCCACTTGGACACTTTGTCCGGATTTTCGCTTATCCATTTTTCTGCCGCTTCTGAAGGAGACATCCCTTCAGTGACTTTGACCATTACATCTTCCATATCTTCAGTTTTCCAGAAGAATTGATCAATAATTTTATAAGCGCCGGGCGCATCCTGTTCTAGGCCTTTTCTGGCAATCGAATTAATATTTTCTGACCCGCCAAAGGATTTTTTCGGATCTTTGAGATATTTCAAGTCATATTTCGAGAACATCCAATGCGGTGACCATCCAGTAACGATGATCGGTTCTTTTTTATCAATTGCTTTTTTCAATTCAGCAACCATTGCCGCCGAAGATCCTTCAACCAACTTCCAATCATCCAACTTATAATCACCTATAGCCGTTTTAGTCAACTTCATCAATCCTGCTCCAGGTTCAATTCCGATGATTTCATAATTGGTTTTGGCAGCAAAACTGTTTTTATCCCCGTTCACAGCTTTTTCTTTTGTAAAAGTACCGAACAGTGCAGTCCCTACAACAAGTAAAGCTAATATTGTAAAAATGATTTTCCTGCTAACGATATGCTCGTAAGCTGGCTTACGAAGGTTTTGCGTGATACGATCTAGAATGATTGCAATGATTACGATGGATAATCCTGCTTCAAATCCTTGTCCTACATTAATTTGGCTGACAGCCCGGTAGACATCTGCCCCAAGCCCGGGTGCTCCAACCAATGAAGCTGTAACAACCATGGATAATGCAAGCATGATGCTTTGGTTAACTCCTGCCATAATCGTTGGAGTAGCCAATGGTATTTGTACCTTGAATAACTTTTGGCTGCTTGTTGAACCAAAAGCATCCGATGCCTCAATTAAATCATTAGGCACTTCCTGAATCCCAAGATTGGTCATACGGATTGTCGGTGCGATTGCGAAAATGAATGACGCAATGATCCCCGGCACTACCCCTATTCCAAAGAATAATATTGAAGGAATCAAATAAACGAACGCAGGCATCGTTTGCATGAAATCCAAAATTGGGGTTACGATCTTACGCACCGTTTTATTTTGGGCACACCATATTCCGATCGGTATCCCGATCAGTATCGTTAGGAATCCTGACAATATAACGATAGCAAGTGTTTGGATGCTTGATTCCCAATAACCAAGATTATCAATCAAAAGTAAGCTAATGAAAGTAAATATTCCCAATGGCCATCTGCTTGTATAGGTAACCAGAAGGGTTAGGACTATAATTAACACGATGGAAGGTCCAGCACTCATTACATCGACCAGGATATTCAGTAGACCCTCAATCACATTCGTAATAAGTGTAAATAATCCAGCAAATACAATAGTTATCCAATCCACTAAAGAATCGACCCAAGCCCCTAGTGGTATTTTTGTCATATTCATTGAATTATTCACTCTCCATTTCATTCAAGGAATCTTTATTTCCTGCTAAAGCACCAATCACGGCACCGCGAAGCAGAATTCCTTTTATTCTTTTCTGTTCATCAATCACTGAGATTGGCAAGCTTGAAGTTGCCATCACATCCATGAGGTTACCAAGTAATTCATCCTCTTTTACAGTTGGGATATCGGTTGACATCACTTCAGAAATCGATTGGTTATTGCTCATAGCCTGACGAGCCTGTTCTGCAGTCACTGCCCCCAATAATTTCTGCTTTCTATCCACAACAAAAATGCTGGAATACCCTTGTTTACGCATGATTTCCAATGCAACCCTCGGACCTCTGTCAACTGCGATCTTCTCTGGGCGTATCATTACATGAGAAGCTGTCAGTACTTTTGATAGATCAACATCTTCAACAAACTTCTCGACAAATTCATTAGCTGGATTCATCATGATTTGTTCAGGAGTTCCCAATTGAATCACACTTCCATCTTTCATAAGAGCAATTCTATCCCCTATTCTTAATGCTTCATCAAGATCATGGGTAATGAAAATGATCGTTTTTTTGTACTGATCTTGAATTTCAATCAACTCATCCTGCATATCCTTACGTATTAATGGATCAAGAGCACTGAAGGCTTCATCCATCAATAATATGTCCGTATCACTAGCAAGTGCCCGAGCTAACCCAACCCTTTGCTGCATACCACCGCTAAGCTGTGACGGCAGCTGATTTTCGTAGCCTTTCAATCCAACGGCCTCTAGAGCCTTCATCGCTTTTTCATGACGTTTTGTTGGATCCACTTTTTGAATTTCGAGCCCAAATTCAGCGTTTTCCAATATCGTTTTATGCGGAAATAAAGCAAAGTTCTGAAAAACCATGCTTATTTTCTTTTGCCTGACTTCCCTTAGGCGTGCCGCGTTCATCTTTACGATATCTTCTCCCCCAATTAAGATTTCTCCCAATGTAGGATCGATCAAACGATTGAACATGCGGATTAAAGTGGATTTCCCACTTCCGGATAGACCCATGATGACAAAAATTTCGCCAGGATAAATCTCGAAATTCACATTATTAACTCCGACCGTTTGTCCCGTTTCTTTCAAGATTTCTTTTTTTGTTTTGCCTTGCCTCAATAAATCTGTTGCTGCTTTTGGAGATTTGCCAAAAATTTTCGAAACATTTCTGACTTCTACATACGGCTTCATCAAGTCACCTCATTCTAATAGTTGCCCATATGATTCAGTTTTGCTGAATTTCCCCGTTTTATGCGAGTGATGATTATTAATACACAAGTACCTTGAAATAATCGAAATTTTAAAAACGATTCTACCCATACACTTTTTTCTTCTGTTCTATACCATATTGAGGTAAAAAAAGCGGAATTGACACATATGTGAGTGGCACCTTCTTGCACAGGACCTAATGAACAAAGAAATTACTATTTTTATTGTTCCCAAGAAGGCATTCTTTACTTGGATTTTATATGTGTGATTAATTGAGCATTTCAAGTAGGAAAAGGAGGTGCAATCACAATTGAGGAAACAAGCAGGCACAGCATATACCAACTTTAATATAAACGATTTCCACTTAGAGTTTTCTGTCCAGTCGTTGGACTAAAGATTACCCTCTTAAGTACTTCATTTTCCTTAACCAGGTGGAATGATACTTGCAGTATGACACCATACGCATTGAAAATGATTATGGGATTCCCAATGTGTCTAATTTGAGCATTTCAAGTAGGGAAAAGAGGTGCAATACAACTGAGGAAACTAACAGGCACAGCATATATCAACTGAAATATATTGGTTTTTATTTTAGAGTTTTTTGGTCAGTTCCATCACACGGAATAAACCGTTCTCCCTAAAGTACTTTATTACCTTAACAAACAATGAATATAAATTCAAATGATGTGCGGCGGATTTGTTGAGTATTTATGCTAAGAGTGTGCATCATATGAAAGTGACACCATTCTTCTATAAACATTGATATATCAACGGTTAAAGCAAAAAAATCGGACATCGAAAACAAATTTTCGGACACACGATTTATCATTTTTTTCAAATGTGAAATTAACTCACAATTGAATACTCTTCACGGATAAAACCAATACAAAAAATATAGCTACTTTAGTTAGTGGATTGCCTTCTTTCAATTAATCCATTCATAGCTTCATCGGCTGTACAAGTTTTCCATTGCTGCAAAGGATATTAAATAATAAAAAATACAGACCGTGCATTTATAACTACACCCAGCGTGAACAATCGCTACACTTCTATTGCCTTGCTGTTCATTATCAAGATTTTATATTCAATCGTTTTTTTGTTATTTTAAAATACTTTTTATGACGTTGTCGGGCAGATAACAACCATATACCCCAAAATCAATATCCCGAACATCACTAGATTTCTTGTTAAACAAAATCCTCATCTTCACTTATCAATTCATAATTTCTATATACTGTATAGATTCTTTCTATAATTTTTTTCACATGCAGATATGTAAAAAAACCAATTAATTTACCAATCGGTTTTTTTGTTGAGAATTTAATAACTTATTTCAGCTACCCTCAGCGATTTGACTTTAGAAAATATAAATACTCTATTCCAGCCGCAGTTATCTTTGTGCCGGCCCGTCCTCTGCCTTTGATAACAAATCCTTCGCCCGATAAAATATCCAAGCGGCGGCGGATCTGCTGCGTGGACAAGACAATGTCCGAATCTATGCTTTGACTTGATATAAGCTCTCTGCTCGCCGCTTTTCCTTTATCGTTACATTGCTTGATTACTTCCAAAATAAAAGTGCGCTCTTGCATTTCCAGCATACTTTCACACGCGGAGTATTTCGAAATCACACTTTCTTCCGTTTGTCCGTGCATGAACGGAAGGTCCCTTTTCATCACTACATTTCCCTCACAGACCGTCAGCATATAATCAATAGTACTTTTCAGCTCTCTTATATTGCCGGGCCATTCATATTGCATGAAATATTCCAGTACGTCTTGCTCTACCTTTACCCACTTCCCACTCTTTGTGATGAGATGCTTAATCAAAAGTGGAATATCCGCCCTTCTCTCATTGAGTCGCGGAATGCAGAGATTAAGTACATTCAGCCGGTAAAATAAGTCAGTTCTGAACGAACCGTCCCGCATCTTTCCTTGAAGATCCTTATTCGTTGCTGTAATCACCCGTACATTAATGGGTATGATTCTTCTGCCGCCAATCCTACGAATTTCCCCCTCCTGCAGGACTCGCAGCAGATGTGATTGAACTGTGAGACTTATGTCGCCAATTTCATCCAAGAAGATAGTCCCGTTATCCGCCAATTCAAACAATCCCTTCCTGCCTCCCCTTTGCGCTCCTGTAAATGTCCCTTCTTCATAGCCAAACAATTCACTTTCAAGCAAAGTTTCTGTTAATGCGCTGCAGTTCACAGCAAGAAACGGCCCGTTTTTTCGCATTGAATGCTCATGAATAGCATGCGCAAACAGTTCCTTTCCCGTTCCTGTCTCACCCTGAATCAAAATTGGATGCCCCGACAAGGCAAGCTTCTTGGCGATCTGCTTACGTTCTTTCATTACTTCATGCTCGCCGATAATATCATGAAAGCTGTATTTCGTATAAAACCCCTTATTTCGCATTTCCCTTTGTGCCGTCTTTTCAATTTCAACAGCTTGATGTACACTCTTGAAGGTTGCGACAATTGTATTTTCTTTCTCCATTTGTAATCGAAAAATGACGACATCCACGCCATCTATATCGAAGAACTTGCTTTCATCCTTACCGTTAATGATGAAATCGGTAATATCCCGGCTATGCATTACTTCCTTCATATACTTTTCAACTACATCTTGTGGATCAACATGAAACAATGCCGCAAGCCTATTATTAAAAACTGTAATCCGCCCTTCTTCGTTAACGACCAATATTCCATCATCGACAGTTCCCAGCACATTTTGGATGTGCTCGCTCATCCGCTTGGCATCCCGCTCTGCATATAACAGCCTACGTTGTAATTCAATGATATTCCTAATGTACCTTTCTGAAATCCTCGAGGATATATCCTTGTTCAAACCGCAGCGTTCTACAACTTCTAAAATTGTTGTCATGTCAAAAAGTCGCACACCTATATCGATTACTTCTTTTATGTATGAGGGACAAAGATTTGTTTCTCCTGGTGTAACTGCAATATGAACATCCTCATAAAACAAACTCCCCTTCCGAAAAGGGATGAATTGAACATGATCGACACCAAGCTGATATAAGGATTCAATAAGACTTATTGTTGCCTCATCAACATCATTCACCACCAGAACTGTTGAGCCTTCAGGTATTCTTAATAGTTTATCAATGTATTCATGATGAACCGTTCTCTTTCCCACAATTATTTTCTCAGCATTTATGCTATATATGTCGTTTGTTTTATCGTAAGCAGCATCTGATGAATACAAGATTATTGTATCTTCCAGAGACTCCGGTAATCCCTCATCGGCAGCATGGCTTTTAACATGAACATAGTCTCCAAGCAATTGTTCCAGCTGTTCCTGCAAGGCTTGCTTTGTTTTTGCACTTCCCGCTATAAGCGTAAGTGAGGATTTTGACATAAAAGCACCTACCTGTCTTTAAATTGGTTCTATTATATCACCAAAAAGAACCAATAATGACCTTAAACTCTAATCTAATTCTAAAGTTTTCATAATAATCAATCTAGAAATATTGGCACAGATTTTGCATATATAAAGCATTGATGTGCCTATGGATTTGAAAAGGAGGGAAACAGCAGAATACGAGTAAAACAGATGATAGTCTATGGGGCCGGCATGTTTTTGTAAGCGTTTTAGTTCCATGCTTTTATTTTAAATACAAAGGAGAGACACTTATGAGCCAAATTGAAGAGAAGGTTGTTTCGCTTGGAACATCAGGGAAAAAAGAGAGAAAAATTAATGTTTTTGTACTGCTGCTCTGCATTCTCGCAATAGCAACGCTATTCACTCACATTTTGCCGGCCGGGGAATATGCACGAATTGAAGCGGATGGACGGACAACTGTAGACGCCAATTCTTTTAAATGGATAGAATCTGCACCAGTCGGATTGTTCGATATGATAAAAGCTATTCACACAGGAATGGTAGAAGCCGGAAATATTATCTTTTTTTTATTGATTATCGGAGGGTTTTTCGGTGTTTTAAGAGCAACAGGTACGGTTGATGTACTTATCGGGACAATGGCTCGGAAGTTGGCGAAGCGTGAAAAGCTATTGATTCCTGTCGTGATGCTGTTTTTCGCAGTAGGCGGCTCCTTAATGGGGATGGCAGAAGAAACACTGGCATATCTTCCTCTTATCATTCCCCTGGCGTTGGCTCTGGGATTCGATACAATTACAGGAACCGCCATTGTTATAGTAGGGGTAATGTCAGGGTTTACGACAGCCGTCATGAATCCATTCACAGTAGGACTTGCCCAAGGAATCGCAGAATTGCCGATGTTCTCAGGAATGGGATTCCGCCTTATTTTATTTGTTATTGTCTATCTGGTTTCCGTTCTTTATATCTATCGTTACGCAATGAAGGTAAAGAAAAATCCTTCTATAGGAATCTACGGGAAATATACAAAAGAAGAAGCGAAAAACCTGCTGCAATCAGGTGCGAAATTAACAGCGAGACACAAGTTCATCTTAATAGCCTTTTTAATTAACTATATCGTCTTGGCGTTTGGAGTCATCAAGTTCCAATGGTACATGACAGAAATTGCTGCCTTATTCATTGTTTTGACAATCGTAATTGGAATCATCGGAAAACTTTCTGCAGATCACATTGTCAACTCCTTTACTAATGGATCTGCAGCCTTGCTCGGCGGCGCTTTGATAATCGGCGTATCACGCGCCATTCTTGTTGTATTGAATGAGGGCCATATCGTCGACCCTATGCTGCATCAAGTAGCTGAATCTATCCAGCATATCCCCGCCTTTTTAAGCGTTGCTGGCATGTACAGCTTCCAAACTCTTATCCATTTTATTCTAGCGTCCGGCACCGGTCATGCGATGCTGACAATGCCAATTATGGTGCCGCTCGCAGACTTATTGGATATTACACGCCAAACTGCAGTGTTGTCTTTCTCTTTCGCGGACGGAATCGGGAATATGATTTTCCCGACCGCTACCACCTTAATGGCGGGCTTAGCAATCGCAGGCATTTCTTGGACAAAGTGGGCGAAGTGGATTTTGCCGCTGGTGCTCATTCAATATCTTATCGGATTAATAGCTGTTATCATAGCCCACTTCATCGGGTATGGTCCATTCTGATAGCAGTATTTACAGGAGGAGAAACGAATTGCTTACTTTAATTAAAAATGGCGAGATATACTCACCCAATTACTTAGGACGGAAAGACATATTGATTACAAACGATAAAATCGCATTTATAGATGTCAGAATCGAGATTCCTGACAACTTTGCCCCTATTCAAATCATTGATGCGGCTAATCTTTTCGTTGTTCCGGGTTTTATAGATTCACATGTTCATATTATTGGTGGAGGCGGCGAGGGAGGATTCAAAACCCGCACCCCCGAGCTGATGCTCACTGATATTACAACTTCAGGTATTACAACGCTGGTCGGCTTACTTGGTACGGACGGAACTACGCGTAGAATGGAAAGTCTTCTTGCCAAGGCGCGGGCGCTTGAAGAAGAGGGTATTTCCTGCTTCATTCATACTGGCTCCTATCAAGTACCAGTAAAAACATTGACGGGAAAAATCGAGGACGATATTATTTTAATCGATAAAATTATCGGTGTTGGAGAGATTGCAATATCCGACCATAGATCATCAGAACCCACATTTGAGGAATTGACTAAAGTCGCCTCAGCGGCACGCAATGGCGGTATCCTGTCAGGAAAAGCTGGGATATTAGAAGTTCATGTAGGGGACGGAGATGGAAAGCTTTCCTTGCTGCATGAAATTGTAGATAAAACCAACATTCCGATTAGGCAGCTCCATCCGACACATATCAATCGAAATGGGGAATTATTCAGGGCGGGAATTGATTACGCGAAGAGAGGCGGATACGTAGACTTTACCACAAGTACCATTCCTTTGTTTTTGGAAGAAGGCGAAGTGAAGTGCAGCAAAGGCTTGCGCCTGATGCTTGAAGAAGGGGTTCCAGTCGGGCACATAACCTTCTCTTCAGACGGACAAGCAAGCCTTCCCTTCTTTAACAGCCATGGGGAGTATGCAGGCCTACAAGTTGGAAAAGTATCCTCGCTATATCACGAAGTCCGTGATTCCGTTTTAAAAGAAGGCATCCCGCTGGAAACGGCACTGAAGGTCATCACCACCAATCCCGCACAAGTACTAAAGCTTTCGAGCAAGGGCAGCATCCAAACCGGGAAGGATGCTGATATTGTTTTGTTGCAAAAGGATACATTGACAATTGATACTGTAATTGCAAGAGGACAAGTGATGGTAGAAAGGATGGTTCCGCTTATAAAAGGAACGTTTGAATGAGGGAGTGACTTTAATGCCAGGGAAAAGTCACCACTGTCACGGCGGAAGTTATCAACAAAGTGGATTTTTCAGGTAATCGGTAATGACATACAACTTGAGTTGTATGTCATGGAGCCTGTTCTTGTCTTCAGCCCGCTTCAATCTACCAGCATTATGTACAGCTCTATCTACATTGAGTAAATACTATATTGAAGCTATTGCTGTAAATGAAGAGATCCGTGGAAAACTACGTTGGTATCATCACGGCAATCAGTCTTCATATCGGCCATGAGACAGCTTTCCGTAGTGCTCGCGAAGCTACCTTCGGCAAAAGAAAAGTGCGTGAGCTGTGTATAAAGCTGGGGTTCTCAAAAAGAGGAACGGGATGTCATTATGAATTATTATGAAATGACGCATCCCGAGATTTGCAGGTGTGCATCCATTGTCCAGAACATAAGATACAGCAAGTATTTGAAAGTACTTTAGGGTTTGTTAAGAAATATAAAATAGAGATTTCCTGTTAACTTGGAGATTATGCAGCTAATCAAACAATTATGAGTACATTCTTTTTTTGCAACTTCACCCCTGGTGAAGTTGCTGTCTTTATACCCTAGCACTTAGTTTAATGATGACTATTAATATCCTCCTTCGTAAACTTGGAAAACATGAAAATCATAATCCAAACTAAATTTATATATTATTGTCCACTTCAATTTTCTTGACTAATTTGGTCTACTATTTGAATGATGTCCTGATCCTCGCTTATTACTCCTTTATCAAAAAACAACCTCGTGTTAAATCGGTAGGATATGTGCTCTGATGACAAGGCAGCGGAAATCGGCAACTGGAATGAAAATGGAATAAGGATTTCCTGCTCCTCCTCTATAAATTTTGTTGTCAGTATGGTTGTGGTATCAAAAATCCGTTGTACATTATTCACCTTGTCTAATTGCACTAAGTCACACTCCAACCGTTTTATTTTTTGCTCACAGATTCCTCCTATTATGGAGAATTCACCTGTTATCCGTTCTCCCAACCCATACTTTACCTTAGGCAATTTAAGATTGATTACAGCTTTTCCTATTCCTAATTGTGACAGATATTTTCTCAACAACAAGTTGTTTTCCCTCCTGGAATTTTACTACAACAATTAAAAATGATTAATGTTTGGTATCTAAGTTACTCATCCCCATCACCGAAAAAGCCACCAAAATCTTCAAACTGTTCTTCCACATCAAACATATCTTCTTCTATTCCAAGGGCATCAGTAGCCCCTTCTAGCACCCCATCCATATCTAAACCATCTATCATTTCGCTAAGCAGCATGCCCCCCAATACTCCTGCGGCTAATCCTCCAACCATTCCCCCAACACTACTGAATTTATTTCCTGTAGGTGAATATTGATCATGATAAGAAAATGGACGCGTGAACAATTGAGGCTGTTCCACTACCTCTGCAATTTGTTGCTGTAAAAAATGGGTAAGCTCTTGATGTTCCTCTAACAGTCTATGATCAATAACAAATTCCCGTTTGGCTTCAATTTCTCGATTCCCTTTTTGACAATCGATTTCCATAAACACCTGCTCTACAGCTTCTTTTGAAGAAATCCGTATCTCCAATTCATTGATCTGGCCGGCAAATTGCGCTGTTGGAAAGAATGAAAATTCCTGTCCATAGGCATCCACTTTTCCTGAAGTAGGTTGTTCTCGAAAACCGAGCTTACTTAGTGAGTTGAAAATGGCTTCTAGTTCCTTTGGAGCCTTAAGGACCAATGCATCTACATCAATGTGATCCAATCCACCTTGAATATCTAGGTGAGTATCGAAAAAGTAAGAAATCGAACCTCTTGTTAAAGGAAGATCTTGCGGGATTTTGTAAGTGAAATCAAAATGTTTCTCTTCCTTTTCCTTAATTGTAAACGGACCGCTTAAAGGTACAGATGACACTTTTTTCGTGACAGTTTCCCCACGTTTTGTCCTCACTTTAATCATGAAGCCAACTGCTAACTGGTTAATTTGTTGTTCCACTTCTCCGCCATGTAAAATTACTTCCCCTTTTAGTGTCTCACCAGCATAATAAGAACGGTTTTCGTAGCGTAAATCAACAGTTGCTGCACCTTTCCCTAACTTAGCCATAAACTTCTTAAACATTCGGTTCATTTCTCCTTTAATTTCCATTAGTCTGTTATGATCATTTCACTTTCGCTTGAAACCCTATCAATTTATACGAATATATAGCTCTTAAAGTTTCATTTACATTCTAAGATTGCCCTCTTGAATATTATGTGTGCCTAATCTGCCCCTTTAAATTAAGAAAAAAACTATTAATCTTTATCTTTTTAACAATCTGATAACCAATAAAATATTATCCATGGAAGAATGACCCATTCAATTATATTAGTAATTGCATATTATGAGTTTACACCAATTAATGGAATAAAATGACGCTTTGCTATTTGGTAAATCGTTCTTTCTAAGAACTGGATCAATATTCATTATATAGAAGATAAGTAGTTTTTGATGTTTATATACTCGGTTTGTATACAAGCCTATGTATTTCCCGTCGATAAAATCGTAAGCTTTTGATTTTCCAAGTAAACATGCATTCATACAGGAATAGATAATTTTTTATAATGAAGTCCCACTCTAGGGTGATTGCTGATTTTATAAAACTTTTTAATGAAAAGCTAAAAAACACAACGGTGAGCGTAACTTGTAATAAAGCTGTCTTACCAAGGGAGGATTGATGGAGATTTACCCATTAAAGAGAGAAAAAATAGAATCAAATGAAATAGACAAAAGCCTTACTCCAATACCTTTTACTTGTAAATCATGCGGGGAAACTTATGATGAATCTCTTATGAAAGTAGAATTGAATGTATGTCCGAAATGCCAATATCACTACCCGGTTACAGCTTATGACCGCATTTCAATGGTTACAGATAGTGGTTCATTTTCGGAATTCAATAAAAGTTTAATTTCCGTTGACCCGCTGAAGTTCCCTGAATATAAAGATAAATTAATTTCTGATAAAAATAAGACTGCATTAAATGATGCGGTTATTACCGGGGAAGCTTCCATTGGTGGTTATCCGGTTGTGATTGGTGTCATGGATTCTCGTTTCCGTATGGGAAGTATGGGCTCAGCAGTCGGTGAAAAAATAACAAGAGCCATTGAGGAATCATTAAAAACACGAAAACCATTTATATTGTTTTCGGCAAGCGGCGGAGCTCGCATGCAAGAAGGAATTCTTAGTCTCATGCAGATGGCAAAAACGAGTGTCGCTTTAGAACAACTAAACTACGAAAAAATCCTTTTCGTATCCGTTTTAACGAATCCTACAACGGGTGGAGTTTCTGCTAGCTTCGCTTCGTTAGGTGATATCAATATTGCCGAACCGCAAGCTTTAATTGGCTTTGCAGGAAGACGCATAATTGAACAGACGATAAGAGAAGAACTTCCAGAAAATTTCCAAACCTCTGAATTTTTATTAGAACATGGGCAACTGGATATGGTTGTAAATAGGAGTGAATTAAAACAAACATTAACAACCATTTTAAAAATCCATCATCTCGATTTCAGGGAGTGTTTTAAACGATGAATTTGCAAGTTTTAAAACAACTGGAAAATCAAATTGCTGAATTGAAAGAGGTGTCTGCAAAGCATAATCTTGACCTTAACGAAGTAATAAATAATCTTGAGCAAAGAGTCAATGAAATCAAAATTCACCTTAATGAGAATATGGAAGTTTGGGATAAAATTCAACTATCCAGAATTCAACAACGCCCTACTACTTTAGATTTTATCCACCATATTTTTGAAGACTTTATTGAACTTCATGGTGACAGACTTTATGGGGAAGATCCTGCATTGGTTTCAGGAATAGCTACCTTCGAAGGAATGCCTATAACTGTTTTAGGAAATCAAAAAGGTAAAAATACTAAAGACAATATCTATCGTCGTTTTGGCATGTCACAACCTGAAGGCTACAGAAAAGCCCTAAGAATTATGCAACAAGCTAATAAGTTCAATCGCCCCATCGTAACATTTATCAATACGGCAGGGGCCTTCCCAGGTCGTGAAGCCGAAGAACGCGGACAATCACAAGCTATCGCCCTCAATCTTCGTGAAATGGCAAGTTTTGGAGTGCCCATCATCTGTTTTGTAGTTGGTGAAGGTGGGAGTGGTGGTGCATTGGCTCTAGGAATAGGCAATCGAATCTACATGCTAGAAAACACATTTTATTCGGTTATTTCACCTGAAGGAGCAGCAGCATTGTTATGGAAGGATGCCACACAAGCAAAACGAGCAGCTGAGGCATTGAAAATTACGGCTAAGGACTTGATGGAACTAGGGGTGATTGATGAGATCATCAAAGAGCCTGTAGGAGGAGCACATATTGACATCCCACTTCAATCGCACTTTATCAAAGAAACCTTACGAAAAGCATTGCAAGAACTTGGTCAATTAGATAAAGGCAATCTACGCCAACAACGTTTTGATAAGTTCCGAAAAATCGGTGAGTTTATGGAAGAAAGGACATTTAAATAGGCTGTTTTCACATACTTTGTTGCTATTTACCAGGTAGTGAGTTGTGGTTGATTTCCCCTCCAGATGCTCGCTTTCCTTGGTGCGGGCGGTGAGCCTCCTCGGCGTAAACGCCTGTGGGGTCTCACCTGTCCCGCTGCTCCCGCAGGAGTCTCGCACTTCCGCTCCAATCAACCTTAAATAGTTTCGGTTTTAAAACACAATCTTTACGAAAAGAGCTTTTAATAAGAAGATGAACAATTATTTCCCAACATGTTCATAGAACATTTGATATAGATTGTTAGACTCAACATTTTGTAATGTAAATTATAGTGCCCATGTCTTTCCTCCCCAATTACACCTGAATTATTTCTTATCTTTTTGTTACATTATTCATGGCCATGCCAAATACCCCCCCAAACCCTTTTGGCAGGGCTTATCTCTGTTTTACAAATTAGGCTATATGGAAATCTCTTGCCTACTTAAAAAAGCATAAACTCAATGAACCTCCCCCAAATTTAATCGAACCACTTCACGTTTAATATGTTTGTCCCTTTTCGCCAATAAAAAAAATTCCCCTACAGGTAGATTATTAAATGTACTTAATAATCTACCTGTAGGGGATAAAAAAGGGATATCATTTAAATGAAATTGATATTGTCCGTATTGATTCAACCATCTCCAACAGTTACCTCGGCTCAATCAACTGGCATCATTCAAATTTTGTTTATTTGGCGGTAAGGAACCTTGTCATTTCAAGGCTGCTAAATTCTTAACAAAGAAAGTTAAAATTATTAAAGAAGTCTTATGTTTATTTTGCATTCCTGTGTTCATCAAAATCAATCTTGCATTCCTCTAGCGGAATTACTTTTGTTTTCTTAACAAACTTATACCCAAGCCACATTACCAGAAAAAATGGGATGCCAATATAGGTAGCAACCACACTTGCCCAATTAATGGTATCTCCAAGAAAGGCTTGATAGTTTTGCGCCATTAAAACGAAAAAACAAAGGGCAAAGGAAAATATCGGTCCGAAAGGAAACCATTTTGATAGATAGGGAAGATCGTCCAGTGAATACCCTTGAGCAATGTATGCTTTTCTAAAGCGGTAATGGCTCGCCGCTATACCTAGCCAGAATATAAATCCAGTGACCCCAACTGCATTCATCAGCCAAATATAGATAACTCCATCACCGAAAACGGAAGCAAAAAATGCAAGCATCCCAACAAGTGAGGTCACAATCAGTCCCCAAATGGGAACGCCGCGCTTGTTGAGCTTCCCAAAAATCCGCGGTGCTAGCCCTTCATTTGCCATTGAGTACAACATTCGGCTTGTCACGTAAAGACTTGAATTACCAGCAGATAATACAGCCGTTAAGATGATGGCATTCATGACGGAAGCAGCAAATGCCAGTCCCACTTTTTCAAACACCATCGTAAACGGGCTAACCATGATCGTGTGTCCCTGCAGGCTGCCATTCGTATAAGGAACGATCAGTCCAATAACAAGTATCGCTAGGATGTAAAAAAGGAAGATCCTCCAAAAGATGCTACGAACTGCACGAGGTACATTTTTTGCCGGGTCTTCACTTTCACCGGCTGCCACACCGACTATTTCTGTCCCTTGAAAAGAGAAACCAGCAGCAATGAAAATACCCAATGTTGCCAAAAAGCCACCGGCAAACGGAGCGTCACCAACTGTGAAGTTTTTAAAACCAATCGCCTCTCCGTTCATGATCCCGAATATCATCAATATTCCGACAACGATAAAAATGATGATGGTCGCCACTTTAATGAGCGAAAACCAATATTCCCCTTCTCCATATCCTTTAACTGATACGTAATTCAATAAGAATATCAAAACTAAAAACAAAGAACTCCATAAGAATGACGGGCTGTGAGGAAACCAAAACTTCATAACCATCGTTGCGGCAGATAGTTCCGCCGCAAGCGTCATCGCCCAGGTGAACCAATAGTTCCAACCAAGTGCAAACCCTAGTGCCGGATCGATGAAACGCGTAGCATAGGTACTAAAGGCTCCGCTGATTGGCATAAATGATGCCAGTTCTCCGAGACTTGTCATAATAAAATAAACCATGATACCGATAACGGTATAAGCTACCAAAGCCCCGCCAGGTCCTGCAGAGTGAATCGCCGGCCCGCTGCCGAGAAAAAGCCCTGTTCCAATTGCACCGCCCAACGAAATCATCGTAAGGTGGCGCGCTTTTAGCTTTCTTTGTAAAGTATTTGACGGCTGGTTTTGCTCATCTTTATCAAACGGCTGCAATTGCCTATTTTCCAAATTGGGTTCCCCTCCAAAAATGCATATTTAATCTAGCACGAATAAGTAAAGTGGATCATTCATCAATAGTTACTTTTTGCAATTTTCACTTTTTTAAAGTCATTTTTTCTTATGCTAAGACCTTTTTTGGAATTTTAGGGATCTAAGTAGCATTTCCGCAACTATGCTAGGCTTAAAAACTCAAGTCAAAGGGCTTATATGCCTAACGTTTTTTAAAAGAATCACCGAATTTTTAAAGATTCGGTGATTTAGCATCATCATATTATGTTGTAGGTAAACTCCTATTAATAAATGAATTCCAATCGATTTGATGTAACCAGCTTGCCGTTGCTTCAATATCTTTTGAAAAGATACGGTCTTGCGTAATGCTTGGAATGAGCTTTCTTGCTTCCGTATAAAACTCTTTTGTAAACGGAGCCATCTTTTCTATTCCACGGTATTCCACCGCTTGCAGGGCACAAATGAGCTCAATCGCCAAAACGCGGCGAACGTTTTGAATGATTTGATGTGCGTGTCGGGATCCAATCGTTCCCATGCTTACATGATCTTCCTGGTTCGCTGAAGATGGAATGGAATCCACGCTTGCAGGATGTGCAAGTGTTTTATTTTCAGAGACGAGTGAAGCTGCACAATATTGCATGATCATCGCTCCAGACTGCAAGCCAGGTGACGGACTTAAGAATGGCGGTAAGTCATTCAGCTGAGGATTGACGAGTCGCTCAATGCGGCGCTCTGAAATATTCGCAAGCTCGGCAACAGCGATTTTCATGAAGTCCATCGCAAATGCTATCGGCTGGCCATGGAAGTTCCCCCCTGAAATAACCTTTTCCCCATCGTCAAAAATAAGCGGATTATCCGTCGCAGCATTCATTTCGATCTCCAATTTTTCTTTTACATAATCAAGAGTTTGCCATGAAGCACCATGCACTTGCGGAATGCAGCGAAGCGAATAAGCATCCTGTACCCGCAGTTCTCCTTGCTTGGTGATGAGCTGGCTGCCGTTGATCATGCGGCTAATCCTTTCCGCGACCTCTGTTTGCTGGCGGTAACCGCGTGCTAAATGAACATCCCGATCAAAGGCATCTTCAATACCGCGTAATCCTTCTAAAGTCAGTGAAGCAATCGCTTCAGTTTGATGGGCCAGCTGTTCGGCTTCAATGTAATTGACGAGCCCCATCCCCGTCATGGCCTGTGTTCCGTTAATTAATGCAAGACCTTCTTTTGCTTTAAGTGTCACCGGAAGAATGCCTTCTTTCGATAAAGCTACGATGGCCTCCATTCGCTCTCCTTTATAAAACACTTCCCCTTCTCCCATCAATACTAGCGCCAAATGGGAAAGAGGCGCCAAGTCCCCACTTGCTCCAAGAGAACCTTGCTGAGGGATGACCGGATGGATATGAGCATTCAAAAGATCGATCAGACGTTCAATGACAACAGGACGGACGCCTGAGAACCCTTTCAATAGTGCATTGGCACGGAGAAGGACCATAGCTCTCGAAACCACCTCAGGAAACGGTTCCCCGACTCCGCATGCATGAGAATGAATCAAATTCCACTGTAGCTGCTCTGCGTCCTCTGCATCAATCAAAACATCGCTGAACTTCCCGAATCCTGTTGTAATTCCGTAGACGACTTTCTTTTGTTTCACGATATTCTCAACCGCTTCCCGGCTTTTTTCCACTTTCTTAACACTCTCGGCTGAAGCAGAGACAAATGCTTCCCCATATAATACTTTTTTCGCTTCTTCAATCGTTAAAGTTTGGCCCGTTAACATAATCATTTCCTGCACCCCTATTCTTTTTTTAAACAAACAAAAGGAGGCCATATTGACAGACTTATCCAGTCTACAATACAGCCCCCTATTTCACTAAATAACTATAGGCTTTTAATTATTTAAATGTGGTTAATTCCCAAACCAACGGCTTCATGTTCAAATCCCCGAACCGGTGCTCCAATCGTTCCATACACGGCGACAGCAATCCATTCACCTTCGTCCCCGCTTTTAAACGGCCTGCCCCGAACGATTGCAAACCGAAGGCCCGCAGTCCTCAAAAGACCGCCAAGCTCGACTTGGCCCCGTGTCACGCCTTGGAGTGCTTCGATGATCGCATGATACAGCGCATGCATTTCCCGATACATATCGGGATTGACTAATCCAAGTCTTTTAGCTGATGTCTCAATGGCCGCAACTATTTTCTGCAGCTCCATTGAACCGACTTTACCTTTTCCATAAAGCCAATCCATCCGCTTTAGATCATTCGTCAATATGACTTCTTCCTCTTCGTCCGCAAACGCGTACATGATTGCATGGCGCCCGATTCTTTTGTCGAATTCCTTTGTCATGCAGGTACCTCTTTTTAAAATTTTCTAAATAGACTAATAACTAAATATTATTGTAAGCGGATACAGTCTGTTCGGTCAACATATTTTTTTATTTGTTTTAACATTTCTTTTTGGGGCTAATGTTCATCACCCCTAACTACATCGAAAACGCTAGCTTTGATAAGCGCTTTTAGGCGGTGGTGGTACAGCATCAAACGGTGGTTCCCCGCTTGCCTTTTGAGGACACCAAGAGGATCTTGATGAAGTGAGTACTCCTTATCCTCCCTCGGTCCGGTACCGTTGACAGGCGCCAATGTGTCGCACTTGGCCACATTTATAAAAACTAAAAATCACAGTTCAGACTGAACGGTGTAAAAAATAAGTCTTGTTATTAACGCACCCGTAGTTGAAGATGACACTTTATTTTTCTAAACATAGAACCATATGTTCTTCGTCATAATAGACACCATTTACTTTTAAAGCTTTTTCCTCAAAGCCAAAAACCTTGAAACCTAAGTTTGCGTAAAGGTTTTTGGCTTTTTGATTACTTGTTACTACAGTCAAATTTATTTTCTCGACATCATCTATTTCTTTCGCTTTATTTATAGCTTCTGTTAATAATGTTTTTCCAACACCCAATCCACTTTTCTTCGAAGTTACATACATAGCAAAAATATTTGCCCTATGTTGCAGTTTTTTGTGCTGTTCCTGAATTAAGGTAACTACACCAATGAGTTCCTCATATTCATCAAATGCCCCAAAGGTAAAATTCCCTTTGGTTTTTAAATTATTAGCAACCTGCTCTATTGGATTCTCCTTATTTATAGCTTCCTCGTAGCTTGTTGCGAATGCTTCTGGATAGTTTTTTAATCCTTCTATTCTTAATGCCCAATAACTTTCAGCATCAGATGGAGTTAGTAGCCTGACTTTCATTATGTCCTCCAAAAATATTATTTAAGATTTAAGACTGTGTACCACATACATAGTCAACTTGGTGACCCTGATATCCCGACTGCCAAATTGACTTCCCTACGAAACATATTGCCTCTTATTCCTTCGTTTCCAATGCATCATAAATCGCAGTTACAACACTTCCATAGCTTCCTGTTTTGAAGAGGTCACCGAAAAACTGATTGGAATTGGCTACAGGGTTAACGAGCGGGGAATGCTTTTTATTTGTAAGTAGAACAATCCCTAAATCTAATTCAGGATCTATGATCGTGACCGTCCCAGTCCATCCAGTATGTCCGTAAGCACTGTCACTCGCATAAGGGCTGAACATCCACTCCATGCTAGCATCGCCATTTCGCCTCCACCCAAGACCGTAAGTAGGATTCATTTCGGAAGGTGCGACGAATTCATCGATTGTTTCTTGATCAAACAACTTATGTTTACCGTAACCCCCGCCATTCAGCATCACTTGCAGGAGGACAGCGAGATCGCTTGTAGTCGAGAACAGACCTGCATGACCCGAAATGCCTCCCATCGAATAAAAGGCTTTTTCATCATGAACTTCACCTTGAAGTGTGTATGTGCGAACGTTAGGAAAATCAATCACGCCATCCCGCGTGTTCCCAAGCAATTCAGTTGCAGCAACATCCTTTGGCTTAAAGCCTTTTTGAAGGGGGTTGAACTTTGTATTTTTCAAACTAAGCGGCCTGTACAATTCATTTTCAACATAGGTGTCAAGCTGCTGACCCGTGATTTTTTCAACAATGGCTCCGAGCAGCATATAGTCGACATCACTGTATACATTCTGTGTTCCAGGTACATATGTCAGCGGTGTTTTAGATATGAACTCAATGGTCTTATCCCGTTCCTGTGAAAAAAGGTCTTTCGAAACCTTTGGATTATGGTATTGCGGATCTGGTCTAAAACCCGCTGTATGATGAAGCACATCAATAATCCTCAGAGTATCCTTTCCTTTGATCACATCCGCTTCCATGTCTTTGAATTCAGGAATGTATTGCTGAACTCTTGCATGGATATTCAACTTGCCTTCACTGACTAATTTCTGAATAGCAAAATTAGTTGCATACATTTTCGTGTTTGAAGCAAGGTCAAATAAAGTGTCCTTGTCCATTTTCTGAAACTTTTTAAGTGGCGTATATCCATTAAATTTCTGTTTGTACCCATAGCATTCATTTTTAACGATCTTACCGTCCTTTATGACAATCAGGGCAGCACCAGGGAAACCGGCAGCCACTTCCATTTCAATCAGCCGATCCACCTTTTCCAGCTTTTCAGATGAAAAGCCCGCTTCTTCTGTTTTTTTTGCTTTCGTTAACACAGGATACTGGCTGGCAGTTTCCTTACTCACAGGAACTTCCTGATTTGCATTTTCTTTAGCAAATGACACGGAAGGTGCAAGTAATGAGAGTGCCAGGATTGAACTTAGTGTGCAGCTTGTCCATATATTCATCCTTTTCCCCCTTTGTAATCGTACTTAGAAAACAAGAAACGAACAACTTTACCCTTTGACTAATGTCGAAAGAAATAAACTGGATTTAATAAGTTTAAGGAATGTTTCGATTAATGAGGGAGAATTCTTTACTTCCGTTCTATTTCCAGGATTCACATTCCCACAAAACGGTAATTACTTTTCCTTTCCGTTCCGGTACAAGGGTTGCGATTGGATTATTTTATTCTTGAACGTCTTTATTTTGCAATTTTTTTTATCACGTAGTCGTTAATGGTTAAGGATACTACTTACTAACAATTCCCAATTTTCAGTATATATTATTTCAAACATAATTTCAATTTGGTATCTGAATCTTTAAAATTACATTTCAATTATGAGCATAAGCCCAATGTAGGAGGAAAAGCAATAATTGACCAAAATTATCCACATCATTTTTACACTCGGGCCTTCCCATCGATACACGGGCAAATGTCAAAGTTAAGTACATCAAGGCTAGTACCAAATATAAAGGGGGATAGAAATAGGCTTTTGCTTTTAACTTTCTTGCATAAGAAACGTGTAAGAACATCATACTATTTGAGAAATAAAGGAATTTAAAAGAATTCAGCTGCTGATATGAGGCAAGTATAGGGTGATGATAATGTGGAAAACGATTGTTTCCTACCTGCCAGAATGGCAGGTTTTTATACAAGCTTTTATAGTTTTATTTATTCCGTATTTATTCTCCAAATTGTTAAATCGGCTTCGCAACTCAAAGGATGAGTGATGATAATGAAAGAGTGGATATCAAAGATCAGTAAAAAAGGAAAAGTTACTAATAATGACAAACAAAAAGAATGTACCTCCCAAGATTCAACTGATCATTTTTCAGATAATTTTGTATTAAATCTAGAACTAGTTAAGCAAGAAATTGGCCATAATTGGGATGTGCATTTTCGAGAATTTAATATAGGACGTACCGGTATTCGGTCAATTATCATTTTTGTGGATGGACTATCAGATAAAGAACTCATTGATAAAAATATCATGCCATCATTAATGGTTGATTTTTCAGCAGAATACAAACAGGGCCTTCCTTACATCAAAGGAAGCATGTCAAAAGAATTTATAAAAAATGAAGTGTTAACTATCAGTGAAGTAGAAGTGGTCGATTCCATTAAAGGGTTAGCATCAAAAGTATTAACAGGTTCTACCGCTCTTTTAATTGATGGATTGCCTGAACCGCTAATCCTCGGAACAACAAAACCTAAAACAAGGACGATTGAAGAGCCGGTATCAGAGGCATTAGTCAGGGGTCCACGGGTCGGTTTCACTGAATCTTTGAGTGATAATACATCTTTTTTAAGGGGAAGTGGTGAAAACGAAAATTTATCGTTAGTAAAATTCCAAGTAGGAAAGCGTTCGAAAAAAGACTTGGTTGTCGCTTACATAAAAGATATTGTTGATCCCGAATTAGTTCAAGAAGTAGAAAATCGAATTAAGAGAATTAATATTGACAATGTGCCAGAATCAGGTTATGTAGAGCAACTCATCGAAGATAATTACCTAAGTCCTTTTCCGCAGATACAGAATACAGAACGTCCTGATCGCGTAATCGCTGCTTTGTTGGAAGGCCGGGTGGCCATCTTATTGGATGGGACGCCATTTGCTTTGATTGCTCCAGTTACCTTAAGCATGATGTTACAATCACCGGAAGACTATTATGAAAGATGGATTCCTGGCACATTCATGCGTATGCTTCGTTATCTCGCAGCCTTTCTAGCCCTGTTTACACCGTCTATGTATATAGCTTTCATCTCATTTCATTCAGGGTTAATTCCGACCAAACTGGCCATATCCATTATAGGAACGAGAGCAACCGTTCCTTTTCCGGCACTTATCGAAGCATTATTTATGGAAATATCCATCGAAATTTTGAGGGAAGCAGGCCTGCGCTTACCTAAGCCAATTGGTCCTGCAATGGGGATTGTCGGCGGATTAATCATTGGGGAAGCTGCTGTACAGGCAGGAATTGTTAGCCCTGTTTTGGTGATTGTAGTCTCGTTAACTGCCATTTCATCATTTGCTATTCCTCAATATAGTACAGGGTTTACATTTCGGATACTTCGTTTTCCATCTATGTTGTGTGCTGCCACATTAGGATTATACGGAGTCATTCTCTTTTTTCTTTTCATGGCCAGCCATTTAGTGAAATTAAAAAGCTTTGGTGTGCCTTATTTGAGTCCAGCCGTTCCTTATCGCTTAAGTGAGTGGAAAGACTTGATGGTTCGCATGCCAATTATGATGATGAAAAGCCGGCCAAAGATGATGCATACGAAAAATCCTATGCGTAAAAGATAACATACGGTGAAGGGTGATTAAATAATGAATCTCAGTCCGAAAGACCAAATTACAACTCCTCAAGTAGCGGTCATAGTCATAAACTTTATACTTGGTACAGGATTACTCACCCTGCCCAGAGCAGCCACTGAGAAGGTGCAGACACCAGATGCATGGATAAGCGTTATTTTAGGAGGGGTTATTGCCATAATCGCGGGGGTGATCATCGTCAAATTAAGCCAACAGTTTCCCGAAAAAACCTTTTATCAATACAGCAATGAAATTGTGGGAAAATGGTTAGGCAAATTACTCAGTTTAGCTTTAATATGTTATTTCCTTATTACTTGCGGGTTTCAGCTCCGTTCTATGGCGGAAGTAATAAAGTATTTGCTTCTTGAAGGCACCCCTACATGGGCAATTTCGATGATTTTCATGTGGGTAAGTCTCTATCTGGTCATCGGCGGCCTTAACCCGATTGCCCGTCTTTTTGAAATTATATTACCTTTGACGGTGATCCTTTTTTTGGTCGTTGCCTTCATGAGCATTAAAATATTTGAGATTGATAATCTGCGTCCTGTACTAGGGGAAGGAGTCATCCCTGTACTAAAAGGAGTAAAAACGACGGCTCTAGCTTTTACAGGACCTGAAGTCATGTTACTGCTTGTTCCGTTTATGAATCAGCCCAAAAAAGCAGTAAAAGCCATGCTTGTTGGAATTTTCATTCCATTGATTTTTTACGTGGTAACGGTCGTAATGGTTATCGGGGCATTATCTATTGAAGGAGTGGTCACAAGAACATGGCCGACACTTGATCTTATACGCAGTTTTGAGGTCTCAGGTTTGATCTTTGAACGGTTTGAATCTTTATTGCTCGTGGTATGGATCATGCAAATATTTGCCACATTCACCATTACATACTATGCAGCTTCTTTAGGGCTAGCTCAACTTTCAAAAAAGAACATTCACCCTTTTATGTTTGCCTTGCTTCCGGTTTTATACATCATTTCCATGATTCCAAAAAATATGAATGACATCTTTAAACTTGGAGATTTCGTCGGCAATTACGCATTGTATTTATTTGGTTTACTCCCGCTTCTCCTGCTTATTATTCAAAAAGTAAAGGGAGGAAAATATGAAACAACCACATAGCAAAATACGGCCCCTCTTCATTTCCCTCTCCGTTCTATTGTTCGTATCCCTTACAGGATGTTGGAGCAGTCATGAAATTGAAGAGCAAAGTTTAGGCATAGGTTTGGCATTTGATAAAGGCTTGAAGTCCAAAATTGAGAAAGAGTTAAGCAAAAAAGGGGAGGGTTATACAAAAAAGGACCTGATTACCTCAACCTTTCAAATCATCACTCCACAAGTAGCAAGTTCCAGCACAAAACAATCAGGCCCCTCACAAAAATCTTATATTAATATTTCTCAAACTGGGGATTCCGTCCTTCAAATGATTCGTGAATTTTCATTAGAAAGGGAACAGGCATTAACCAGTCACCACATGAAAGTGATTGTTATCAGTGAAAGTCTTGCAAAATCGTATGATTTGGAACAATTACTCGATGAAAATCTTCGTGATAACGATTTTAGACCAAGCTGTGTTGTGCTCATTAGTAAAGGAAGAGCAAAGAGCACACTGGAAACAAAGACAGCAGGGGAAATTCCAGCGTTTCGGCTGGTTGGCATTTTAGATAATACCTTTCGAACATCGAGGATTTTGCCTCCTATGCCGCTTTTTAAATTAGAAAGCAAGCTTCATTCAGAATCCAGTTTTTTGCTGCAAAATGTAGACTCAGTTAATGGGGAAGTCAAATTTGCGGGAGCTTCCGTGATCGATGGAAAAACACATAAAATGAAGGGCTTTTTGAATGAGGAAGAACTAGAAGGCGTAACATGGATTACAGGAAAGGGTAAAGGCGGTGTTGTAAAGAGCTTTGATAAGAAGACTGGTCAGCTTATGGTGTATGAAGTGGAGACCATGAAAAGCACGATTAAACCTCGAGTTAAAGGAAAAAACATATCTTTTGATGTAAACATTGAATCAGAGGGAAGGCTAGCCGAAAATTGGGTGGTTTCGGGAGATCCCTTTAAAAATGAATTTCTAAAAAAAGCGGAAAAATCAGCGGAAAAAGAAGTGAAACGCTTGGTAAGGAATTCATTAGAAAAAATGCAAAAAGAATATCGAGTGGACGTCGCTGGCTTCGGAAATCGCTTGAGAATCAAGAACCCCAAATTATGGATGAAGGTCAAAAAGGATTGGGACCAAACATTTAGTGAAATTCCGATCAACTACAATGTAAAATTAACAATTAAAGATTATGGAACATCAGGAGGAACAAAAAAGTGAGCCCTCGGATAAACACATTGAATCATATAGCCTTCATTAAATGAGAAAAATAAACAATTTAAAAACAAGAGGACAAATGCTTGCAAATCATCAGTATTTGTCCTTTTATTTTTTCCCATTTCGGATCCCCCCTTTCTCAAACAAAAAAACCAGAACTTGACCGATTTTGGTCGAATTCTGGTTTTCACTAACTTGGTGGTGTTTGGAAATAGGTGTTGTGTTAACCAGTTTTGCATCCAAATGTTCATATGATGCCTAAGCATCCGACCCCCATAGCAAAATGGCACTTTGAAGTTCCTTCGGCTCAACAATCCTAACTTACTTTCAATCTATAAAAGTATAGTGAAAGTTATAATAGATATTAAAGTAACCGTTACTAATAAGAACAATAACATAATAGACATTGACCTCTTAGGAGCATCTTTTTTAGCATACTTTAGAGAATAAAATATGCTTAATATAATCATCATTATTAAAAAAATTTGTTGTGTATATGTCATAAATACTCCTTATCTTGATACTACAGTAAAGACTTATACCCAAGTAACTAAAAAGTGTTCCACCTTTACCTTCATTATGCGCATCCATTCTCTAAACACTGGCTGCAGTATGAGAATTGTTATACCGGTTTTATATCCCCACACCAGTATCTTTGAATTTTTCATTTTGAGCTGCTCTTGTTTGAATCGTTTTTAACTGATCCTCATATTTTGAGGAATATCTTCATTGATACCTATTGTACCTTAAGAATTGCTTTGTCTTCATCTCTATAGCTTAACTCCGCACCCAATTTACTTACATACCATTCCGAAGTAAGTTCTACATCAGTAACTTGTATATAAGTAATACGTCCCCTTAATAATTTTTCATTCATCAAATTAGCCTCCATTTATTTGATAAATAAAATATTCTCCACTTATATATCTCTGTCCTTTGAAACTCTATTAGGAATAAAGAAAAATCTGCCTTAAAGACAGCTCCGATCATAACCTGCTAGTTTTAAGTGCAATCCTTGGAATTTAATACAACAAAAAGGTTCTAGAACAAAAACGTTTTTTAGTTTAATTTACTTTTAAATCCACCTTCTAAAATGAATAATCTGACGTGTAATTCAATCTGTTTCATCGGCCACTAGAAATCTTATAGTTTTTGCACATCTCTCGGTTTTCCTAAATCCTTTGACTAAACCAACAAGGATAGCAAATGGCAACTTTGTAAAACCTATGTGAATATTTGTAAAAAATTGTCTAGTTATAATATTTAATTACATAGTGAAAGTATAATGAAACTGTAAAAGTGGATGCATCCAATAACTATGTCGGGAGGTTGAAAATATTAAAACAATCTTTAATTGATTAAAAATTGAAAGGAGCATTAACAATAATGAAGCTAAAAAAATTATTTTTATTAGGGTTAATAGCGTCTGTCTTAGTACCGGTACAGCAAGCAGGAGCAACCGCTTCTAATCCGATTGCTGTCCGAGAAGGCAAGTCCTTTGAACAGATTCACGCAGAATTGCTCGACCATAGTGAAGATGCACCACTCATGATCCTGGCTCACCGGGGCCAATGGCGTGAATATCCCGAGAACTCGCTTGCAGCAATCAATGAGGCTATTGAAGATGGCGCCGAAATTGTAGAAATAGATGTCCAGCTAACGGCTGATGGTGTACCTGTATTAATGCACGATACGACCGTTGATCGTACTACCAATGGCAAGGGAAAGGTTTCTGACCTCACACTGGCTCAAATTAAGAATCTTCGCCTTAAGGAAGGTCTCGGAGGTAAGACGGCAGCGCTCACCAAGCACAAAATTCCAACGCTTAAAGAGGTCATGCTTGCAGTAAAGGACCGTGCAATCGTAAACCTGGATAAGGGCTGGGAGATCCGGGATAAAATGTACGAGGTTCTCGTTAAAACCGACACAGTAGATCACGGTCTGTTTAAAGGCAGCCCAAATGTTGAAGAAGCAGCCGAATTCATGGCAAAAGATCCAGAAATCCTATATATGCACATTATCCTTGATGACAGCGCCAACACTGTAGGAACGTTCCCGGGCCGTCAGCCGGTCGGTTATGAAATTGTCTTTGATGATCTTGCAGATCCGCAGATTCAGCCAGAGAAGGTGAAACAAATCAAGAAAAATAGCAGGGTCTTAGTGAATGTAATGTGGTATGGCCTTGCTGCAAAATACACAGATGAGGCTTCACTAAGAGATGTAAATCTTGGATGGAAGGCAGTAACAAAGCTTGGAGTTAATATGGTGCAAACTGACAATATTGGAGCTATTGATTACTGGCGTAATGGAGGCAACATGCGAAACTGGGAGTACGATACCGGAAACCGTACAGTTCGGGTTCAAGCTGAGGACCCTCTTGGCGGTGGACAAGGTACCGGATATTTTGATCAGGACGCCAACCGCTGTAATACAGCCGATCAAGATTCAATTGATGTTTGCGAAATCGATGGAGCTATTGCAGTAAGCCATAACATGGATGGCGAGTGGGCGAAATACAAAGTGAATATTAAGAAGTCAGGAACATATAAAATCTCCGGCAGAGTTTCTGCAGCATCTACCCCGGCTGGCACCATCAACTTGGATTGGGCTGGCGAAACAAGCGGGGAGATCGAGCTGAAAAATACAACTCACAAACGTGCATTCAAACTTCAGAATTTGGAGTACCGCTACCTAAAAAAAGGTACTCACGTATTTACAGTAAAGGTCACAAGGCCAGGTTCCTACAACCTTGATTATATTCAGTTTGATTTGCAGGATTAACTGTAGCCTGTAACACCATTAAGTCTAAGCTTTTTGATAATTTTTAAATACTAGAGGCAAAATTCGTTCGGTTTTTGGAGTTAGGTGTAGCTTTAATAGAAGGGCATGTTTTGAAAAAGGATTGATCAAAACATGCCCTTCTACTATTTAATTGGATTAGTCATTTTTGTGTTCCTTAATCAACTAACACTCCTGATAGTTCTATAAGACTCATTGTTGAGTTGACAAGTGAAGGAGGGAGTAGGATGGAGTAGGATGGAGAAAATCACTTGAAAAGATAGAAAAACGCCCCAAAAAAGGCGTTCAGTTTAATCATTTTTATTTATTTTACCGTCGTTCCCCTTATCAATACCAGTAGCGTTATTAACTATTTGTGGAAACAAGTTTAACCCTTGATCCAAGGCATTCATTGAATCGGCTTTTTGGCCAAGATTTTTTGATTTTTCTTGTTTTTTCATTTTTTTCGCCTCCTAAAATTAGGATTCGTAGTAAATCAAAAAATATTCCAAAGTAATTTCCAAATGATTATGTTGCACAGTTCGAATAAACTATGGTACTTGAACTATTCTGCCCCAATAGTTTGAATAAAGAAAAATCTGCCTTAAATACAGCTCTGATCTTCAGCTAACGCACCCGTTGGTTGAACAAGCACCACCTCTTCTATTGCATATATTCATCCAGAAGCGTAACAAAAAAAAGCCAACATCAATTGTTGACTTAATATATATATATCTATCGACATTTTAGTTATTTAATGTATATCCTACTACTTCTTATCCAATTTATGGAATTCCTCATTAAGTTAACAACCTACTATTTTCAAAAAAAGAATTCCTATGGGCTAAGCAATCTTTTACTAACAGAGATAAAACATTAAATAGTATTACTTATATATTTCATTTTCCAATATAATCACTTCTTCCCCATTCGCTGCTTTCCCTATTTGTTTCGTATTTTCAACCAACCGAAAAATATTATCACAGCATTGTTTGGCACCTATAACCAATAATGGTACACCTATAAAATCAATTTTTAATGCTCTTGATAAATACCCCCCTATAGACATAGCAATAGGTACAGTTGGTGATGTATTGGAGAATACTATTTTTTCGTTAAAATGAAATTTCTCTTCTAGTAGTAAAGTCAATTCTTTTAATGCCGGAACAACAAGTTTCTCTCTTTTATGTCCAATCGTATAAACTGAGTTGCCCTCTTCATCGGTCCCACGAAAAATTAGCTTTCCAAAATCCTCTTTCGTTAATTTATTGAAATACTTTACATTTAATATTTCTTCCGAAGTTAGTTTTCTTTCCGATTGAGGTAATTGTTTTAAATGATATGCGGCAGCCAAAGACGTCGTATGTGTACCCCCATAATCATTATAGATATACATCATGAAATCATCCCTAATAGTTTTTTTAATACTATTATGGTCATATACTCCATTTCCAATTCAGTTGATTATTTTAGCTTTTATTACACTTTATGTAGCAAATGCGACTGCTCTCCTCTACAACTAAACTGCCCCGTTAGTTGCATAAATCGAGTAGGAGGAGGCGCCTAGCCTCCGACCTCTCACACCACCGTACGTACCGTTCGGTATACGGCGGTTC
>NZ_JAWRYN010000240.1:0-349 GCF_046534585.1 Peribacillus sp. SIMBA_075 | reverse complement strand
GGGGTGGAATTTCGAGCTCATCACGTAATCTACCTGAACTACCACCATCATCAGCGATTGTAACAACTGCTGTAATATCAACCGGATATTGTTTTAATCCTCGTAATAAAACAGAGAGTCCAGTACCGCCTCCCATGATAACAATTTTAGGTTTTCTCTCTTTTTTCATCCCTTAATGGCCCTTTCTCTTCTCCACATCACGATGAGATACATGAACGCTATACTCTGGTTTCAAATGTTTCCCAAGGTATTCTGTAAGCGTAACAGAACGATGCTGTCCACCTGTACATCCAATTTCAATTACAAGTTGACTCTTGCCTTCTCTTTTATAATGAGGCAGCATGAACGT
>NZ_JAWRYN010000239.1:0-349 GCF_046534585.1 Peribacillus sp. SIMBA_075 | reverse complement strand
GAACGACTTCACGGCGCATCGTCGCTTTATTGAAAGAAGCGGGAGCGACGGAAGTCCATGTCGTTATCAGTTCGCCGCCGATCAAGAATCCTTGTTTTTACGGCATCGATATCAGCACATCGGGCGAATTGATTGCTGCGAACAACACAGTAGAAGAAATGCGTGAAATCATCGGTGCCGATTCGCTGACATTTTTGTCGGTTGATGGCATGGTCCAGAATATTGGACGCACCGACCCAGGATCGAAATGCGGCCATTGCTTGGCATGTTTTACAGGCGAATACCCGACGAATATCTATCCAGATACGGTATTGCCACATGAAAAAGAAAAAGTGAAATAGGGGGAACC
>NZ_JAWRYN010000238.1:0-349 GCF_046534585.1 Peribacillus sp. SIMBA_075 | reverse complement strand
CGGACGCTCGGCGGTGGTGACGTAACCGGTGGCGTCGACGAAGGCGGCGAACTGCGCGACGGTGACCGGCGTCGCATCCAACTCGAACGGCTCGACGGCGACCTCGTGGACCGGGCCCTCCTCCGGGTAGAAGCGGTCGGAGCCCATCCGGAAAACGCCGCCGTGGATCGAGATCATCTCCGGGGCCATCCGCTCCTCCTTCGTCTGCCTTCAGCCATCATGGACCGGCCGCACCGCTGTTGTCGCCTCAGTGAATGCTGTCTGGTGCCACCGGACGTACCCGCCCTACCATGTGGCTGCTTCCACCCCGACGACGGCAAGGAGCCCTCGATGAGCGACACTGATGCAC
>NZ_JAWRYN010000237.1:0-350 GCF_046534585.1 Peribacillus sp. SIMBA_075 | reverse complement strand
AAATACCGTTTTCATCATCCATTTGTCCATACCGACCGCTGAGGCCATAACACCTGTTCCCACGTAAGGCAGGTTCGCAAGCTCCAGCATCCCCTGAATCGTGCCATCTTCACCATTTGGTCCATGTAATAATGGGAAAATAACGTCGATAGCATTTTCCTCAGAAGCTGCAGATGGAATGATTTCTGTGCTTAATGATAACGGAGAAATCGCATTTTCTGCGCCGCTCATTTTTAGAACTTCAACATCTGTTACTTCACCTTCAATACGCTCACCGCGCACCCATTGACCTTGTTCTGTAATATAAATTGGATGAATCTCGAATTTATCTTGATTTAATGCTTTAATAG
>NZ_JAWRYN010000236.1:0-350 GCF_046534585.1 Peribacillus sp. SIMBA_075 | reverse complement strand
AAATGGTAGGTTATTCCTACCATTTTTGGCATGGAGGGATGGACATGAAGTTACTCAATTATATCGGTATCATATTGATGGCCATAGGGCTATTCACGGGAGCATATTACGCTATGGAATGGTATAAAGGAAAAAGCTCTGCTCAACAATTAACGAAAGAAGAATTAAAGAGCCTTGAAAATATACAACATAATCAACTTTCTTACGAAACACCTGTAACTTCCCAAATACCTTCTTCTCAAACAGAACATAAAGAAGGAGAAAAGGTTGCACTGTTAAATATACCGAAAATAAAGAAGAAGTTTTCTATATACTGGGGAGCGGATGATGCAACGTTGAAGAAAGGAGTT
>NZ_JAWRYN010000235.1:0-352 GCF_046534585.1 Peribacillus sp. SIMBA_075 | reverse complement strand
AATCGCTCTATAATACGTGTGTGATCTTCCGGATCGTATATAATTATATTTTGTCCATCACTTTGCGCCGGGAAAAATTGATACACCGCTTTCGGTTTTAACCAAGATTGTCCTTCCTGCAATAATTCATCTATTAAATCATTTAATTCGTGTGCTCTCTTATCTCCCTCTCGCAAAAGCTTCTTCACATTTCCTTTTAATCCAAGGTGATGTCCAAGTAGCATTTGTCTATTCAAAAATGGAGCGAGATGAAGGGCTGGGATATCACGTAATACAATTCGTTTTGTTGAATCAGGTATCATAACCTCTGCCTTCGCTAATGGCTCAATTACTGCTGGAATTTCTACTTTCT
>NZ_JAWRYN010000035.1:0-54929 GCF_046534585.1 Peribacillus sp. SIMBA_075 | reverse complement strand
GAAAAGCTAGTGGAAAACCTGGAAGTAATCGAAGCTAAAGAGCTGGAAGTGGGGAGTGCATTTCATGCGTTCCGTTTCAATACGTTGGACACAGAAAAATAGATGAGAGCCTGGGAGTTACAGGCCATCGATCATACATGTTAAGGAGGTGAAACATATGACAAAGCAAGTGGAAAAAACAGAAGCGGAAAAGCTAGTGGAAAACCTGGAAGTAATCGAAGCTAAAGAGCTGGAAGTGGGGAGTGCATTTCATGCGTTCCGTTTCAATACGTTGGACACAGAAAAATAGATGGGAGCCTGGGAGTTACAGCATTCCATCATACATGTTAAGGAGGTGAACATATGACAAAGCAAGTGGAAAAAACAGAAGCGGAAAAGTTAGTGGAAAACCTGGAAGTAATCGAAGCTAAAGAACTGGAAGTGGGGAGTGCATTTCATGCGTTCCGTTTCAGTACAGTGACGGGCGCAGAAAAATAAGTTAGATCCTAAATCCATAAGGTGATCCAAAGAGAGTGTTAGCTTTTATAAAACTAGCACTCTCTTTGGATAAATAAAAGGAGAATTTTTTCAGATGAAAAATTCAGATGCCATGATAGTTTTTCCTCCTCTAACTGAAGCCAGGCTCTTTCCGTATTTAAGTTTACCCATGATTACTAGTTTTTTGAGAAGTAAAGGAATGAGTGTAAGCCAAATTGATTTAAATATTGAATTATGCCATACCCTCTTTAGTGAAGATTGTTTAAATGAATATGTGAGCATCAATGAAAATGGAAGTAAAGACTTAAAATGGGTATATAAAGTCGAAATGGCTAAATACTTATTAAAAGAACAAAAGCAACTTTACAATAATGTATTCATTGAGAAAAGATCTTCTGATTCATTGAAGTATGATGTTCGGTTGGTGAGACAAGGCATAGAGTTACTGCTAGTCAATTCGTTTTTAAAACTGGAAATTACCTCATTGGAAGAAATCCTTGAATCGGTAAGGGATTTTAGCTGGAAAAAAAGTGATATAGCAACAAAGACCTTATACGAAAATATCAAAGAGAAAATTCTAAACGATAAACCAAAAATCTTCGCGCTTTCTATTGCTTACTATAGCCAAATATTACCTTCCCTTTTAATATGCAAGTGGATTAGAGAACTTTCCCCCAATACCCACATTATTTTGGGCGGGCAACAAATCATGATTCGTCAATCATCTTTCTTAAGCCTAAATGGATTGAATCAATTTGTGGATTCATTAGGAATTTCAGCTGGCGAAGAAACAATATTCATGTTAAACAGGTATTTGAAAAACGATTGCCAAATCGTGGAGGTGCCGGATATTGTTTGGCTTAATGAAAAAAATGTTGAAAATGTCCCTTCCAAGTCTGCATATAGGATCACAGATGCCTTACCACCTGATTTTTCTGATTTACCGTACAAAAACTATCTAGATGAAGAAGTGCATATGTCTTTGATTACATGTGTGGGGTGTTACTGGGGACGATGCACTTTTTGTTCATATGGTAATAGATCAAGAAAAGAAAAAAGTTATCAGCAGAAAACGGCAAGGCAGGTAGCAAACGAGTGCGAGGATATCATTAACAATTATGGGATTAATAGAATTAATTTCATAGATGAGAATACTAATTTGCGGCTTGTCGTCAATGCAGTCAAAATACTTAAATCTAGAGGTTATGAAATTAAATTCAGTACACGGAACCGTCTTGAGGATGTGTTGTTAGACGCTGGTTTTTGTTCTGAACTAAGTGATTTAGGTTGCATTTTAATGTCTGTTGGCTATGAAACCAATTCTCAAAGGATTTTAGACTCCTTGGATAAAGGAGTGCAATCTAGTAATTATCAGCAGATAATAGATAATTTACATAAAGCTAACATTACGCTGCGGCTGTCTATAATTGGTGGTTTACCTGGTGAAACCGAGGATGAAATTGAATGTTCTGAGGAATTTTTACTTAAAAATCAAGATAAAATTGGCATCGACGTCATGCAAATGCTCGTTCTGGAACCCGGCACTTATATTTATGAGGATACAAATAATCCTGATATCCATATTCAATCAAGCAAGAATCTAAGAGGAAACAAATTACTCAATTATGGGATGGGTAGAATGGGCGCTACATTTCAATACTCTGACGGAATAACATTTGAAGAAAAGCTGAATAGATTCCTGCAGCTGCATAAAAAGATCAACCCCCAAAAGAATGATGAGCTGCCTCCTGATAAATACAAACAGGAAGGACAGGATATCACTTCAAATACCTTATTGATAAACCCTTGGACTAAAATCATTAAGTTAGATAAAACGTATATCATGGATTTTGTTTGGCAAAGAATCTTCTTGGTCCCAGAATCCTTAGAAGTATTCGGAAACTCATTAATAATGAGCAAGGCAGACGATAAAAAGTACCTAGAGTATTTTGTCGAAAAAGGTGTGATTAACCTTAACTAATAAAACCTATGGGGAGGAAAGACTAATGAGCACAGTCTATCAGAAGATAAAATTTCCAGACGTAAAGGAAAAACTTGGACTTGGTTTAGGCATGGATTTACCTTGGGGGGAAGATATAGGTTTTTCAAGCAAAGGGGACCATGACGACATCACGCTTAAGATGAAAGGCTTTTTTCAAAATTATAAAGACGAGTTTAACTATATTTTCTTTGCCTTTCAACCGAAAAATAGAAGTGTGTTAAAAGCCGAGGATTACTTTGATGCTTATGATAGATTATTCGAAGCCAATCCACATCTTAAGGCAAGAGCATTCCATCAAACGATTTTAAATATGGGGGCTACCGAATATTACAAAAAATCGGAAATCATAGAATTCACAAATAAGATTATAGAAAGATATGACATAAGATGGATCGTAGAAGATCTTGGCCTGTGGTCAATAAAAGGAAAAACCGTCCCTTTCCCTTTGCCGCCATATATGACACCAACAGGATTGGAAGCTTGTATAAAGAACATCAACGAATACCAATCTGAACTGGCTGTTCCAGTTTCAGTTGAGTTTCCTGGATTCACTGAAGGTACGAACTTCTTTATTGGGGAAATAAATGGATTTGATTATTTCAGAACATTGGTCGAGGAGACAAACTCCCCGATCACTATAGATATTGGTCATATTCTCAGTTATCAATGGTTGTTAGGAAATACAAATGAAAAGATGTTCAATGGTTTAGAAAAATTGCCTTTTGAAAACTGTTTTGAATTGCACCTTTCAGGCTGTCAAATCATTAAAGGGAAATTCAGAGATCTGCATCATGGAGTTTTAATGGATGAACAAATCCAGCTTTTAGATTACTTGCTTCCTTTATGCCCTAATTTAAAAGCCATTACATATGAAGACCCTAAATATACAGATGAAGGAATATTAATTCCGAAGTCACAGAAAAATTATCAAAGAATGAAGGAGGCAGTTGAAAAATGGCAAATGATTTAAAGCCAAAGAATTATTCACTGGACGAGTTACTTTACAATTTATTATATGATTACCAATATAGAAACAACTTTTTAAATGATGAATTGAATGAATTGAATTTATCAGCTGATAATTTGAATCACATAAAAACAATAGATAAAGAAGAGCTTGCAGCAACGGCTACAACGATTGTAAGAAATTTAATGAGTGGAAACATTGAACATAATGGTGGTTTAAGAACTTCTTTTCCCGGTGTTTTTCAGGCTTTGGAATTCAGTAAAACCGATATAACGCTGCTTATGCATAAGTTCCTGGCGTCCAAACATTTCGAGGGTTACATGGAATTGCCCTATGCTGGGGAAGGGACATGTATCGAGGAAGCGTTTTATAATTATTTGTCTGAAAACGAGGAGTTTATCCTTGCGGCTGAAAATAATCATTTATTATTAAAACACGAATTTTTAAATGCCATTTTATCTATACTAACAGTCAATAAACATCCATTTTTCAGAATAGATAGTGACCTGGTTAAAAATAATGGTCATATTTACTACGCGTACCAAACATATTCTAAAGAAATATCCGAGGCACTAAGTGGAAAAAAAGTAGCTGGTGATTCCGAAATGGTCATATGGCTATATGCAGCGACCGAAAAAAATTTAGTTAGGGGTCCCATTCACCCAAGTATATTAGAAATGGTGGAAATAGGAAGTTCAAGGAAAATAAGCCGTCAACAAAAGTTCAATCAAGACCAGATAGATTGGATTCTGAACTTAGGATTAATCAAGAATGATGGATAAAATATATGTATATGAGGAACATAGTGAAGTATTTTCATATTGGGTCAATGAAATTCCTAGAAATTGCACCTTGGTCTATTTTGATCAGCACTTAGATTTAAAGTTGATAGAAAATTCAAAAATGAAAAGAATTAGTCAGTTCATTAAAGAGGGTCTTTGTATTGATGAATTGAAAAAAGATATACCTTGCAGGGAAGATGGAAGATATTGTTATGGGATTGATGACTTTTTGTACGCCGCAATACAAGAGGGTCTTTTTCGGAAAATTATATGGGTATACCCTCATATGTTAGGAGAAAAGGGTTTTAGTGAATTGCTATGGGGCCTTTTGTCCCTTATACCAAATCATGGAAGAGAATTCATATCAAGCTTTAAAAACGGGAAAAATTCTGCTTCTGTACAATTAAATAATATTGAGTTACATGTCACAAGTATTGATTATCTAGGAGAATTCATAATTAATGAACAGGTTATTGTAGATATTGATTTGGATTATTTTTATGATCCCAAGACTAATGATTTATCCAATGATATAGACGAAACCTTACATGTATTGGGGAGTCTAGGCATCATTAATCAAGTGAAAACAATGACCTATTCAATTAAAAGTGGTTTTCTACCTGAAAGTTTCAGGTGGTTAGGGGAATATATAGCCGGGCAAATGGGGAGGGAAATTGTATATTCCAAGGAAGGTAAGATTTCCCCGAAGGTAACGATGGAGAAAATTTCATCTAATAAAAAGTTGAGTCTAGCTGAAATAGATGATTTAACCTTTGAACTGAAACCATTAGGCGCAATAGGATGGAAATTGAAATCCATTCTCTATACCCAATCTGGTGAAATTGAACGTGCTATGAATTGCTATCAAAAAGCAATTAAAACAGGTGATGATTCATATTGGGCTGCCTATGTTTTAGGCATTCACTTTTTCAAGGATAGTCATTATGAAGAGGCTCTAAATTGGTTTAGTAAAACTGGAAATATAGTGGATACCATCGAGGCACATGGTTTAATATTACGTTTAATTTGTTGCCTTCGCTTGGAGCTGTATCAAAAAGGATATGATTTATCAAAAGATTGCATCGAATTATTGCCTATGAGAATAGAGGGTTATAAATTGGGTGAAGTATTCGCATCAAAACTTGGAATGGAATTACCGGATTTTGACGGAAAGATCCATAACGATCCTTCTCAATTAATAATTAGTCGAGCTGATGCGAAACCATGAACAATGAATATTTAATATCATATGATTCAGCTGTTGAAGGGGTTGTTTCACCAGAGTGCGAGAATGAAAAGAATAAGTTTCTTCAAGAAGAGTTAAATCAATGTTTAACATTCATTGAACGGGATGGCTATGATCACTTAAGGCATTGGAAGTCTTTTAAACTTCGTATCGGTTTGAGCAGTTATGAATTAAAGTATTCCCTCTTTATAATGATTTTAATAGAGACTTCAGCATCTATTATTCCAGTAATATGGCAAACAAGAACTAATAAGTCACCATGTATTGAATTAATCGATCATTTTGAAGTGATTTTAGCGGAAATAGAAGCAGCTTTATATGGTCAGCAACTTGAACGCAAGATTGAAACACAAATTGTGCTTGAGCCATGGACTGGATCCCATTATGTACACGAATGTTTTGGCCATACGTTAGAAGCAGATAACTATCTAGAGTATTTAAAGCCAAATGGCATAACGATGGGATACAAATGGTCAGATTATAAAATTAACGTATTCGATGATCCGACCATTCCTGGTCAAAATGGCAGTTATTTATTGGATGCGGAACAGAATGAAGCATTTAGGACGAACCTAATAAAGGACGGGGTAAACGTAGGTTTGATGCATAATGCAAAAACCTGTAAGCTCCTAGGCTTACAATCTTCCTGTAATGCAAGAAGCGTTGACTCATCTTCACTTTCGATGCCAAGAATGTCAACAACCTATTTGGATTCTGGCAATATGGAAGTACAGGAGATAATTTCAGGAATTGACAATGGGATCTATTGCAGAGGTGCCTGGGGTGGGGGATCACTTGGTTTGAATTTTGTAATCCGGCCAGCATATGGTTTGGTCATTAAAAATGGGAAATTAACCAATAAAATACTTAGAAGATTTGATATTAAAGGAAACAAACTTGATTCAGCTAAAGCTATAAAGTCCCTTAGCAATGAATTGCTTTTTTTTAATCCGGTTTTCGGCTGTAATAAAAATGGTGAAAATAACCTTAGCGTCACCCAAGGTTCACCTCATATTCATTTTGAAAATCTAACATTGTATCCCGTACTCTGAAAGGATGAGCGAATTGATAGAAAAGATACACTATAAAGAATTATCACTAATGGACTTTGAAGAAAATTATGCGGGTAAAAAGCCACTGATAATAACTGGATTAGTAGATGCATGGCCTTCTAGGGATTGGGATACAGACTATCTACAGTCTAATTACGGAGAAAGGGAAATAATCATTAGGAAGTCTGGATACGATCAAGAAAAAAAATTTTACAAATCAAAACTTGGTAAATTCATTGGTATTTTAAATGATAACCCCGAAAAATTGTATTGTGACTGGCCTTTTTCCATAATGGGCAATGAGGATTTAGAGAGTTATTTTGAAAGTCCATCTCTATTCAACCATAATACAATCAAGACAAAAAACAACAAGAAATTAAAATGGATTTTCCTTGGTTCGGTTGGAACAGGAACCCCAATACACCAGGATTTTGAGAAATCACATAATTGGAATGCAGTAGTATTTGGCCAAAAAAAGTGGATTTTCTTCAGTCCTGATGATACTGAGTATGTGAAAGATTTGAAGCATGATTTATTCGATTTGGATTTAAAGGAGGATTCAACTTTCAAATATACCAAGCCCTACATTGTGGACCAGTTTTCTGGAGAATTAATGTACACACCTAAAAATTGGTGGCATACCGTTCGAAATATCAAAACTTCTTTCTCTGTTAGTGAGAATTTCTGGTATAAAGATGAAAAGGAATAATCCTTTTTTATAGGGCAGAGCATCCATCGGCTGGTTCCGAGCCGATGGACAGACCTGTGATAGTTGGAAAAAAATCACTTTTCCTTGGTATAGGCATGGAACCTTCTTGGCAAAGTTGCAGAATACAACCATTGCATCCTATTGGAACCTGCATTCTGGAGAAAATTCTGTTCTAATATAAGAATTTTAGAAGTTTATCAAATTCTTGGTCAGGGGTGTCGTAAAGAGCTTTTTAGCCATTTTTCCGTTCTCCTCTTTCTTTAGCCATTCTACTCTAAGGGAACAGTCTATTCGACGGTATATCCTCTTTTCGGATAATGCTATAAACAAATCATTTAAATATATAATGCAAAAAAAGGACTGTTACTGCAAGTTTGTACCTTTTCTCGATTGAAAGAGAATCTTTTTCTTTCATGAATTTTTCGATATCTTCACATTCAAGATTAGAGAATAAGGAGATCGTCTCTGCTGGTATACCAAATTCATTGTTCAGTGCTTGAGTTATAGCGGAGACCCTTTCATCTGCATCGGTTGAAGGTACACCTATGACTAAAAGGCCCACCAAATCTATTAAGTCCATCATTTCTGTTTGAGTTATAGAAGATTGAATATTTCGACCGTTCGCAAAATCTAAAATGACTTGTTCAGATATTCCGGTAATTTTACTTAATGATGTTGCAGGCATTTTATAATCATTTAGAAGAGTTGTTAATAACTCTTTAGGTTCATGACCAATCATCTTGAATAACCCTCTTTCACTTTTAACTCTATTATATGGAAGTAGACAATATAATTATATATTGTCTACAGTTTTTTTATGGCTTGTATAATTTGAACGTTGATTAGAACGTAGGGCACTCGCTTTCCGCGGGCAGTCCGCCCTCGGATTGCGCCTGCGGAGTCTCCCTTAGACACGCTTTTCCCGCAGGAGTCTCGCACACCCGCTCCAATCAACTTTGTTATAAAATTAAAATCTCTTTTGCCTACAGTCTTAGACAATATAATTATATATTGCCTGCATATTTTTTGAAAAATACCCCTTATTTAGAAACCCAAGTAATGTAATTTGGAACCGTATAAGAAACAACTTTACCGAGGAAAGTTGCTGATCCGGTTAATTGTGCACTATATCTATTATTATATAACGCTTTATATGAAACAGACCCACTAAAACCTGAAACTGAAGTTCTCCCAGAGGATAATCCTGAAGTAAGATTTGTAATAAGCATAGTACCAGTAAAACCAGTAGCTGGTATAGACATAGTTATTTTGTATCTAACTTTACTTCCTTCGGCCCATAAATTTAGAATACCTCCGGGGCCAGGAAAGGCTAATGTTGGTTGGAGAAGGTTGTTATCTAAATTGGTGGGAACTAGAACTAAAGGAATAGAAGCTACTTCACCTTCGGCTAATTTAATTTCCGATAAATCAACTGAGAAAGTATAGTCATCACCTGAATTTTCACCTTCTACTGTATCATTTGATACCAAGTCAGACGAAACAAATTTTTGTTGTTCTTCTGCAAAAACTGATGATGTAGCCATAATCATAAATACTACTAAGATACTTATAAACCATTTTCTCATTCTATCATCTCCTTTAGAATTTTTGCTTCTATTTCATAATAACATAGGTCTTTTTAACTAGTTATATTTTTTGTAAAATTCATAAAATTATTAAATTTGAAAGTTTATATTGGATTATGCGATGAGTTTCATATAGGTGTTAAGATTTGATATAGGACTAATCGATGATTTGCTAGAACTTTAGAAGGTTCAGAAAAAGAAATGAGAAGTGAGTAACATTGGGATAACACTACGTTAGGAGACAATCCAACTGCAGATATATTACCTATTATATAGGTGGAAATGCTCAAGTTTCTAGGGGAATTGTCTGTAAATCTGCTAACGTGTTACGTCTAACGCCTAAAAGCTACAAGGCAGAATACTAAATTAGCAAATATGTAAAAGAGTGATCAAATGAGCAAATCAATAATATCCCGTTTTCCCCAGAAGGTTGTTAGGCTTCTTTTATACTATCCTTTGGGCAAACAAAATCTATAAAGGTTTCAGTGATAACCAATCATACTTTATCATAAATAGTATTTTACTGATTTCATATACTGGCCCATCACGATTTCATATGATTTGTTCCTTTGAATATATTATCCTAAGAAAATTATTGACAAATTTACTTCGAGTCCGTATAGTATGGGATATTATTAAAAATATTCAGATATAATTTAATTTTTGAAACGCAATGATCAGGAGTAGTAAAAGCACATTATTCGGTAAAGAGAGCTGCGGGTTGGTGCAACGCAGTCCAATGATACTTTGAACTTGCCTGGGAGTGGTAAAGTGAAAGATAGGAATTATTCTATTCTTTTGTTTTAACGATTGACCTTCGTTACAAGGTTTTTAAAGCAGGGTTCTAAAAAAGAACCAATAAGAGTGGTACCGCGGTAAGCTTAAGGCATATCGTCTCTTTCTTCATTTGATTATGAAGGAAGAGACGATATGCTTTTTTTGATTTTTGGGAGGTAAGGATATGGAGACGGACAAACGGAATTTACAGAGGACAATGACTTCAAGGCATATTACGATGATGGCATTAGGCGGTGCCATCGGGGCAGGTTTATTTAAAGGAAGCAGTTCAGCCATTGATATGGCAGGACCTTCCGTAATCATTGCGTACTTGATAGGAGGCATCATCCTTTTATTCATCATGCAAGGTTTAGCTGAAATGGCGGTCCGCAATAGCGGTGCACGTACATTCAGGGATTTGGTCCAATCGATTTTAGGAAAGTATCCTGCCTATTTCCTGGATTGGATCTATTGGAAAATGTGGGTATTGAATATCGCGGCCGAATCAGTGGTTGCGGCGATTTTCCTTCAATATTGGCTGCCTGGATATCCAATCTGGATACTGGCATTAGCTGTTTCGGTTTTAGTTACTGCGGTTAATTTGCTGTCGGTAAAGGTTTTTGCTGAAACGGAGTACTGGCTTGCTTTAATTAAAATTACCGTCATCATTGTGTTCATCATGGCTGGATTATTGTTATTGCTTGTGACTTTTGGTGATCATACAGCCGTCGGTTTCTCTAACTTGACTGAGCATGGCGGTTTCTTTCCAAATGGATCAAAAGGTTTAATCACCGCGATGCTGGTGGTAATCTATTCATATGGCGGAACGGAAATTATCGGGGTCACATTGGCTGAAACGAAAGATCCTGAAAAAGTGGTTCCAAAAGCCGTTCGCAGTACATTGGTAAGGATCATTTCCTTCTATATCATTCCATTTTTCATCATCGTTAGCTTAATCCCTTGGAATGAAGTAAACGGTGTGCCGGAAAGTCCGTTTGTGATGGTCTTTCAAATGATCGGGATTCCAGGTGCAGACCATATTATGAACGCCGTCGTTCTGCTGGCGATCATTTCATCGATGAACTCTGGATTGTATGGTTCATCCCGCGTTCTATATACACAAGCGGTGGACGGTCGCATTCCGAAAATCTTTTCACGGTTATCCAAGAAAAAAGTTCCTGTTTTCGCAATATTAATGTGTACGTCGGCTTTATACGGCGGTGTACTGATTTCCTTATTTGCTGGAAGCAAGACCTTCGATTTCCTAATGGGATCGCTGGGATATACCGTATTATTCATCTGGTTGATCATTGCATTCGCCCATTTGAAATCACGTAAACAACAGTCCGGAAAAACCAGTGCCTATTCGGTTAAATGGTTCCCGTATACGACATGGGCTGCGATCATCGCTTTAATAACGATCCTGATCGGAATCATTTTCACGACATCCATAATCGTAACGATCATGACACTTTGCATCTACATTTTCATTACCTTAACGTATGTATGGAAAAGACGCCATAACAAAATCTAGAGAAAGCAGTGTTATCACCTTTACCTTCTCGCATATTCATTTTAAATTCCAAGCCGTGGTAACATACCATGGCTTTCGTTATGTATTTTGGGTCTGGTGAAAAGTAAGAGATATCCATTTTACTAGTTCATGGGAATCATTAACTTAAGCAATTAAAGAGTTAATCTAGTGAAAAATGTTGTATAATAATCTTTGGAAAATAACCAATATATTGAAAGCTGGAGCGAGCATGAAAAACAATTCTATCTTATCCTTTCACCCATTATGTTATTTATTACTTTTAGTTATTACAAGTTCCATCTACTCGGTAATCAATCAATCCACAGGTCACGCTGTCGATGTTACGACTATAATAGATGGGGAGATTCCCTTTATTAAAGAATTTGTCGTTCCTTATTTACTTTGGTACCCGTATATTTATGGATTGCTGATTTACTACTGTTTCGTTGACCGAAAGCATTATTTTGTGGCATTAGGCAGTTTGGTATCAGGGAAACTTATCTGTTTTCTTGTATATTGCCTGTGGCAATCGACAGTCCCGCGTCCAGAAGTGGTGGGGAACGATATCTTTGCCCATTTAATGCGAATTGTTTATAGTCATGATCAACCTGTTAACTGTCTTCCCAGCATTCATGTATTGACTACATTCATCATGATGATCGTCGTTCATAAGCGGAAAGAGCAGCATAAATGGGAGTACATCAGTGTCACTACATTGGGAACACTGATTATCCTTTCCACGCTATTCACGAAACAGCATGCTGTATTGGATGCACTCGCAGGAATACTTCTTGCATGTGGGGTATATGCTGCTGTCCAGTATATGTTCCAATCGTTATCGGCTTTTCAGACCAATCATTACGCAGCGAGGCAAATGAAAAAGTGATTACAGGCCATAAAAGAAGGAAAATGCCACTGTAAGATATTCGCTCCCATGGGCTGATATTTTACAGTGGCATTTTATGTGGAGTTCATTTAAAAACAACAAGAGTATTGAAAATTGACTATGTTAATAATGAAGGTTGATCAAGTAGACAAGATAACTCGAAAGATGAAGGTGGGATTTGGATATTTATGTTAAAATGTATAGAGAGAATTGAAAGAGTGGACATTTAAATTAGGGGAGGAACAAAATGACTCATTATCTTAATCGAATTGCTGAAGACTTGTTTAAAGCGAAATTGGAAAATTATTGGCCGGGTTTTGAACTTGTTGCATATGCATTATATGATAAGAAAAATGTTTATCTATTCAATCATCCTAAATTTAGTAACAATCAACAATCTACATATCATATTTTAAGTTGGGATGTGCAGTTTACTGGAGACACAATCATTCTGTATGAAGAATACCCACTGCAATTGTTAAGATGGAATCGTATGAGGAATATGAAGGTTTGTATTCAATACTTGTTCACGAATTATTTCACGGCTATCAGTATATAAAAGGTGAAAAACGGTTTCCTGATGAAATGATGGGAATCACATATCCGTTGTCAAAAGATAATGTGGAATTACGAAATCAGGAAAGAACAAATCTTTATAGTGCGTTGTTGGAAAACAACATTATTAAGAAGAAACAATATCTTCATAATTTCATAGCCTTAAGAGAAAAAAGAACAGCCAAGATTAAAGAGTATTTAACATATGAAAAATTAATTGAAACCGTTGAGGGACCTGCGTGGTATGTGGAATTAAAGGCTTATTCGGAAAAAAGCCCAGATGATTACCATTCAGTTTTAAAAAAGTATGGACAACAGCTACTAAACAAATATGAATCTACTTCTAGTATAAGAAGGAGTTGTTATAGTTCCGGTTTGTTTATGTGTTTATTGCTGGAGGAGCTTTCACCAGGCTGGATGGAAAGTTTTTTTGGTATAGAAGAAACAGTATATGACCTAGTTAAAAAGCATTCCGGTGACTATATAAAATATCCGATAGCAGGTGTGAAAATAAGTTCTGAAACAGAGAAAGCAGTTAATTTTGCTTTAGAAAAGAGAAAAAATGAATTTGAAGAATTTTATCAACAAGCAGGAATTCATCTATATATTGAAGGGGAAATAACTGCCAAAACCTATGATCCGATGAATATCATCCCCTTAGAAGATAGACTTTTACATAAGAGCTTTTTAGAAGTAAGAATCAACAATGAAGCTTATCATATTCAACAACCCGTTATTGCCTATTTTGGAAATGGAATTCAAAGCATAAATAGATTACATCTGATTTTAGAGAATAAACCCATTGAAAATATTGATTCGCTTACAATTGATGGTGTTGGTGAAATAAAGGGAAGATATAAGAAACAAGAAAATACCTTGCATTTACTTATTAAATAAAATGTATCCGGCAGTTTAACAATAAAATGGACATTAAAAAATAAGTGGCTCTAATAAATCGCCAAAAATTTTAACATAGCCGAAAAAAAGAAGAAATTCCACTAAAGGAATAATATGGGATTAAACACTTGCAATACAAGGTAGTTAAATGTAAAATAAAGTATATCTTCCTTTTTTAAGTAATATTTTTTAAACTAATACCTTGTTATACAAGACAAAGGGGGAGGTGATTTAATATCCATGACATCAACTCAAATGCTTAAAGGGATATTGGAAGGTTGTCTGTTAGCAATCATTAAAGAGGGGGAGGTTTACGGGTATGAATTAGCCGAAAAGCTTGGGGGATATGGATTTGATTCTTTAAGTGAAGGTACCATTTATCCATTATTAATACGCATGCAGAAGGAAAAATTAGTAATTACGACTTTAAAGAAATCTACAGCAGGTCCTAGTCGGAAGTATTACTCTTTATCTGAAAAAGGCGAAAGCGAACTGGAAGTCTTCATTGACCGCTGGAATAAGCTAAGTTCAAATGTAAATAAAATAGTGAAAAACAAAGGGGGAATGTAAAGGTGCTTGATGTTAACAAAGCGTTATCCAAGGAAAGTCAAAACTTTTTAGAAAACCTCAGATTATACCTTTTTTCAAGTGGAAAGAAAACGGCTGAAATCGAGGATATCATCGAAGAGTTAGAGGTCCATCTTCTTGAAGCTGAAAGGAATAAAAAAAGCGTGGAACATATCGTAGGCAGAAGTCCAAAAGAATATATGGAGCAACTTTCTGATGAAATGTCTGTTGATTTTATGGGATGGCTGAAATATATAGTGATAATTTTAATCGGGGCATTTTCCTATTGGATTATTGCAAAAGCTATAAATGGTGGTATTGAATTTTCATTGTGGGAAATCATTGGTTATCCTTTTGCTGGCATACTTTCGGTATTCATTTATATGATGTGTTTTAGGTATATGGCTAGTCATAAATTATCCAAGGTAAAGCAAGGTGTACTCCTATATGGACTAGGCATAATCTCGATTGCGTTATTTGCAGGTTTAATTATTTTTAGTGGCATTTATAGTACAACTTTTATAAAACTTGATAACACAGGTAATATTATTGCTGTTATACTAGCCATTTCAATATTCATCCTCATATCCTTATGGAGCAAATCCTGGGTTTCCATCATCATTCCGATACTCCTTTATGCACCTGAAGTTTTATTGAAACAGACCCATTACCAAGGGAACGTTATTTTGATACTGAGCAGTTTGATAACGATGCTGGGTATCCTTCTTTATTGTGGATATACGATCAGGAAAACCAAAAGCAGTTGAAGTGATTTTTATACAGGTTCATTAGCCTATACAAAAAAAGCACCAGACTTCCTATGACAGGCAGTCCGATGCTTTTTTCTTTTACATTTCAGCTTCTATTTTCAAAGATGATTCTTCGCTGAACTGTTCCTTATCCAGGTCGCCTGTTATTTTACTAGTCAGAATACCGGAAGTCATGCTTCCGCTGACATTCACAGCCGTTCTTCCCATATCGATCAATGGCTCGACGGAAATCAAAAGTCCAGCCAAGGCGATTGGCAAGTTCATTGCAGATAATACTAGAATGGCAGCGAAGGTTGCTCCTCCGCCTACACCTGCAACCCCGAAAGAGCTAATGGCCACGATGGCAATCAACATGGCTATAAAGGAAGGCGTTAGTGGGTCGATTCCCACCGTTGGAGCGATCATGACCGCTAACATGGCCGGATAGATGCCGGCACAGCCATTTTGACCGATCGATAAGCCGAAGGACCCGGCAAAGTTGGCAATTCCTTCGGAAACCCCTAATTGTTTTTGTGTTTGAATGTTCAATGGAAGTGCTCCTGCACTTGTTCTTGACGTGAAGGCAAACGATAATACCGGGAAAGCTTTTCTCAAGTATACCATTGGACTCAATCCTGCAAGCGTCAGCAATAACAAATGAATGAGGAACATGACAATCAGGGCGACATAAGAGGCCCCCACGAATTTCCCCAACTTCAGGATGGCATCCAGATCACTCGTAGCTACCGTCTTCGTCATGATCGCCAAGATCCCGTATGGTGTTAAACGCAGGATCAATGTGACTACGCGCATGATGATGCTGTGCAATGTATCTACTATTTTAGCAAAAAATTCAGCTTGATCAGGCTGCTTCCTTTTGACTCCTAAATAGGCAATTCCAAGAAATGCAGCAAAAATTACAACGGAAATGGTTGAAGTCGGACGTGCTCCCGTTAAATCAAGGAACGGATTAGACGGAATCAATTCAAGGATTTGCTGCGGCATCGTTTTATCCTGAATCGTACCGTATGTTTCCGATATTTGATCACCACGGCTTAACTCTGCTTTCCCCTGCTCAATTTGAACGGCTTCCAAATTGAATACAGTTGCAGAGGTGATCCCCACGGCGGCTGCAATCGCAGTCGTTCCAAGCAGGATTCCGATGATCAGGACACTGATTTTTCCGATATTACTAGTTAGTTTCAATCTTGTAAATGCGGATAAGATCGAAATGAAGACAAGCGGCATGACGATCATTTGCAGGAACTTGACATAGCCGGAACCTACAATGTTAAACCAATCGACCGATTTAATGATCGCTTCTGACTGTGGTTCATAGAAATACTGCAAAAGAAGTCCGAATACAATCCCAAAACCAAGTCCAGTAAAGACCCTTTTTGTAAAAGAAATATGTTTCTTATTCATGTAAAATAAAACGCCTAAAAGAACGAGCATTATGGCAAGATTTAAAAACACATATCCAATCATATCTATTCCTCCTAATTCCGATTAACCAAATAAGAATAATGAATATCTGAAGACAATGATACATCATCCGTTGATTTTTTACCAGAAGAAAATAATTTATTTTTGACTTTTGAAGGGATTCATGTATATATCCATATTCACGAACTGGATTAGAAGGAACAATAAAAAGGAGGCATACATGAACCCTTTCCGCTCTCGGATCAGGATTTCTGTATACCTCTCGTGAATAGAACGGTTATTTCTTCAAATCAATCATGATATCGTCCAATACCAACTCTTTCGGAGCATTTTTTGGTTTTGATGGGAAGGATGACACCTTTTCTTTACCATCTTCCGTTATGGTTACTTCCCCATGATTCTCTGAGGTGAAATTCCGTAACGACAAATGAGGAGTTGCAATCAGTTTCGTAGCATTCTGATCAATTTTTTGGAAGGTTTTACTCCAGCTCATATTATAAGAACCCAAACCCATTCCTCCGTTGCCTTGACCAGAGTAAACATTTCCTAAGTCATCTTTAATGGTCAATTCAACATAGACGTCATCCCACTTGTTTTTAACCAAGTCGGAAACTTCTTGATTGTAGTGAACGACAAATGACATCGGTGATATCGCGATTTTTTCAACGGAAACCTTTACTCCATATTGATCTACACTTTTATTGATGACCTTCTCGTTGCTTTCGGTTGCCTCTAAAGAGAAGGCAAAGTTCCAATTTCCTTTTATCTCTTTATGCTTGTCAGTAATACTAATGCTGTTTATATCCCAGTCTATATTTACCTTATCTTCTTTAAGATCTTCTAAATTACTAGCCGTTAATAAGCCTACATATTTTTTATCAGCTACTTTTGTAACTCCATCCGATCCTGCTTGGGCTTTCATTTCTTTTATATTCGGGCCGGGAATATAGAATGATCCATCCCCTAAATCTTCTTCGCTTTCAATAGTATAAGTGATGGTTACCGTTTTTCCGTCATAAATGGCGTCATTTATCGTGAAAGTAAGGCCATTGCTTTCTTCGGTAAGGCCAATTTCGTTGGAGTAGGCCTTATAATCACCGTAAAGACCCTTTCCAGTATTCTTGATATCATCATAGAGACCCGTTTTTCCATTACCTAAAAAGCTGAAAATATCTCCTATTAAAGGAATGCTTTTAGCAGAAGCGGTAAACGAGAATCCTATCGTTGCGGTGGATAATCCGAATATAATGGAAGCAGCCAGCACATTCTTCTGCCAAGGCTTCATTTTTTTCTTCTTGCTTATTGATTTTTTGAGTGATCTTTTGATTTTGGCTTTTTCTAGTTCGGTAACTTCCATTTCCTTAAATTCAGTTTCGTCTATGTCCATATCATTTAATAATTCATAAATATCCTTCATACGACGCTGCCTCCTAACTTAAGACTCGTAGCTTTTTGACTTAGCTTCTTTTTCCCTCTATAAATACGATTGTCTATTGATGCTTTGGTCAACCCGAGTTTTATCGATATATCCTCATTTTTCAAACCCAGAAAGTACTTCATGATAAAAATATCCCGATCAACAGGTTCTAAGAGATTGATTAACTGAAGCAGTTCTTTTCTGTCTTCCAATATAATCAGTTCATCTTCTACAGATTTTTCTGAATCTACTTCTGTGTAACCTGACGTAAGCTCCATTTTCTTCATGGCTTTTCTGTAGTAATCAATCGCTTTAAACTTAGCGATCGCACAAATCCATTTTCTGAAATCTGTTTTATCCCCATGGAACTTTTTCGAATTGTTCCAGATTGAGAGAAAAATATCATTGATGCATTCCTCCAGAACACCGTCGTTCTTGAGTGGTGAGAGAACCTTATATGTGACCCCTTTGATTAGTGGCAAATAGGTATCCACTACAAATTCCAATGCCTCCTCTTCTTGGCGTTGCAGCCGCTCGATAAAATTTCCTTCAGTAGACTTCATGATCATGATTCCCCTCGTTTTTTTGTAAAAGCTTTTACAACTTATACAACGTATGTAAAAAGATTTATTCTCAATTATTTGTGGAGTTTTATGGAAATTAGTTGGGATGATGGGTTTATAGTATTTGGAATGATATGGTATTGAGGGTATCACGATTTGTCAGTATGTGACAGTGTTATCCAAATGACAGCATTAAACGATCAAAAATAGATTCTTTACTAAAGGCACATGCTTCCTGCTAAAAACTGTTGAATGAAAAAAAAACTTTATCCATTTACAGGAAGGATAAGCCCTTGGTTTTCTTGAATGATAGGTAATACTTAGCGTTTTTGGAAAGGGATGAAGGAATGAAGGATATATACATTGATAGGCTTAATGAACAGGATGCACAAGAGTTATTTGCATTTGAATGCAATAATAGAAGGTTTTTCGAGCAGACGGTCCAAAGTCGGGGAGATGATTATTATAGCTTTGGAACGTTTGAAATCAGGCATAAGGAATTATTAAAAGAACAAGAAGGTGCTATCTCCTCTTTTTATCTGATTAAGGATGGTTCAGGCATAATCGTCGGCAGGATTAATCTTGTGGATATCGACCCCATGAATGGTACGGCACATGTCGGATATAGAATTGGTGAAGCGTTTACGCAAAAAGGGATAGCGAACGAGGCTTTAAAGCTTTTGGTTAATCTTGCGCCGGAATTGAATGTGACTCAAATACATGCCAAAACGACAAGCAGCAATATGGCTTCTCAAAAGGTTTTAGGGAAAAACGGTTTTGAAAGGATTTCGATTAATACGGAAAATAATGCGGATACCGGTCAAAAGGTAACACTCTACCATTTTAGTAAGAACCTATAAATCCACATTCCTCTATTAATAGACCGCATTCCCAAGAATGTATCGTGAAGTACCGAAGGGCAAGCGAGGATTGACCGCTTGACAATAGCAAAGGATTTAAGAGCTGAAGCAGCAATGAAGAAATAATCGCGAGATATTTTCCCGGCAAAAGGGTTCATTACTTAAAAGGAGAAAGGAGAATGTAATATGATAGAAGGTTTATATGAAGCCCATTTACCCGTTAAGAACCTGGCCATCTCAATCGATTTTTATAAGAAAATAGGCTTGAAACTAGCCTGGAGGGATGAAGATACTGCCTTCTTTTGGATAGAGGAAAACAAAAGCTGGGTGGGCCTATGGGAAGGGAAAGAATATCAAACTCCCTACCACCCTTCACTAAGGCATATCGCCTTTAGGGTATCTTATGAAAATATGAAAAATTCGTTAACTTGGCTTCAATCTCTAAAAATTGAAGTCGTCCCTTTTGGTAAAAGGACAACCATTGAACCTTTTGTGCGTCCGAACCAAGGAAACGCTTCCGTCTATTTTACTGATCCTGATGGCAATAGTCTGGAACTTATGTGTTCGGTAAAAGTCCCTGATGCATATAAGCATATGACCGAAAAACTTTCACTTGAAGAATGGGAAGAACTAAAGTCTATCTTATAGAAGAAAAAATCTACTAGTATGAAACGATTTTAGATAGGCAGAGCCAGTTTTTAAAGGAAGGTGTAAGTATTGTTCAGTCAATTAACGGATGACGATAGTATTCCTAACAATTTGCGTGCAGACTGTGAGTATTGTTTTGGTTTGTGCTGTGTAGCTTTGCCTTATGCAAAATCTGCTGATTTTGCCTTTGATAAAGATGGAGGTACACCATGTTCAAACCTGCAATCAGATTATCGTTGCGGCATCCATGAAAATCTCAGAGCAAAAGGATTTAGGGGCTGTACGGTATATGAATGCTTTGGTGCCGGTCAAAAGGTATCCCAAATCACTTATGATGGAAACGATTGGAGAGACAACCCAGCGTCAGCAAAGGAAATGTTTGATGTATTTCCTATTATGCAACAACTTCATGAAATGCTTTGCTACTTAAATGAAGCACTGAATTTAGAAGATGCGAAACCACTTCATCGGGATTTGCAGGCTGCTTTTGAAGATACGGAATATCTTACTAAGCAAAATCCAAAGTCTTTATTGGAATTAAATGTACCAGCCCATAGAGCGACCGTTAATGATTTACTACTAAGCACAAGTGAACTGGTACGTGCAAAGGTTTCATTTAAGAAAAATCAAAAAAAACAGTACAAAATAGGCAGGGGCAGCGACCTTATCGGTGCAAAGTTGAGAGGTGCTGATCTTAGGGGAGCGAACTTAAGAGGAGCTTTGTTTATTGCATCTGACCTCAGGGAAGCTGACATGAGAGTGACTGACCTTATCGGCGCCGACTTTAGGGACGCTGATTTAAGCGGTGCCGATCTCACCGGAAGTTTCTTTATCACACAAGCACAAGTTAACTCGGCCAAAGGCGATATGCATACAAAATTACCGCCTTCTTTAAGCATTCCCGATCATTGGAGAAAAAAAGTGTAGCTAAGATCGGAGCTAACTTTCATGCAGAGCAAATGCTTCATTCACGAGTAAAAGGCGAAAATTCACGAGTAAAAGGCTCAAACTCACGAGTAAATGGCCAAAACTTACGAGTAAAAGCGTCAAATTCACGAGTAAATGGCTCAAACTCACGAGTAAAAGGCCGAAACTCACGAGTAAAAGGCCAAAATTCACGAGTAAAAGCGTCAAACTCACGAGTAAAAGCGCCAAATTCACGAGTAAAAGGCTCAAACTCACGAGTAAAAGGCCGAAACTCACGAGTAAAGCCCAACTCACGAGTAAAGCCCAACTCACGAGTAAAGAGGGAATTTTAATTTGTGAACTCTGACTATCATTCGATTCTTCATTAGGAAGGATCGTCTTTTCAAGTTAGGCGGAAATTTTTCATTTTTTTATTTGACTCTCACGTTGCGTAATACCTTACAGTAAATGATATCGAAAGGAGGTAGGAAGCAGTGGCAATGAAAGTGAAAGAACTAGCCGGTTTAGTTGGCATTAGTGTGCGGACACTGCATTATTATGATGAAATCGGGTTATTATCGCCGGAGGAAATAACCGATGCAGGTTATCGCCTTTATTCGAATGATAATCTTGAGATGTTGCAGCAAATCCTGTTTTTCAGGGAACTCGACATGCCTTTAAAGGAAATTAAACAAATGATAAGCAGTACTTCGTTTGATAAACAAGAAGCGTTAAGGCAGCATCAAAAAATGTTACTGGAGAAACGCAGTCAACTCGATAAATTAATTAACACGGTCGATAAATCGATTAAGCATATGAAAGGGGAAATTCAAATGACGGATAAAGAAAAATTTGAAGGGTTTGATTTCAGTCAGAATCCTTATGAAGAAGAAGCCCGAGAGCGTTGGGGGGATAAAGCTGTCGATGAGTCGAAGGCTAAAGTGGCGGGTATGTCCAAAGATGCACAGAAAATTGTATCGGATATTTATATAAAACTTGCGTCAATCCGTACTGCCTCGCCCGAGTCGGAGGAGGCACAAAAAGCAATTAAAGAATGGTATGACTGTTTGAACAATAACTTCGGAACATACTCACCGGAAACTTTCAAAGGATTAGGACAAATGTATGTGAATGATCAACGCTTCACCAAAAATATCGACCAATATGGGGATGGTTTAGCAAAATTCATGTGTGATGCGATGGGGCACTTTGCTGACGCTAACAAAAATTAAGTCTCAAGACTAAGAAATTTCCAGATGGAAGGTTGCTGCGGCAACCTTCTAATTTTGAGTCAGGCAATATCCAACCCCTATGGCCTGTACCCATATGAAAAACTGAATATGAACATGAATAGTAAAAAAAGGGCCAATGATGGAATGAAACTAACGATCACCCATCCCTTCGCTTCCTTACTTTTCACACTTGTGAACCATTTAAAATAGATGAACAGGAGTATTATTAAAAAGGACCATAAATAATAACCAGTCATAGTGTCAACCCACGCTGAATTTTTATCCCAGTAAGCGTCAGGTACAGGAGTGATATTCTCGTACTGTTTATCAATTTTATTTTTAGTGGTAATGAAGAGATAGGAAATGACAGAGTAATAAACGGCAATGGCGGCTTTTACCCACCAAGGTAAGAATCGATTGGAAATCACTATTAAAAAGAGGATGGCCAGAAAAATGAATAATTCGATATATAGCTCCAAAATAAAAACACCTCCATTTTATATAGTATAATGAATATGTAAAAATTCCCATTATATTATTGTAGACTGCGAGGTACTGATTAAAATGGAACTTTGGAAAATGAGTCAAAAGATATCGGAGCTAAGCGATGTGATTCCTTCTTATTTTTTTAGTCTAGTCTCCTCCTGTCTATCGCTTTCCACAGTGTGGGTTATTTTTAGCGGGGGTTCCTGGGGGGGACTTGGTATTATCGTGTTTTCTTTTTATGTGGTTATTCCTTATTTATTATTTGCTGTTCCGGTACAGGTCCTTTTCAATAAACACCCTAAAAAGTTCAATTTACTTTATTTTTGCCTTTATATTTTTTTCTCTTTGCTGGCAGTATTCATTTATAGTTCGGTGCTTAATTTTGACTTCAGTATGGATGTTTTAACAACAAAGAATTACTATGCAATAAGCCTTTCTGCGGCACTGATTTTTTGGTTTTGGGACTCAGTCTTTTTACAAAAAAAGAGGTCTGCATCATAAAAGGGACCAAAGAAATGGTCCCTTTCCGATATTATTTCTTTAGCATGTTCACGATTTCTTTAGCTTTTTCTAATTGGACTCCTTCAATGATACTGTTATTTTTTCGAACAGCCGTACCGAAATGATAGTGACCGGTATGCAATTCGGAATGGATCGATAGGATATTATCCTTATTTAAGCCGCTTCCCACCAATATCGCTATGTCGCCGCAGACTCTTTTCATTTGTTGAATGGTTTGCATGCGGCTGGGCAAATCCCCATGTCCACCGGAAGTCAATATCGTTGTGATTCCTGGATATTGTCCTAGCATTTCAGCTGAAAGGACTGGGTCGTTTGTGTCATCGATGGCTCGGTGGAATGTAATCTCCAAATCTTCACATACCGTCAATAGTTCTTCGAGGTATGGTCGATGGATTTCATTTTTTTCATTTAATGCACCCAATACGACCCCGTTCGCTCCCAGTGATCGAATGATTTGGATATCTTTTTTCATGATTTCCAAATCATTTTGAGTATAACAAAACGATTGGCTATGAGGCCTGACCATAACGTTGACTGGTATCTTTACCGAATTGACGACAGCTTCTATCAGGGCGTGGCTGGGAGTTAATCCCCCCTCGGCTAAAGCACTGACAAGCTCGATTCGGTCTGCGCCCGATTTCTCGATTAAAAGGGCATCTTCTATGGTTGTGGCAATGAATTCAATATACATTGGATTTTTCCTTTCCTGCATGCAAGTGTTATAAGAATAGTATGTATAAGATTATTAAATCCATTAAGAATGGTAAAGTCAATCTTAATAGATACACTGTCCTCCCTAGCTTTCCTCGATTGAAATTTCTTTATATCTCATATTATGAAACGAAATGAACATTCAAACGTATAAAAAAAAGAATATATTCAATGGTATATTTGAAAGTGGAATGTTTGGCGGGGGAATTAAATGAAAATCATCATGACGGAGGTTATTTAATTGGATAAAGAAAGTAAGGAAATAAAGAAATCGAAGTTTTACAAAGTAGGGATGGGATTCCTAATCATTTCCCTTCTCACTTGGATCATTCCTGTAATAGCTCCTTTTACGCCTTTTTCGACTGGCGTTAAAGCGGGGGTCATAACAGGTGCAATCGTCTTTGCGGAAGTCATGTTTTGGGCGGGCGCGCTTTTGGTTGGGAAAGAGGTGGCTGCTAAATATAAAGGTTATTTAAACCCGAAAAATTGGAAAAAAGAAAAAGGGTGAAGCAGTTTTTTATAAAAAGGCTAGGAGTGAGGCTCCATGGAAACTGAGTTGTTGAAAGTATTCGATTCCGATCACATTCAAATCGGCGTGGCTCCGCGTGAGGAAGTACATAGATTGGGGCATTGGCATGAGGTTTTCCATTGCTGGTTTGCAAGTTCGGAAGCCGGAGTGGATTACCTATATCTTCAGCGTCGTTGTGCGATGAAAAAAGATTATCCGAATCTATTGGATATAACGGCTGCCGGTCATTTACTGGCTCATGAATCGGTATACGACGGAGTCAGGGAGATTAAAGAAGAAATAGGCATTGACGTTTCCTTTGACGAGTTGGTTCCATTAGGGATTATTGAATACCATCAAACGAAAGAAGATTTCATCGACAAGGAACTGGCAAACGTCTTTCTATATGAAAGTGCACATTGCTTCGATGATTTCACCCTGCAGCCAGAAGAGGTTTCCGGGATGGTGAAGGTAGTACTGAATGACTTCGAAGAGCTTTGGACCGAAGCGAAGGACAAAGTGAATATTAAGGGATTCGAAATGAATCAAGAAGGCCGTAGGATGATGATCGATCGATTTGTTGGACGAGATGAGCTCGTGCCGCATGATCTTTCCTATTATGAAAGCATCATTAGATTGATCAGAGAAAACTTATCGAAGGCTTCAGGTTCTGGCCTTGCTAAATGAAAATAAAGCCCCGACAAAATGATTCGAGTTTTGTTGGGGCTTTTCTCTATTTTAAAAAACATTAAGTACATCGACCTGTGTCTTTTCCCCGTTCAACTATAGCCTATTAGCCCGTTTTGTCTCAAACGCGACATTCATATCTCCTTAGTTGTTCCCGGAATTGTCGTGAATTGTTCATAGGCATAATGACTTTGTCCTGTGGTGATTCAGTTGATAAAGCGACGTATAAATGATGGCAGGGTTCAAGTTAAAGGAGGTTTTCTGTAAATTTTCATGAACTAGGGAATTTATCACTTGTAAGAATATTACAAAATTGTAAGATGAACAGTGTATGAATTTTGTTAAGGGGATGAGTGAAATAATGAAAAAAATGGTTCTATGTATTTCATTTTTTGTAGCTTTTTTAGTCCTTTTTGGCTCCCTTGATTTTTTTGCCAGCAAAGCATCAGCAGAAATACACACCTATGATGGAAAAAGTCCTTACTATAATAGTTGTGCAAATAGCGCAGTTATGAAGAAGTCAGTGAAAATTTATGCCAACGGTGCTTCTGCCAATTTGGAGTTGAAATTCAGCACAACTTGCAAAACGGCTTGGGCAAAGATCACTTTAAGCAGACCGGCTAAAGCAGATGGGGAGGCAACGGCATTGGTTGTCCGAAATACTGATAATAAACAATTTAGCTGTGCATCTCCTGGAGGAAATGGTGAAATAAATAAAGGTCAAACGACATGCTATACACCTATGGTATATGATTTAGATCCTCGAAAAGCTCAAGCAGTTGCATACTGGCCATATACGGCAGGCGAAACTGGCTGGTATTAATGAAAAAGGAAAGCCTTCATCTATTTTTATGAAAAAGGAAGGATGAATGAATTGAATAAAAAGCTTAAAATGATAGGTTTATCCATGGCAATGACCTTGTCGATGTTTCTTGTCGATTTTGGATTTGGAAAAAATCAGGCCCTGGCCGAAACACATACTTATGATGGCAAAAGCCCTAACTATGATAGTTGTGCAAGTTCGGCGGTAACGAAGGATAAAAAATGGATCGATTCCAATTCGTACGTAGAATTGAAATTCAGCACTGTCTGTAAAACCGCCTGGGCAAAAGTGACCGTAACACGCCCCGCCGTATACAACCATGAAGCGGATGCCAGGATCGTCCGAAGTACTGATGGTAATGCCTATACATGCGCCAGTTCCGGGGGCAATGGTGTTGTGAATATCGGGCAGACCTCTTGCTATACACCAATGGTATATGATTTAGACCCGCGCAAAGCACAGGGCCAAGGGATACATGCGATTCCTAATAGTGATGCATATGACCATCTGGTACTAAGAAACAAAGGCGCAAAAAAAGCATCCGCATGATCGGATGCTTTTTTTGGCGGTCCGATTGAACTCACGCCTTATTCATTCATCACCGCTTTTTGTGCTTCCAATTCAAGTAGATATTGTTTCATCTCCGTACCCCCTCGGTAACCGGTGATGGCCCCGTTTTTCCCGATTACCCGATGACATGGCACAGTGATCAGAACAGGATTGGCACCAATGGCCGTTCCGACCGCCCGAACAGCGGAAGGTCTTTTGATCACTTGGGCAATGTCGGAATAGGAACAGGTTTTGCCATAGGGTATTTGATTCAGCGCTGCCCAAATTTCTTGTTGAAAGGGCGTACCTTTTACATCTGCTGGAAGAGAGAAAGTCTGCCTGGTTCCTTCGAAATATTCTAGGAGTTCTTGTAGATAGGGTGTTAACTCTTCTTCATTTTCAACAAGGCTCGCCATTGGAAAGCGTTTTTGTAGCCAAGCCTTCAGGTCTTCATACGATTGACCAGGAGAGCCTACATAGCAAAGTCCTTTTTCCGTCTTGGCAATATATAATTGCCACTTATCATAATGCAGTATGGCCCATTCAATGGTTTGTTCTTTAACATTCTTCATCTTGTTCACGCTCCTTCGCTTGAGTCTTGAGATAAGCTTTCCGATATCCTGAAGGGGTATTCCCCATTTTCCTTTTGAATAGCGTCAGGAAATAGGGTGTGCTTGAGAACCCGACAGCCAAGCCTATTTCAGTTATTGGCTGTTCGGAGTTTTCAAGGAGCCTCATTGCTTTTTCAAGGCGAAGCCGTTGAATGTATTCAGTGGGCGATATCCCCTTCACACGCTTGAATGATCGTTGTAAATGATAGGGGCTGCCGTGGGAAATATCCGCCAATCTGTTCAATGTGAGGGGTTCTCTGTAATGTGTGTCGATCCATTCGGCTATTTGGTCAACCCATTCTTCTGTCGGCAAATTCAGTCCTTCCGGTTTACATCGTTTACAAGGGCGGAAATCTTCTTCCAAAGCCATCATGGCATTTTTGAAAATCTTCACGTTTTCCTTATTAGGCACCCTGGATTTACAGGAAGGCCTGCAAAAAATGCCTGTCGTTTTTACCCCATATAAAAAATGATCATCATATGCTGCATCGCAATCAATAATGGCTTTCCAATATTCATTCGGGAAATCTGCTTTTTTCGGATTCAACACATTCACCTCTTCTTTTAGTATACAAGAAAGGGTTGATATACAAACATTTTGATAATATAAAAGCAAGATAACGTAATTATCAATTAGTGGAAAGTTAGTGGAGAAGACTATTGGTCTGTTAAAATAAGGGGGTTGAATGAAAAAGAAAAGAGCAAGATAACGTATCCATTTTTCATTACAATAAAGCTAAAGGAGGGGCAGAATGAAAGAGACATTATCAATGGACGAAGGCATGGCTGAATTGAGAATACGTGCACCAAAAGAGTTTAGTTTTTCGGAAAACCTTAAATACTTATCAAGATCCTCCAATGAATGTCTGTTCGAAATTGTTGATCAAAAAATTTATCGTGCACTTGTTGTCGAAAACGAGACACTTTTAGTAGAAATCAGTGCGATGAATGAAACCGAGCTGATCATTCGATTTCCAGGGCGAACTGCACCGATGGATAATCAGGTAAAGGATGCTGTTTCCCAATATATTCGTCACTGGTTCGATCTTGAGACGAATCTTCTTCCTTTTTATGAGCTGGCACAAAATGACCCTTTATTGCAAAAGCCGGTAAGCCAATTCTTCGGTTTAAGAAATATAGGCATCCCTGATTTATTTGAAGCGATTGCCTGGGGAATACTTGGACAGCAGATTAACTTGACTTATGCCTATACCTTGAAACGGAGGCTTGTGGAGGGGTTTGGTGATTTTGTTGAATTCGAAGGAAAGCAATATTGGTTGTTTCCAAAGCCTGATGTAATCGCGAAATTGACGGTCGATGATTTTGCCGATTTGAGGATGACGGTGAAGAAGTGTGAATATTTAATAGGTGTTGCGCAACTGATTGCAGAAGGGGAACTTACAAAAGAAAAGCTGTTGAATGCAAAGGATGTAAAGAAGGCTGAAAAGATGCTGACCAAAATACGGGGTATCGGTCCGTGGACAGCGAACTATGTCTTGATGCGCTGTTTGCGTTTTCCCGCAGCCTTTCCCATCGATGACGTCGGGCTGCATAATTCCATGAAACTGGTCATGGAAACGGAAGCAAAACCAACGAAAGCGGAAATCCTGAAACTATCGGAAGCATGGGCCGATTGGGAATCCTATGCGACCTTCTATTTATGGAGATTGCTATATTGAATTAGTATATATTTCAACAACGGAGATAAACCTGCAGGTTTCGTCGATATATTTCAACTTTCGGAGATAAACCTGCAGGTTCCGTCGATATATTTCTACTTTCGGAGATAAAACTGTGGATTTCGTCGATATATTTCAATTTTCGGAGATAAACCTGCAGGTTTCGTCGATATATTTCTACTTTCGGAGATAAAACTGTAGATTACGTCGATATATTTCTACTTTCGGAGATAAACCTGCAGGTTCCGTCGATATATTTCTACTTTCGGAGATAAAACTGTAGGTTCCGTCGATATATCTCTAAATTCGGAGATAAAACTGTAGATTCCGTCGATATATTTCTACTTTCGGAGATAAAACTGTAGATTACGTCGATATATCTCTAAATTCGGAGATAAAACTGCAGGTTCCGTCGATATATTTCAATGTTCGAAGATAAAACTGTGGATTACGTCGATATATCTCTAAATTCGGAGATAAACCTCGCCTCAATTTCCAGGGCCACCGCCGGGTTTGGAAGCACCAACGGCTCCCCCACCGAGCTTTATCCCCAACAACAATCGGCTTCAACATTAGCTGTAGATCAGGACCATTTCGTTTTGTACGAGTTTCTGGTATTATCCCACTTTTGTCGGTCCGCGATCTGTTGCAAGCTTCAGATGGAACGGCAGGTTCTGGGCACTGATACAAGACAAACCAATTCTTTTACCTGTTTTTGAAAATGCTCAAAGGGGATGTTTCCTTTGAGCATTTTAGGGTGATGATCATAGAAATTTATTTCGCTTTTTACATAATGAAATAAACGCCAACTACGGTTAGTAATCACAATGTTCAATATTTAATAGAAATGGTAAAATCATTATGCTCCTATAAAATTTAGTGAATGAATATGAAAAAAGAGGATGCTGTTGAATATGAGGAAAAAAGTATCGCTGGAAACCAAGATTCTCGGGTTGGTCTTATCGTTGAGCCTGTTTTTGATTCTCTTATTGACGACTTCTTTTTCCTATATGGAAGGAAGGCAAATAGTGAAGGATAAAGGTCAATTGGCGTTGGAACTTTCAAAGACGATTAGCTTCATGCCTACAGTTACAGAGGCCTTTGAAACGGATGATCCCGCCGGCATAATCCAGCCGATTGCCGAAAAGATTCGCAGGGAAACAGGGGCTGAGTTCATCGTTGTCGGGAATAAAGAGGGCATTCGCTATTCCCATCCGCTGGCTTCCGAAATTGGGAAACGGATGGAAGGCGGAGATAATAGCAGGGCCATTCGGGATGGTGAATATTATGTTTCCGAAGCGGCAGGATCACTTGGTCTATCCATTCGGGGAAAGTCACCGGTATTCAATAAGGATGGAAAAATAATTGGTATCGTCTCGGTCGGTTTTTTAGTGGAAGATGTCCGCGCCCAGATTTTCAAGGATTTGTCCAAAGAGATGATTGTATCTTTAGTGGCCATCATGATATCGATCATTGGCAGTTATATGCTTGCAAGGAGCATACGTAAAGATACATTGGGGCTGGAACCATTTGAAATCGCCAATTTATATAAAGAAAAAAATGCAGTACTTCAATCGGTGAAAGAAGGAATTCTGGCCATTGACCATAAAGGGTTGATTACATCGATGAATCAGCCGGCGAAAAAATTGCTGGATATTAAAGAGTCCGTACGCGATTTGAACGTGGATGGCCTATTTCCTTCGAAATATTTATTCGAGGTGTTGAAGTCCGGTGAACCGCAAGTGGATAAGGAGATTTCATGGAAAGATAAATCCGTTATTGTGAATTGTACGCCAATCTTTGATTGTGAACGGGTAAGCGGTGTTGTCGCTTCGTTCCGTGATCGAACGGAAATTGAGGAAATGGTCAACACATTATCGGAAGTGAAGATGCATTCAGAGGATTTAAGGGCTCAAACCCATGAGTTTACCAATAAACTATATGTTCTATCAGGATTGATACAATTAGGGGAATATGATGAAGCGATAGATATGATTCAAAGCGAAACCTCCGAATTGCATTCCCTGAACCGTGTCGTGTTCGAACAGATAAAGGATACAAAGGTACAAGCCCTGTTGCTTGGTAAGATAGGGAAAGCATCGGAAAAGAAAATAATCTTTGAAATAGACTCACAAAGTTATCTAGAGAAACTTCCGGATCATATAAAATTGTCACAACTAACATTGATTCTGGGGAACATTATCGATAATGCACTTGAAGCGGTTTCAGGAATGGAGGAGCCACTTGTGAAATTTTTCGCCACCGATATCGGAAATGATATGGTATTTGAAGTGAGTGATAACGGAAAAGGAATACCGGAGGATGCTATCGCCCATATTTTCGATCGGGGTTTCACATCGAAAAAGAATGAAAGTCCGAGTGGGTATGGTCTTTCGAATGCTGATCGTGTCGTAAAAGAGCTGGGCGGCATCATCGAAGTTCAAAGCGAGGGTGAAAACACCATATTCACCGTGTATCTTCCTAAAGAACAGTGAGGAGGGAAAGAATGCTGAAGATAAGAGCAGTCATCGCAGAAGATGATTTTCGAGTAGCGGATATCCATGAAAAATTCTTGAAAAACTTTGATGAAATAGAAGTGGTCGGAAAAGCTGTCAATGCAAAAAAGACGCTTCGGATTTTGGAGCAAAAAAGCCCTGATTTGCTTTTGCTTGATGTATATATGCCAGATCAGCTTGGGACAGACCTTCTTCCGGATATAAGGCGGAAATTCCCGAATGTGGATATCATCATGATTACCGCGGCAACGGATAAAGAACAACTTGAAAAGTCGCTTCACTACGGAGTAGAGAATTATTTAATAAAACCAGTTGAAATGAAGCGCTTCAACCAAATAATCGAAGAGTATCTTAAGAAAGCCCATCTGATGAAATCCAAACAAGAAATAGACCAGGATTTTGTTGATCTCATTTTGAAAAAGGGACCTGCCGCTTCGGAAACGAACGATGGGCCCGCTTTACCGAAAGGGGTCGACGAAATCACTTTGACGAAAGTGATCGAGGTACTTGAAGCAAGCGATATCGGTTTGTCGGCTGAGCAAGTGAGCGGACAAATCGGCGCTTCCAGGACAACCGCGAGACGCTATCTGGAATACTTGATATCAGTAAAGAAATGTAAAGCAGAAGTCGTATACGGGGTAGTGGGAAGACCTGAGCGAAGATATTATAAAATTCAATAGAATTAAGTGAGAGACACCTTCAAGATTGAAGGTGTCTTTTTTAGGCTGTTTTCACATACTTTGTTGCTATTTACCAGGTAGTGAGTTGTGGCTGATTTCCCCTCCAGATGCTCGCTATCCTTGGTGCGGGCGGTGAGCCTCCTCGGCGTAAACGCCTGTGGGGTCTCACCTTTCTCGCTGCTCCTGCAGGAGTCTCGCACTTCCGCTCCAATCAACCTTAAATAGTTTCGTTTTAAAAACAACAATCTTTACGAAAAGAGCCTTTTTTTATGATGCATCGTTTGAAAGATTATGAAAAAAGCAATATATGTCAAAAAAACGATATGTTAATCTGTTATCCTTTTCTTAAGGAGGTTCGGAAATGAGATATAGCCCCATCATCCAAAAAACGATTGAATATATAGAGAATAGCTTACAAGACGAATTATCCTTGGAGAACATCGCACGGTTCGCAGGTTTTTCGAAGTTTCATTATCATCGTATTTTTCACAAGGAGGTTGGCGTGACCGTATCGGAATATATTCGGTATCGAAGAATTGCCAATGCAGCTAACATGCTGCTTTATACCGATGAAAAAATAATAGATATTGCTTTATATTACCGCTTTGAAACACAGGAATCCTTTACTCGTTCATTCAAGAAATATTATGACCTGCCGCCAGGGCAATATCGGAAACTCGTAAGTAAACTAACCTTGCAAAAGGAGGAAATGACGATGAAAAACGAACAATTATTAAAAGGCTGGAATTTAAGCGGGAGTCATCCATTCAATTATCAAATGGGAATTGACCGGGAGACATTCCATAAAGGCCAGGCATCAGGATTACTGAAATCCGTCACTGCCGAATCCAAGGAGGAATTTGCTACGATGATGCAGCAATTCAAGGCGGAAAATTACCTTGGTAAAAGAATGAAACTGTCGGGTTTTTTAAAATCAAAAGATGTTGATGGATTTTGTGGTTTATGGATGAGGGTGGATAATGCGCTCCAGGATGTTTTGCAATTCGACAATATGGGGAATCGGCCCATCGTCAACGATACGGAATGGAACCATTATTATATTGTCCTGGATGTGCCCGAAAACAGTGCCATCATTTCATTCGGGGTCCTTCTTACAGGGCGCGGCCAAGTATGGATCGATGAACTGGAATTCGAGGAAGTCAGTATCGATACACCAACGACCAATATAGATTACGGCTGTGACCTTTTGGACGGACCGGAAAATTTATCATTTGAAGAATAAATGCGCGGATCATTTGCTTGAATATTCGCTTATTTCCTTAAAGAACGCGCCATTCAACCCGGGGAGTGGCGTTCGGTTCCTCCGCGAAAAATCGCTTCCGTGAACACAATGAACACAATTGACAAAATAGTTTTAAAACACAATAAATTGAAAACGCTTACAGATGAAGCGTTTTCATATACAATTTATCTTATTAGAAGATAGGAGTGATAGATATGCTCGCTTTATTAGGATATTTAATGATAGTAGTGTTTATGATTTTAATTATGACAGGGCGACTTTCAGCCATGATTGCTTTGATTGCAGTACCAAGTGCCTTTGCACTTATTGGCGGGTTTGGCGGTAAAATGGGTGAGATGGCGTTGGAAGGGATCAAAGGTGTAGCGCCAACTGGGATCATGATTTTATTTGCGATTCTTTTCTTTGGCATTTTGATCGATGCTGGGGTTTTCGATCCAATCATCAATACGATCCTTAGGCTAGTAAAAGGAGATCCAGTCAAAATTGCCATCGGCACGGCCGTCCTGGCCTTGCTCATTTCCTTGGATGGAGATGGTACGACTACATATATGATAACGATTTCTGCCATGCTTCCGCTATATAAACGGATTGGAATGAGACCGCTTGTATTGGCCGGTATTGCCGTTTCGTCATCTGGTGTAATGAATCTTCTTCCATGGGGAGGCCCTACAGCACGGGTGATGACCGCTTTGAAACTTGAAATGTCCGATGTTTTCACCCCTGTCATTCCTGCGATGATTGGCGGAGTCCTATTCGTCCTTTTCATGGCATATTGCCTGGGTAAAAAAGAAAGAAAGAGAATTGGAATCATAGAGGTCGATTATCATGTTGTTGCACAGCATGCCGCAGCAACGGAAGATGCTTATCTTAAGCGTCCTAAATTGATCATATTCAATTACGCATTGACTCTTACCTTGCTGGTGGCGCTAATAATGGAACTTATGCCTTCAGCGGTTCTGTTCATGATAGGTTTTGCCATTGCCATTACGGTTAATTATCCGAAACTCAGTGATCAAAAAGAACGTGTTGCAAACTATGCGGACAATGCTTTATCTGTCGTTTCGATGATTTTTGCGGCAGGTGTCTTTACTGGGATCCTTGCCGGTACGGAAATGGTGGATGCCATGGCAAACTCTTTGATTCAGCACATTCCAGATCAAATGGGTGCACATTTTGCCGTAATTACAGCCATCATCTCAGCACCTTTCACGTTCTTCATGTCTAATGACGCATTTTATTATGGAGTACTCCCATTACTTGCTAAAGCGGGAGCTGCTTATGGAATTGACCCTGCTTTGATTGGTAGAGCTTCTCTTTTAGGATTGCCTGTCCATCTATTAAGCCCGCTTGTTCCATCTACTTATCTATTGATTGGAATGGTAGGGGAAGATTTCGGGGCATTGCAGCGCACTTTCCTGAAATGGGCATGCGGATCGACGCTTGTCATGATAGTGGTAGCAGTCCTATTGGGAATCATCCCACTATAAGAAAGATCATATCCCAATTTTGAAAAGAGTCCCATTCGTAAAGATGCGAATGGGACTCTTTTATTCATTTTCCGATAAACATCATAAGCTGAATAAATCTGGAAAACTGAGATACATTATGTTTGTCTTCCCTTTCGCGACAAAGTTAGCTTTTTGTTTTATTGAATGCGGAAGGTACGTACCTTAAGATTAATGAAACGATATTAATATGAAGGGAAGAGAGCAAAATGGCTCACTTTAATATAAAGGTTGCCGTTCAAAAATTCGGTAACTTTCTAAGTTCAATGGTCATGCCGAATATATCCGCTTTCATAGCATGGGGGTTAATCACTGCCCTATTCATACCATCTGGTTTCCTGCCAAATGAAAGCCTTGCCAAAATGGTTACACCAATGGTTACGTTTTTACTGCCGCTTTTAATTGGTTATACAGGCGGTAAGCTAATCCATGACCATAGAGGTGGCGTAGTTGGTGCCATTGCGACAATGGGTGTCATCGTTGGTTCTGACATCCCGATGTTCCTTGGTGCAATGATAATGGGACCGTTCGGCGGTTATGCCATCAAGAAATTCGATCAACTGATTGAAGGGAAAATAAAAGCCGGCTTTGAAATGCTTGTAAATAATTTCTCGGCGGGGATACTTGGGGGCTTATTATCCATTCTATCCTTCTTGGCCATCGGGCCTGCTGTAGACGTATTTACAGGATGGCTTGTAGCAGGAGTCGATTGGCTTGTCGGTACAGGTTTACTGCCTTTGACAAGTATCCTGATCGAGCCTGCCAAGGTATTGTTCTTGAACAATGCCATTAATCATGGTGTACTATCACCAATCGGTGTAGAGCAAGTAAAACAAACAGGGTCTTCCATCTTGTTCCTCCTGGAATCTAATCCTGGTCCAGGTATTGGCGTACTGCTTGCCTATTGCTTTTTTGGAAAAGGAACTGCGAAGAAATCGGCGCCGGGAGCTGCCATCATTCATTTCTTCGGCGGGATCCATGAAATTTATTTCCCTTATATCCTAATGAAACCGATGTTATTCTTAGCGGTCATTCTTGGAGGCATGAGTGGAGTTTTCACTTTGGTGCTTTTAGGCGGAGGATTGTTCGCTCCAGCTTCTCCAGGAAGCATACTTGCCATTACAGCAGTAACTCCGCATAATGCGGGCGCATATATTGCTAACTTTGCAGGCGTGATCGTAGCCGCCCTTGTTTCATTCATCGTCGGTGCATTCGTCTTGAAAACAGGAAAGCAATCTGAAGAGAATATTGAAGATGCCGCGAAAAAAATGCAAGAAATGAAAGGCAAGAAAAGCTCTGTTGCTGATGTATTCGCTTCAGATCCGGGAACGATGCCGACAAACGTCAGCAAAATAATATTTGCCTGTGATGCTGGGATGGGATCAAGTGCGATGGGAGCTTCGCTGCTTCGTAAGAAGGTGAAGGAAGCCGGATTGAATATCACCGTGACCAATACAGCGATCTCGAACATTCCTGCTGATGCACAAATCGTCATAACACAGGAAGAGTTAACTCCAAGGGCACAGAATAAAGTGCCGAATGCTTATCATGTATCCGTCGATAATTTCCTATCGAGCCCTGAATACGATTCATTGCTTGCACGTCTTCAGGATGACGGCGTTGATGAGCTGCATGAAATCGTCGAAGATGCTGAAGAGAAGGTTCCCGGCGTTCGTGAACATACAATTGAACCTGGCATCGATGCAGGTGAAGAAGATGCACCGGATGATAATGATCTGCTTCGCGAAGAAAACGTCTTCCTTAATCAACAATTCGCCAATAAGGAAGAAGCGATCCGCTTTGCGGGAAGAGCTTTGGTCAATGCAGGATACGTTAAGGAAAGCTATATTGAAGCAATGATTGCCCGTGATGAATTGACTTCAACCTATATGGGGAATGATGTAGCCATTCCGCACGGAACCGAGGAAGCGAAGAAAGATGTCCTTAAATCTGGATTTACCGTTCTACAAATTCCTGATGGTGTTGACTTTGACGGCCAAAAGGCACGATTGATATTCGGCATTGCCGGCAAGGACGGAACACATCTTGAAATTCTATCTGGCATTGCGGTTACCTGCTCTGAGATGGAGAATATCGAAAAGATGGTTAAAGCCACATCAGCCAGGGAATTGATGGATATTATAGATGTCGGAAATAATTAAATAAACTTAACCAAGAATAGAAAAGCGTTTTACGCTTTTCTATTCAGTATTTTCTCGTGTTACTCCACCAGAAATGAGTTGGTAGCATGTATATTACTTCAAGGGAAAAATCAATCATAGAATTGATCATAAAAACTTCCGGGAAACATACGGCCATTTCCATTGCGACACAACTGAATGTGAGTGTCCGGACTGTTCAACGTGATCTGAAGTCCATAGAAAAAATCCTGCAATCATTTGAGTTGCATTTAACACGCAATACGCATGAGGGACTGACCATAGATGGGAAGAATGAACAAGTCTTTCGGCTTGTACAGCATCTGATGGGAAATCATCCAATCGATCAAACGCCAAAAGAAAGAAAGTTGCATCTCCTGTTAGCTTTACTGCAGGAAGAATCATATAAAACTCAAGTTCTTGCGGGGGATCTCGGTATAAGCATTACGACTCTTACAACCTATTTGGACGAACTGACTGAATGGTTAAAGAATTTTAATATCGTGATTACGAGAAAAAGGGGAGTCGGAATAGAGCTTGCCGGCACTGAAGAAAATAAACGGAAAGCCCAGGCAGCCTATTTTTTGCACTTTTTTAATGAAGAGCTGATTGAAAGTTTATTTTTGTTGCAAGAAGGAAAATTCCCAGAAGCGAAAATCCTCGACTATTTCGATCCCGAATATCTTCTGGCTATCGATGGGGTGCTGTTTTCCACTTTTAACAGTGTCCATTCTCGATTGGCGGATAGCGGGTATATAGGGTTAATTGTACATATTTATGTAACCCTGCAAAGGAATGAAAGCCAATTTTTTTTGGAGAAGGACTTCAAGAAAATAAGGGAACTTTCCGATGAGAATAATCTCATGAATAAAATAGGCAAGGAACTCAGCACCATGCTGGAAGTCTCTTTTACCATCGATGATATAAGCTACCTGGCAGCCATCCTTAAAGGTTCCAAGCTTCATGCGGCTGATGCCGTTCCATATGACAGTGTGGTATTAGGCCAGCTGATAAGGAACCTGATAAAAGATGTTTCGGCACAACTGCAAATCGATTTGACCAAGGATTTCCCATTGTATCAAGGGCTCCTTGCCCATATGGAACCGTCACTTTTCCGGATCAAACAGGAAATGGGATTGTACAACCCCTTAACCGAAGATATTAAACGAAAGTATCCGGTTCTCTTTTTGGCAGTGAAGACAAGTCTGGAAAAAGGATTCAAAGAAATAAAAGAATTTCCTGAAGATGAAATAGCCTTCATCGTCCTGCATTTCGGATCTGCATTAGTGCTGCGGGAGGAAGAAATATCAATTACGGCACTCATCGTTTGCCCGACAGGTATCGGCACGTCGAAGATGCTTGCAAGCCGGATCAAAAAAGAAATCATCGAAATCGAGACTGTAGAAATCAAGACGATCAAAGACATCCAGCAGCAGGGCAGCCTGAAAAACTATGATGTGATTATTTCTACCGTTCGTCTTCCGTATATCGATATGGATTATATCCTCGTATCCCCTCTTTTGAGTGAAGAGAATATATTGAACATCAGGAATTATTTAAGGAAGAATATCGAAAACTTCACGAAGAATAAGCGTTATGGCAGTCATTCAGCCCATAGCCTGCCAAAAAAAGAGGATGGCGAATTGAAAGAAGTGCTGCAGGAATTGAAAGATGCCCAGCAGAGCATCGAGTCAATCATGGATAATTTCCGGTTTTATCGGCTGCCGCATCTTAAAGGACATCCAGAAATCATCGAAGAAATGGTCAGGATGGCTGAAAATGAATCACTGCTAATGGGTGCGGATGATGTAATCGAATCCTTGAACGAACGGGAAAAAAAAGGTGGTTTAGGCATTCCTGGCACTGGAATGGGCCTTTTCCATACGAGACACAAGAATGTGAAAGAACTTATATTCCAGGTGGCCCACCTGGAGGAATATCGTCTGGTCAAAGGTATGGATGGAAAGGACGTCCATATGAAAAATTTACTGCTGATGCTGGCACCTGAAGAATTGAGTGTGAAGCAGCAGGAAATCGTCAGCTTAATAAGCTCAAGCTTAATTGAAAGCAATGAATCCATCATGATTTTTTCATCTTCGGACGAGGAAATGATTAACAGAAGGCTGGAAGCCGTATTTTTGGACTATTTATATACTAACTTGATAAAGGGATGATTGTAATGAAACAAGCAGTACATTTCGGTGCAGGAAACATTGGAAGAGGATTTATCGGAGCACTCTTTTCACAATCTGGATATCATGTGACTTTTGTGGACATAGCCGATCAAATCATCGATCAGTTAAATGATAAAAAGCAATATCAAGTCAAACTGGCTACTGATCAACAAGAATCCGTAACAGTAGAAAATGTTTCGGGATTAAACAGCTTAAAGCAGGAAGAGGAAATCATTAAAGCAATTTCAAAAGCAACCTACCTTACCACTGCTATCGGTCCCAATATTTTGCCTCATATCGCTCCTTTAATTGCAAAAGGATTAGCCTCAAGGGTGAAGGAAACTGATGAAAAATTATATGTGATCGCTTGTGAAAACCAAATATCGGCAACAGACCTTTTAGAAGGGTACATCCTAGAAAACTTGGATCAAGATACAAAAGAAAAACTAGCCGATAAAGTATACTTCTTTAACTCAGCAGTCGATCGCATCGTTCCTATCCAAAATAACGAAGGATCACTCGATGTTTTGGTGGAACCTTATTATGAATGGGTCGTTGAAACGAATGAAAGCATTCCTGCCGTGGAAGGGATGACCATTGTAAAAGAACTCGCTCCATTCATTGAGAGAAAACTGTTCACCGTTAATACAGGACATGCCGTTATTGCTTACCTCGGTTATCTCAAAAATAAAAAATCGACGATTGACCAATCATTGGAAGATGCAGGCATTGTAGAGCAAGTCAAGAAAACCCTAGGGGAAACGGGTGCTTATTTAATAAAGCAATACGGTCTGGACGCAGATGAGCATCAACAGTATATCGAAAAAATCATTAATCGATTTAAAAACTCCTACCTGAATGACTCGGTGAATAGAGTCGGCCGTTCACCGCTGCGTAAGCTCGGGCCAAACGACCGTCTCGTGCGCCCTGCCGTAGAAGCTAAAAAATCCGGACTTTCCTTTACTAATCTTGCGAAAGCGATAGCCGCCGCTTTACTCTTTGATTTTAACGAAGATGAAGAAGCCCTTAAACTGCAAACGATGATCAAAGAACACGGTATAGCTACCGCACTTAAAGAAGTTAGCGGATTGGACGAAAATAGCGAAATAACCAAAGAAGTTATCACTCATTACAACGACTTGAAAAAATAAAAATAGAACTCCTGAAATAATTTTTCAGGAGTTTTTTCTTATCGAAAAAGTCGATGACTTATCATCATGTAAAGCAGCATTACCTTGAAAGCTGAAGGTACGGGCCGTTTAACAATAACGAAACAAAATCTTATAAATGGTAATTATTACGTTTTATGATGAAGGGCAGTCAAGAAAAAGAGTTGTTTTTCTAAAATGTAAATAGTAATCATTTTGATTTGTTTAGCGAAAGGGGCTTTATATGTTGAAAATATGAATTGCTTGAAGGCGGAATAGTGCAATAAATCGAGATTTTGGTGCATTTACTTAAGAGTTTGGTGCTATTGCACGAGATTTAAAGCTGATTCCACGGGTTCGGAGTAAATACTCGTGAATTTGGAGTAAATACTCGTGAATTTGGAGCAAATACTCGTGAATTTGGAGTAAATACTCGTGAGTTTGGAGCAAATACTCGTGAGTTTGGAGCAAATACTTGTGAATTCGGAGTAAATACTCGTGAATTTGGAGTAAATACTCGTGAGTGGAGCAAATACTCGTGAGTTTGGAGTAAATACTCGTGAGTTTGGAGCAAATACTCGAGAGTTTGGAGCAAATACTCGTGAATTTGGAGTAAATACTCGTGAATTTGGAGTAAATACTCGTGAATTTGGAGCAAATACTCGTGAATTTGGAGTAAATACTCGTGAGTTTGGAGTAAATACTCGTGAGTTTGGAGCAAATACTCGTGAATTTGGAGTAAATACTCGTGAGTTTGGAGTAAATACTCGTGAGTTTGGAATGATGGCGCCCTTCATGACTACATGGAGCTCGATCTTGTCTGGATTGCCAGCCTGGTTCTTAATAAAGAAGAAATACTGGAATGTATATTTCAGACAAACCGTGACGCAACCGTCGCAATACGGTCGGTGGACGGCATTCATCAATTGTTATATGAGCCCGTTGATGCGACAAAATTCAGTAAGGTGGCATGTGAGGAAGTCGGGAGAACCATTGCGGTTACTTTCACCATCATTCAAACATGTATTACACATTTAAACAGTGACATCATTGGAACGAGTTGCTTTCTGCAATTCGTTTTTATTTAGGGAAAAAAGAAATTCCGATAAGCTTACTTGACAATATGGACTTATTAAAATATAATTACTTACATAAAGTAACCAACAAAAAAGGAGAGAATTTATATATGAATAGAAATGAAGCAGGTCAAGTTTTTTTACGGGTGATCTTAGGTCTTACTTTTTTCATTCACGGCGTTTCAAAGTTTCAAGGGGGCATAGGGAACACGGCGGGATTTTTCGATAGCCTTGGTATTCCTGGGTTCATGGCATACATCGTTGCAAGTATCGAATTGATTGGAGGACTTGCGGTTATACTGGGTTTGGGAACACGTATCGTTTCCGTGCTGTTTGTGGTCATTATGGCGGGGGCGATTTTCACGGCTAAATTACCTGCTGGTTTTCTTGGAAACGGGCAAGCGGCGGGCTACGAACTGGACTTGGCATTACTGGCCATGTCTGTATATCTAGTGTGTGCAAACCGAACTGTTCTTTCTTTGGATAACATGATTTTCAATAAAAAAGGGAAGTGACGATATGGAGAATTTTCATCAAAAACCAGTAACTTTTGTTGGCGAAGTCAGTATTAATGTTTTGGATTTGAAAAATGCCATCACTTTTTATCAAGATATCATCGGTCTTCAAGTATTGAAGAAAACAGAAAGGCAAGCTGTTTTAACGACAGACGGAAAAACCCCGTTGCTTACACTTGAGCAGCCTGCTGATGTGATTCCGAAAGAAGGGCGGACGACGGGCTTATATCACTTTGCCCTTTTGCTGCCGACCCGTGCAGACTTATCGATTTTTTTACGCCATTTACTTCAAACGAAATATCCATTTGGAGCGGCGGATCATGAAGTGAGTGAAGCGCTGTACATTACCGATCCGGACGGCAATGGCATCGAAGTATACTCTGACCGGCCATCCACCGATTGGAGATGGGCTGATGGGGAGGTTGCGATGGGCACGGATCCGTTGGATGGAAATGACCTTCTGGAAGAAAGTAGTGGCGAGTGGAGTGCACTGCCTGCAGGTACATTAATGGGACATATACACCTGCATGTATCAGATTTACGTAAAACGGAGGAGTTTTACATGCAAGGTCTTGGGTTTACCGTCGTGAATAGATATGGAGGAGCGCTCTTCACTTCCACCGGGGGATATCATCACCACATCGGGTTGAACACATGGAATGGCGTTGGCGCCCCTGCTCCAAAGGAAAATAGTGTGGGGCTGAACTGGTATACCCTCGTTTTTGCAGATGAAGATGCGAGAAACAAAGTAAGGGAGCAACTGAAAGAAATCGGGGCTGTCGTCACGGAAAAAGAAGAGTTTTTCAGTGTAACAGATCCATCAGGCAATGAGATTCATTTAGTCGTCTGAATTTAAAGCAGAAAGCAAGGGTGAGGATAATGGGATTCTTAAGTAGATTATTTGGAAATAAAGAAACCGCGGCAGGGGAGAATGGACAAATGACAAAAGTATTATTCATTAAAGTGAATGATCGTCCAGCAGATCAGGCAATCAGCTCGAAAATGTATGACACATTTTTAGAAACATATAAAGAGACACACCGTACAGATGAAGTGACCGAGTTGGATTTATTTAAAGAAGAACTCCCTTACTATGGGAATACAGCCATTACTGGTTTGTATAAACGCAACCAGGGTCTTGAACTGACAGCCGAAGAGGAAAAAGCGGCAAAACTGGTTGACCAATATTTAAATCAATTCCTAGCCATGGATAAAGTGGTATTCGCTTTCCCTCTATGGAACGCAACGGTTCCTGCACCGCTGATCACATACCTTTCCTATTTGGCACAAGCAGGTAAAATGTTCAATTATACGGCGGAGGGACCAGTTGGGTATGCTGGCGATAAAAAGGTCATGCTATTGAATGCCCGCGGTTCGGATTATGCATTGGAAGGAATGGCTTCTGCTGAAATGGCCGTGAATTTAGTTAAAAACATCATTAGCCTGTGGGGAATCAACAATCCGGAGGCAGTGGTCATTGAAGGACATAATCAGTATCCGGATCGGACTCAAAAAATCATCGCGGATGGTTTGGAAAACGTTGCAAAAGCGGCTGAAACATTCTGATTGCGAAGTTTTTCTAATGAAAGGAATCGCATAGTTACAGGATAAACGAGCAAAGAAGGCCCCATATATCAATGGGGGCCTTCTTTGTGGTTATTTATCCTGATACTTTTTCAAACGATATTGAAGACTTTGGCGGCTGATATTCAGGGCTTTAGCTGCTTGGGAGATATTCATGCCATGTTCCTTTAATATCTTCTCCAAGTATTGCTTTTCAGTATTGGCGATATAATCATCAAGAGATAAGGTCGACTCCTGTAGATCTCCATTTGTTTTGACATCTTTTTTCTCGGGATGAATGTCTTCAAAATGGGCTTTCTTTCTAAAGAGAGTGGGAAGGTGATTGATGGCAATCTTTGTTTCGCCAGGTTCCAGTAAATTCATGGCCCCCTCAATGATATGTTCAAGTTCCCTTACGTTCCCGGGCCAGTCGTAATCATAAAATAGTGAGTAGACCTCTTCGCTAATCCCTTCAATATTCAATTCGAACAGCGCATTGAATTTCTCGATGAAGGATTGTGCCAGCAAAGGAATATCCTCTTTCCGTTCACGAAGGGGTGGGATGAATAACGATACGACGCTTAATCGATAATATAAATCCTTTCGTAAATGATCATTTGAAATGGCGTCTATCGGATCTTCATTTATCGTTGCAATGACCCGAACGTCAATTTTTTTATCCTTAGTATCCCCAACACGGCGAATCGTCCTTTCTTGAAGGGCCCGTAATAATTTCGCTTGCATGTTCGGATTTAATGAGTTGATTTCATCTAGCAGGATGGTACCGCCCTGTGCCTGTTCGAATAATCCAGGTCTTTCGATCGATCCGGTGAAGGCGCCTTTCTTTGTGCCGAAGAGTATTCCTTCAATTAGACTGTCTGGCAGGGCAGCACAGTTTTGGCTGATGAAAGGTTGTGTCGAACGGCTGCTGCCATTATGGATGCTTTGGGCGAAGAGCTCTTTTCCGGTGCCCGTTTCCCCAACGATGAGGATGGAGGATGCCGTCCTGGTCGAGCGCTTGCACTTTTCTATGACTTCCAGGAAATTTTCACTCGTTCCGATGATGCTGTCAAACGTATATTTGGTATCGCCCTTATTCAAGATATTATCTTTAATGATTCTTTCGAGATTCGTTATATCCTTTGCCACTTCAATTGCTCCAATGATATTTTGGTTCTGATCCAAAATCGGAAACGTATTATTGATTGTTGTAATTTCTTGTCCGAGATTATTGAAGTAGGTCTGCTTCGAGTTTTCGGTCTTCCTTCCAGAATGAAGTGCCCGTATTAATGTGCTCTCCGTTTCTTCCTTGAATATAAAGATCTCGTGAATCTTTTTCCCTAATACTTCTTCCGATTCCATTCCTTCAATTTCAGCCATTTTTTTGTTATAAACAATGGTTCGTCCTTTTATATCGATTATGTGTATCCCGATATCGATTACATCCACAAGCGAGTGGAGGATGGTTTGAAAACCTTCTATTTTAACGATTTGATCTAAATACATGGATGCCTCCCCTTTTCACATTTCTTAGAGCTATTGTAGTAGAAATATAGAAAAGGTGCAAATAAAATTTGCACAGCAAGATTATTTTGCATTGAAGTGCAAAAATATTTTGCGGAAAAAGGATAAAAATGCCCCTTTTTATGATTTTACACGTTGGCATGAATCTTGCATTAATAAAAAGTGTAAGGTTTAAGTGAAAAAAATAGGGGCTAGAGCAAAAAAAAATGGCATGCTATGCCAATATTGCCCCATAAGTGCTGAATTTCATTGCATATTTTATGAAAAAACAATGTTTTTTTCAAAAAAATGAAAAGTTGGCACGGAACTTGCTTGTTTAATAAGCGAGAGAAAAAAATATAAAACTTTAGGGAGATGAGCCATAATGGTCCAACCATATAAACACGAACCATTTACTAATTTTAAAATCGAAGAAAACAATAAAGCTTTTCAAGTGGCATTAAATGATGTAGCTAATGATTTAGGGAAGAAATACCCGCTAGTCATTAATGGTGAAAAAGTGTTTACTGATGAAGTCATTACCTCTGTAAACCCAGCAAATAAAGAAGAAGTTATTGGAACCGTATCCAAAGCAAATAAGGATCTTGCTGAGCAAGCCATGCAAGCGGCAGATAAGACTTTCCAAACTTGGAGAAAAACGAAAGCGGAAATGCGTGCAAATATTTTATTCAGGGCTGCAGCCATCGTCCGGAGAAGAAAACACTACTTCTCGGCTCTATTGGTTAAAGAAGCAGGAAAACCTTGGAATGAAGCGGATGCAGATACAGCGGAAGCGATCGATTTCATGGAATACTATGCACGTCAAATGCTGAAGCTTAAAGACGGAATGCCAGTGGAAAGCCGTCCGATTGAACACAATGCATTCAGTTATATTCCACTTGGTGTCGGTGTCATCATCTCACCTTGGAATTTCCCGTTTGCGATCATGGCAGGCATGACGACAGCGGCTCTTGTTTCAGGAAATACCGTCTTATTGAAACCGGCCAGTACAACACCGGTCATTGCAGCTAAATTCATCGAAGTGTTGGAAGAAGCGGGATTACCTGCAGGAGTTGTGAACTTCATTCCAGGAAGCGGTGCTGAAGTTGGCGATTATTTGGTAGATCATCCTCGTACACGTTTCATCAGCTTTACCGGATCTCGTGATGTGGGAATCCGTATTTATGAGCGTGCGTCAAAAGTAAATGAAGGCCAAATTTGGTTGAAACGTGTCATCGCTGAAATGGGCGGTAAAGATACGATCGTTGTTGATAAAGAAGCTGATTTGGAATTGGCAGCACAATCCATCGTCGCTTCTGCATTCGGATTCTCCGGTCAAAAATGTTCTGCTTGTTCACGGACAGTCATAGTGGAAGATGTATATGACCAAGTCTTGAATCGTGTCATTGAATTAACGAAAGAAAAAACGGTCGGCGAACCAACGGACGTAAACAACTTCATGGGTCCTGTTATCGATCAAGCCGCTTACGACAAAGTCATGAGCTACGTTGAAATCGGTAAAAAAGAAGGGAAACTTGTTGCAGGGGGAGAAGGGGACAATTCAAAAGGTTTCTTCATCCAGCCAACCATCATTGCCGATGTGGATGAGAATGCACGAGTCATGAAAGAAGAGATTTTCGGACCAGTGGTAGCGTTCTGTAAGGCAAAAGATTTCACTCATGCAATCGAGATTGCCAATAACACGGATTATGGATTAACAGGTGCAGTCATCTCGAACAATATTGAACATATCGAACAAGCACGTGAAGATTTCCACGTAGGAAACTTGTACTTCAATCGCGGCTGTACTGGTGCCATTGTCGGATACCAGCCATTTGGCGGATTCAATATGTCAGGTACAGATTCAAAAGCGGGCGGTCCTGATTATTTAGTTCTTCATCTTCAAGGAAAAACAACATCTGAAACGCTATAATTTTAGGGGGAATCAACATGACAACAGTAACGGAAAAATTAATCGAGCAAACAGAACAATATGGTGCAAACAATTATAATCCACTTCCAATCGTCATTTCGAAGGCAGAAGGAGTTTGGGTGGAAGATCCTGAAGGAAACAAATATATGGATATGCTAAGTGCCTATTCAGCAGTGAACCAAGGTCACAGGCATCCGAAAATCATCGACGAATTAAAAAAACAAGCCGATCGCGTGACATTGACGTCCCGTGCATTCCATAGTGATAAATTAGGCCCGTGGTACGAAATGGTTTCACGCATTACGCAAAAAGACATGGCGCTTCCTATGAATACGGGTGCTGAAGCCGTTGAAACAGCAATCAAAGCTGTTAGGCGCTGGGGTTATGATGTTAAAGGAATCGCAGAAAACCAAGCGGAAATCATTGCTTGTATCGGGAATTTCCATGGCCGTACAATGGCAGCCGTGTCCCTGTCGTCCGATGAAGAGTACAGAAGGGGCTTTGGACCGATGTTACCAGGGGTCAAGCTTATCCCTTATGGCGATCTTGATGCATTGAAAGAAGCGATTACACCGCAAACGGCTGGATTTTTAATCGAACCGATTCAAGGTGAAGCTGGAATCATCATACCGCCTCAAGGATTCTTAAAAGAAGCATACGAACTATGTAAAGAAAATAATGTCCTATTCATTTCTGATGAAATTCAATCAGGACTTGGACGTTCAGGAAAAATGTTCGCCTCTGACTGGGATGGAGTAGTTCCGGATATGTACATTTTAGGCAAGGCGCTTGGCGGCGGGGTTTTCCCGATCTCTTGCGTAGCTGCAAACCGCGAAATCCTTGGCGTATTCAATCCTGGTTCCCATGGTTCTACATTCGGCGGCAATCCATTGGCATGTGCGGTTTCCATCGCTTCTTTGGAAGTACTTGAAGATGAGAAGCTTGCGGAACGTTCATTGGAGCTTGGACAATATTTTATGGATAGCTTAAAAGAAATCAAGAATCCGATGATTAAAGAAATCCGTGGTAGAGGCTTATTCATCGGGGTTGAATTGACAGAGGCTGCAAGACCTTATTGTGAGCAGCTTAAAGAAGAAAAACTGCTATGTAAAGAAACACATGATACAGTCATCCGTTTTGCTCCGCCATTAGTGATTACTAAAGAAGACTTGGATTGGGCAATCGAACGCATTAAAAGAGTTTTATCCTAATATCCCTATGAGGTGAATTCCATTGAGTACAACTGTCAAAGAAGAAAAAGAAACTGCCAGCTTGCTTGATTCAACACAGGTCGTAATCAAGGAGGCGCTTGATAAGCTTGGCTATTCTGAAGAAGTGTTCGAGCTCTTGAAGGAACCTCTTCGGATGCTGACCGTCCGGATTCCGATTAAAATGGATGACAATACGACGAAGATATTCACTGGGTACCGTGCCCAGCACAACGATGCTGTCGGTCCGACAAAAGGCGGAATCCGTTTTCATCCAGAAGTCGATGAGGAAGAAGTCAAGGCACTTTCAATGTGGATGAGTTTGAAATGCGGAATCGTGAATCTGCCATATGGCGGAGGAAAAGGCGGCATCATCTGTGATCCGCGCCAAATGTCCATCGGTGAATTGGAAAGGCTTAGCCGTGGGTATGTTCGGGCGATCAGCCAAATAGTGGGGCCGACAAAAGATATTCCGGCCCCGGATGTTTATACAAATTCACAAATCATGGCATGGATGATGGATGAATACAGTAGAATAAGAGAACACGATTCTCCTGGTTTCATTACAGGTAAGCCACTGGTTCTGGGCGGTTCACACGGTAGGGAAAAGGCGACTGCTCAAGGAGTCACCATCTGTATCGAGGAAGCGGCAAAACGTAAGGGTATAGAATTGAAAGGTGCACGCATCATCGTCCAAGGGTTTGGGAATGCAGGAAGCTTTTTAGCCAAATTCATGCACGATGCAGGTGCGAAAGTAATTGGGATTTCGGACGCATATGGTGCCATTTATAACCAGGATGGTCTGGATATCGATTACTTACTTGATAAAAGGGATAGCTTTGGAACGGTAACGACACTATTCGATCATACAATCACCAATCAGGAACTTCTGGAACAAGATTGTGATATTTTAGTGCCTGCTGCCATTTCCAATCAAATCACCAAAGAAAATGCACATCTTATCAAAGCCCAAATTGTCGTGGAGGCAGCGAATGGACCTACCACATTGGAAGCAACCAAGATCTTGACGGAACGCAATGTCCTTCTCGTACCTGATGTATTGGCAAGTTCAGGCGGTGTGACAGTTTCTTACTTTGAATGGGTTCAAAATAATCAAGGTTATTATTGGGAAGATGAAGAGGTCCAAACTAAATTAAAAGCGTTATTGGTCAATTCATTTAATCAAGTATATGAAATGTCCGAGACAAGAAAAGTGAATATGAGGCTGGCAGCATATATGGTGGGTGTCAGAAAAATGGCAGAAGCCTCAATATTCCGTGGCTGGGTATAAGCTTTAGTCTAATAATGGAGAGTGGAGGAGTGATTCCGTGTTAAAACCGATTCATACCATCGAGTGTGCTCAGGATGGGACCATCGAACAAGTTTACGTTCAAAAGAATTCCTATGTTTATGAATGGGAGAGGCTCTTTTTAGTGAAAACGAAAGATGGGAAATTGATTGATGTTTCAATTGGTGCAAGTGGTCATATTACTGAAATTAATGTCTCGGCAGGGGATCCTATAAATAGAAAGCTTCCTTTAGCTTTGCTCCAAGACGATTTCGTTATAACTGGCTCTGATTGATCATAGGAAAAAGGGCGTTCCAAGGCGATTGAGCTTTGGGATGCTCTTTTTTTGTTGTGGTCAATAAATGGCGAGGACAAAGCCAGGAAGGAAAAAAGAACTATATAAAGAAAAAACTTTTACCCAAGATAAATAAAAGCGCTTTCGCTGACCATACACCTTAACATGGTATGGTTTCGCGAAGGTATTTTTCATTTGGAAAGGGCATATTGCCATATTCCCTTTCATAAACTGTTATACAAACAAGCCAAGTCGATTTAATTGCCTGATGGGAGGTGATCCTGATTGCTCGAAACTGGTTAAGCCGTTTTTCTTTATCCGTGAGTGCTTTCTAGGAATTTAAGCCCATGGCTAGAAATATTATGTTAAAATACTAAGTGAGATTTAGACATCAATTAAAAAGCGGTTTTTCTGAATTCATCCATATTTACAATGAAATGGTGAATGTTCAGAATTCTTCCGTTTAAAAAAGGGGAGTTACAGAGTATGAGAATCTCAGAATTAAAAAGGAAAGCCCTTCATTCGTTGGGAGGTAAATGGGGAGTAGCAGTTTCGCTTATGTTGCTCTTGTTCTTGATCAATTTCATTTTACCTATAATTGTCGATGTGATCGGAAGCGGTGGGTTTTCACAATGGTTCATGCAGGAAGAAACACCGTTATGGTCTGATATCTTCAGCATGGTCTTTTCCATTGCCTTAATCCCGCTCACCATTTCAACCACTTGGTTCTACTTGAATTTGGTTAGGGAAGGAAACCCTGATATTCCAGAAGTATTCGCTATCTATAAAGATGGAAAAACTTCTTTCAAGCTTATTGGGGCATCCATCTTACAAGCTATTTTCATTTTTTTATGGTCATTATTATTAATCATTCCCGGTATCATCAAAAGCATCGCCTATTCGCAGGTGTTTTTCTTATTGAAGGATCATCCAGAATACACCGTGCTTGAAGCCATTACAGAAAGCAAAAAAAGAATGAAGGGCTTGAAATGGAAGTATTTCCTTATGCACCTAAGCTTCATAGGTTGGGGCATCCTTTGCATGTTCACGATAGGAATTGGTTTACTATGGCTGTTTCCTTATGTCGGAACTACATTGGCTGCATTCTATAATGAATTGATTGTGCCTCAAGAAGATACTGAAGATCAACAAATAGAGGTATAAAAGATTAACCGATAGCAAATTGGCTATCGGTTTTTTTTATTCTCGTTTCTCCTTAAAAAGGTTAAAATGTTAATTTTGCCTGGTGTATAATAAATACTGAGAATGCCATTTTAGGGGGATCACATAGTGAGTAGTTTTAATATTGCTGATCTGATATACCAATTGTTTTGCCTTGTATTTCTAATCCTGATCATTGTTGGCGCCGTATCCCTTTTCCGTTCCAGCAAGCACCGTAAAACCAGACTAGATATCATGGAAAAGAAAATGGATGATTTACATGAACTGATTAAAAGAGGCAAAAATTGACGGCTGCATCGTACTGCCGTTCCAACTGCAAGCAAGCTTGATGAGAATCGAGTTTGCCTGCAGTTTTTTTCTTTCAAAAAATTCCAGTTGATTTTAGATAGTCGCTCCCTTGCCGCAAGCGCCTCCGGGGTCTCGGCTAGCAGTTTCGGCAGGAGTGTCGTAAATTTCTTCAATCTAGTAATGGTTTTATTCCATATATGCGGGAAAACATGTCCTAGGGAGACCCCACAGGCGCAAAGACCGCCCGCGGAAAGTGAGTGCCCTGCGTTCCAATCAACGTTCAGGTTTTACAAACTCCGGCAATTATAAAAAATCTATACTGAAATAACTTAGTCAAAAGCACTGTCCCCGAATTTGATAAAGAGGATTGGATTTTAAGCATCAATTAAGAGACATAAAAAAATAGAAAAAGAAAGGGAATTGTCAAAAATAAGCAGTTTTACATAGATTGTTGGGAATGTGGGGCAAATTTCATGTGAGGGTGCTGGTATGGAAGATGCATGGTCTGCTGTAGTGTTTTACCCTATAATGGAATAGATTCATGTTTAAGGTAAATGGTAAAAGTCTATCAGGAATGCTCGACCCTATTCAAATCGACTGAGATTTAAGAATACTGAACATTCGATCCTTTTGTTAGGTATCTTTGAGAAGTGGGAGGAGTCGGTATCATGAAAGAAGTTATTGCAATAAAAGAATTTACTAGGTTTAAAACACGGACGGAGGAATTTAGTCCGTATGCTTGGTGTAAACGGATGTTAGAAAATGACCCTGTGAGTTATCACGAAGGAACGGATACGTGGAATGTTTTTAAATATGAAGATGTGAAGCGGGTTCTCAGTGATTATAAACATTTTTCAAGTATTCGCAAACGGACTACCATATCGGTTGGAACGGATAGTGGTGAAGGGGCAGTCCCTGAAAAGATCAAAATAACTGAAAGTGATCCACCTGAGCATAGAAAACGCCGTTCACTGCTGGCCGCAGCATTCACACCTAGAAGTCTTCAAAACTGGGAACCACGCATTCAGGAAATTGCAGATGAATTGATTGGACAAATGGATGAGGAAACGGAAATCGATATTGTGCAATCATTGGCGAGTCCGCTTCCGATCATTGTGATGTCAGATTTAATGGGGGTTCCCTCGAAAGATCGTTTATTGTTTAAGAAATGGGTGGATATCTTATTCCTTCCTTTTGATAAAGAAAAACAGGAAGAAGTAAATGAATTGAAGCAAGTGGCAGCAAAAGAATACTATCAATATTTGTATCCAATTGTTGTGCAAAAACGATTAAACCCGGCAGATGATATCATCTCAGATCTATTGAAGTCAGAAGTGGATGGGGAAATGTTTACGGATGATGAGGTTGTCCGGACGACCATGCTGATTTTAGGAGCAGGGGTCGAGACAACAAGTCATTTACTGGCCAATAGCTTTTATTCCCTGCTATATGATGACGTTGAAGTTTATCAGGAATTACATGAAAACCTGGATTTGGTTCCGCAGGCGGTCGAAGAAATGCTCCGTTTCCGATTCAATCTCATTAAATTAGATCGCACCGTACAGGAAGATAACGATCTATTGGGAGTGGAATTGAAAAAAGGGGAAAACGTGGTTGTTTGGATGAGTGCAGCTAATTTGGACGAAGAGATGTTTGAAGACGCCTTCACCCTTAATATCCACCGCCCTAATAATAAGAAACATTTAACATTCGGGAATGGTCCCCATTTCTGCCTAGGAGCTCCGCTAGCGAGGCTGGAAGCAAAGATTGCGCTTACAACATTCCTGAAGAAATTCAAGCATATTGAAGCGGTGCCAACATTCCAGGTAGAAGAAAATCTTACTGATTCAGCGACAGGGCAAACTTTGACATCACTACCGCTTAAGGCACGCCGTACACATTAAAAAACGAAAAGAACCTTGTGCACTAACCTGCATAAGGTTTTTTGCTTGTTGAAGTGAATCCCGAATACATCACGATAAACGAACCAATAGCTTTTAAAACCCGCCTCACTTCCTTTAGAGTTTCTTCTCTGTCAATCCAGTGCCAAGCCCTTAAAACGGTTGCGATGTCGAAAAATCACGTTTTAGGGTAGTGGTTTCTGCATACCGGGTTAAAGTATTCTATAATCCGTTGTCCATCGATATTCTTGGCTACTTCAATCAATTCTTTTTTGATGGTTCAACACTAATCACCGTTGCTCCTTCATTATATAAAGTACTGCCCAGAACCCCAAGAACATAGGTCTGCCACCTGAACCTCAGCAAAGTTCATTCCCCTCACTTTTAACTTTCCATCAATTCATCCGGTAAATCATTTCTCCATTCAGCATAATTTTTCGGTACTTGCCAAAATTAACATTCATGCTTCTTTTTCCTTTGGTTTAAGAATGAAAATACAAAATATGTATATTTTGATTGTGCCATAGATCGATCATTAGAATGATTAAACAAAATGGTAAGTGAAACGAAACCGAAGATGTAACGGTACATGTGAATGTATGAATCTAAAGTAACCTGAAGTTGAGGTGATAATGACCAATAGGGTAGTATGAAAAAGTAGATGGAAGTGTGCTCCGGCATCCTCTGGGTGAGGTTTGCGGGCGATGAAGCCTTTACATTCTGCCTATAATGAAGAAGGTTAGGATAAAATGGATAATTCCATTTAAAACGGTTTCAAAAGTGAAAGGATGTTATTATGAGATTAAAGCAACAATTAACCATTGCCTTTATAGTAAGTGTACTTTCTTTAATAGGGTTCAGTTTCATTGCATTTACCATAAGTGCAAATGAATACCTGAAATTTGATGAAGTCGTGATTGCCTTAGTGCAGGGATTGGAGTCGCCCTTACTAACGAGCATCATGAAGTTCTTTACCTACATAGGTTCAACCAGTGCCTTGATCATCCTTTCTTTGTTCATATTGTTTTTCTTATATAAGGTTTTAAAGCATCGTTTGGAACTAATTTTATTCAGTGCTGTCATAATTGGTTCACCTCTTCTCAATTTTATGGTTAAGCTTTTCTTTAGACGCGCCCGGCCCGATTTACATCGACTCATCGAAATAGGGGGGTACAGTTTCCCTAGTGGACATGCCATGAATGCATTCTCTTTATACAGTATTCTCACATTTTTGCTATGGCGTCATATTACGGCTAAGTGGGCAAGGGTTCTATTGATTCTGTTCAGCATGTCGATGATCCTCTCAATAGGTATAAGCCGAATATACTTGGGGGTCCATTATCCTAGTGATATCATTGCCGGATATTTGGCGGGTGGTTTTTGGATTTCGATTTCCATTTGGTTTTTTCAAAGGTATCAAGACCGGCGGAAGAACAAAGATATGCAATAAAGGGACAAGATTATTGCAAGGTTAGCAGCCGGAGGGTAACAGGGTCAGATATTGACTCAATACAGTTAGGAGCGATTAAATGGAAAATTGGATTACGGAATTCATGAATGATTTTGGGTATATAGGAATCTTTCTTTTAATAGCATTGGAAAATATTTTCCCGCCGATCCCGTCAGAGGTCATTCTGACTTTTGGCGGTTTCATGACGACGACGGCGAATATGACAATTATCGGTGTCGTGATTGCTTCGACACTGGGGTCAGTGGCAGGAGCGGTCGTCCTTTATGGGGTTGGTTTACTTCTTGATGTGAAAATTATTGAAAAGTTCGTGGATAGATGGGGGCATATTTTTCGGTTAACGGTATCCGACGTCCATAAGGCGAATTCATGGTTTGATAAGTACGGGGCCTGGACCGTGTTTTTCTGTAGACTCGTTCCGCTGATCAGAAGCTTGATCTCGATTCCTGCAGGCATGTCCCATATGAGCTTTTGGCTCTTTCTGCTATACACTACATCCGGTACGTTAATTTGGAACGTCATCTTGGTGAATATCGGGGCGGCCGTTGGATCTTCGTGGGAAGATATTGTAGGGTATATGGACATTTATTCCAACGTCGTTTATGCAATATTGGCCTTGCTATTGATTCTTTTCGTTGTTTTGATTTTTAGAAGGAATAAAGGCAAAGGGAAATAATTGATTGGGGCCAAACGAAAACGGCACTTTCATTACATAACCGAACATTACCGCCAAAGGCTGTCATTGCGACAGCCTTTTTCGTGCGCCCGGCATGGGTGCAATCTATAGGGTGGAAGTCCCGAATCATGAAGGCAGTAGTAGTGGTTAGCT
>NZ_JAWRYN010000234.1:0-354 GCF_046534585.1 Peribacillus sp. SIMBA_075 | reverse complement strand
CCCGGTGCCGCCAGTTATCGCTATTTTCATTTCCATCGCCTCCATGTTTATCCCATACCCAATTCGAGCGAAGCATATGCCAAGAGGGCGTTCAAAGTGTATAATAGGAGAAGAAGCGAGGGGAAATTGATGCCGATCATTACGAAAATAACCCGCGGAAAAAACAATCCGGAACGCTATAATATTTACTTGGAAGAAAAATTTGCGTTCAGTGTCGATGAAACCTTAATCATCCGCTACCAATTGACCAAGGGCAAGGAACTCGACCAGTGGACAATCGAAGAAATGAACTTTGAGGATGAAGTCCGAAAAGCGTTCAATAAGGCCTTGCATTATCTCGGCTTCCGCATGCGC
>NZ_JAWRYN010000233.1:0-355 GCF_046534585.1 Peribacillus sp. SIMBA_075 | reverse complement strand
GCCTCTCAGACCGGGATAACATAGGGAAACTTATGCTAATACCGGATAGGTTTTTGGACCGCATGGTCCGAAAAGAAAAGATGGCTTCGGCTATCACTGGGAGATGGGCCTGCGGCGCATTAGCTAGTTGGTGGGGTAACGGCCTACCAAGGCGACGATGCGTAGCCGACCTGAGAGGGTGACCGGCCACACTGGGACTGAGACACGGCCCAGACTCCTACGGGAGGCAGCAGTAGGGAATTTTCCACAATGGACGAAAGTCTGATGGAGCAACGCCGCGTGAACGATGAAGGTCTTCGGAGTGTAAAGTTCTGTTGTTAGGGACGAATAAGTACCGTTCGAATAGGGCGGTACC
>NZ_JAWRYN010000034.1:0-55027 GCF_046534585.1 Peribacillus sp. SIMBA_075 | reverse complement strand
AAGCTAACCACTACTACTGCCTTCATGATTCGGGACTTCCACCCTATAGATTGCACCCATGCCGGGCGCACGAAAAAAAGGCAAAGCATGGCGCTTTGCCTTTTTTGGGTTTTTATAGACTTTTCACTTCCACGTTTTCCGGAAGCTTGAAAGGGTTCTCGGTATTGATCCTGTCATAAAACATCATCCCGTTCAAATGATCTAGCTCATGTTGAAAAACGATTGCAGCAAAGCCCTTCAGCCGCATCTCTATTTCCTCACCATTACCATCCACCGCTTTAATTTTAACCCGTTCATAACGCGGTACATATCCTTTAACATCACGATCGACAGAAAGGCAGCCCTCACTTTGCGGTAAATAGATCATTGTGGCAGAATGACTGATAATTTTCGGATTCACAAGGGCATATTCAAACAGCTTCCCCTTTTCGTCTGGAAAATACATGACGAACATGCGTTTATTCAAGCCTATCTGATTTGCAGACAACCCAACGCCTTCACGCAAGTTGTACTTCTTTTGGAGTTTTGGGTCCTGGCTATTTTTAAGGTATTGCATCATGCATTCCAACGTTTCACGATCTTCATCCGAAATCGGCAGGCTAACTTCATCCGTTACCTGACGCAGAATTGGATCTCCTTCTCTAACGATATCCTTCATCGTAATCATATAGTCTTTTATAAATTTACTCATAGAACTTCACACTCTTCTACCATTTTATTTTTTCATGACTTAGACCATTTCACTTTAGCATTTCGCATTTAAAAAGTCTAATAAGCAGGTTAGAATAAATTTACCTAAATCCTGGACTCCATTACTAAAATTTTCAATAATGAATTTCATTTCCTTACTCTAACATTATTTACCTTAACTTTAGGGTACAAAGACCTATATATTAAACGTTTAAAAATTCTATACTGAATATATATTCTTAAAGGAGATGAAAAATTGAATTCGAACTCTAAATTTGTTTCGAAGTTGCTGCCGTTCTTGACGGCTTTCATTGTGATAATTGCTGGAATCAGTTGGTATGTTGTTACACAGTCAAAGGAAATGGTCATTCCTTTTTCTTCTGTAGAAAAGACGATTAAAGCTCAAAATGGAGCCCCTGTCACCATTGAAGAAAAAAAGAATGGCACTCTTCACATCTCCACACCAGATGGAGAATACGTTTCTAGTATTCCTCCCAACAGTCAAATGATCAATAAACTTGTCGAAACATATAACGTTCAATATTCTTTTTCATCAACTAATAAATCAGCAATATGGATTCTAGGCGGATTGTTGGCGGCTCTCGTCGCAACCGGTGTCATTATACAGAAAAGATCAAAAGGTGGATTACGGATCGGCAGCAAGAAACAAAGCCTTTCCACCCCTAAGCCTCTACCAGAGATAACCATGGATGATGTAGGCGGTTTGCAAACCGAAATCAAACAGGAAATCCTACAGACGCTCACTACACTAAAAGAACCTGAACGTTCAGCAAAGATTGGAATTAAGCCGCCTCAAGGCATTTTATTATACGGCCCCCCTGGGACGGGGAAAACGTTGCTTGCCCAGGCAATCGCAAAAGAGCTTGGTTCAAACTTCTTCTCTACGAGCGGTTCGGCCTTCAACGAAATGTTTGTTGGAGTCGGTGCAGCCCGTGTCCGCAGTCTTTTCCAAAATGCACGTAAGCAATCGCCAGCTGTCATTTTCATCGATGAAGTGGATGCGTTGGCCGGCAAAAGGAAAGCTCATGGCGGGGAAGAAGGCGAAAAAACGTTAACTGAACTGCTTGTGCAATTGGACGGAGGCCATCCAAATGAAGGCATTTTATTCATCGCAGCGACCAACCGGAAAGATATGCTCGATGAGGCATTTCTACGTCCGGGCAGGATCGATTTCTCTTTCCAAGTTCCACTCCCAGATACACAAGGAAGAAAGGAAATCATCGATATCCATTCGAAGGGAAAGCATTTGGCAACGGATGTCCTTGCCTCCTTGGATGAATTGGCTGAAAGTACATCCGGTTTCTCCGGTGCTGACTTAAGTGCTCTATTCGATACTGCCTCACGTCATGCACTGAGGAATGAACAGGATATGATTCGTAAACAGGATCTTGATTATGCCATTGACCGTACGATACTTGGAGCCACATCACGTACTTTGAATGATGTGGATACGAAGCGGCGTGTGGCCATTCATGAAAGTGGACATGCCCTGATTGCAGCTTTGACAAAGCCTGGTTCTGTTCGAAAGGCGACCATCATTCCTCGTGGGGAAGCCCTTGGATATGTAGCGCCGATACCAAAAGAACTACATCTAGCTACAGCAAGCGAATTGCTTGATCAAGTCAAAATGATTTTAGCGGGCGGCGTGGCGGAAAGAATGTATTTAGGGGAACACAGTATTGGTGTAGGCGGAGATGTACAGCAGGCGAAACATCTACTTGAACAAATGGTCGATACGGGAATGCTTCAAGATGGATTTACCCTCACTTTCAATAAAGGTGAGAAGGAACAAAAGATGCAGGAATTATTCACCAAAGCGATTCAGGAAACGGAAATGTTGATTGATACGAATCGCCAACAGTATGATGAGCTCGTTGATGAGTTATTGAAAAAAGAGACACTCGATGGATCAGAAGTTCAGCGTATCGTTGATGCTTCAGAAATAACCAGCGTATGCTCGAATGCTTAACACTATTTTCTGCTGGAGTGTTTTAAAACCTACTCTGTGTTTGGGGCCTGTTTGAATCGAACAGGCTCTTTTTTTTGATCATATTCGGAGGCGACCCGTAAAGCTAAGAAGTGAGGAAAGGGGAAATTAACCAGAAGGAAATTCCGTCCACTCTCTGTGAGTGGATTTCAGCATATAAAAGGGCTGTCGACATTGTCGACAGCCCTTTTTCAAGGTTTGCACCTATCACTTTATAGTTTTTCCAACTGGATGATACCTGGTGTGTTTTGTTTCTGGATCCCTGCCTTTTGCAATTTCACTGCCGTTCCTTCTGGTAAGTTAGTGAATATGATAGGAGTGACCGTAGACGGAGCATTCCGTTTTATGAAATCTAAATCAATTTCCAAAAGAGGTGTTCCTTTTGTTATCTTTTGACCTTCTTGCACAAGAGATGTAAAGCCTTCTCCATTTAATTTAACTGTATCTAAGCCAACATGGATCAGAATTTCCAGTCCATTATTCATTTTCAATCCCAATGCATGATTTGTTGGGAAGATACTAAGCACTTCCCCATCGATTGGTGATACTAGTTTCCCATTGACTGGCTCGATAGCAAAGCCATCACCCATCATTTTCATCGCAAATACTTGATCGGGAACCTGTTCTATCGGCAAAACGGTTCCTTCGATTGGAAGGACAAAGTCATTTGCCCCCAAAGTTTGGTTTTCTTCCACTCTTTCCTCTGCCACTTGTGCAGATGGACCTGTTTTCACTTGAATTGGATCGACGCCATTCTTGACAAGTTGTTTCATCGCATTTGCCACAAATTCAACATTCGTTCCAACAATGACTTGCACACTTGATTTATTCAATTTCATTACACCGCGCGCACCATGCCTTTTTAAGGCGGCTTCATTCACATTACCTGTATCGGCAACTTCTAAACGTAAGCGTGTTGCACAGTTATCAATTAGCTTTATGTTTTCTTTACCGCCAAGATCTTGAATGAAAAGCGATCCCATATCGGTATATTTATCCCCTGTTTTCACAATAGTCTCTTCTTCCGCATCTTCCTCATCATCTTCCCGGCCAGGTGTTTTTAAATCCATGATCTTGATGACAAAATAGAAAATCACGAAGTAAACGACAGCGTATACTAAGCCAATCGGTATTAACCATAGTGGTTTTTGCGCAATGCCAAAGTTCAAGAAATAATCAATGGCTCCTGCGGAGAATCCAAAACCGTGATGAATATCCAAAATAACAGCAAGTGCCAGAGAGACCCCTGTTAATAAGGCATGTATTACATATAACACTGGCGCGATGAACATGAACAGAAATTCAATCGGTTCAGTGATTCCTGTTAAGAACGAGGTGAAGGCTAACCCGAGCAGCATCCCCGTCACCAATTTACGTTTCTCTTTCTTAGCAGCTGCAATCATCGCTAATGCTGCAGCGGGAAGGCCGAACATCATGATTGGGAAAAAACCAGTCATGAAAGGTCCAGCAGTTGGATCACCTGCGAAGAAACGGTTTATATCACCGGTCGCTCCATTGTATTCACCAAATACGAACCATACCATACTATTCAGGACGTGATGCAAACCTACTGGAAGCAATAAGCGATTCAATACGCCAAATACGCCAGCACCTAAAGCTCCTGCACCTGTAATCCAGTCTCCAACGTTATTGATTAGATCTTGAATAGGAGGCCATACAAAACCGAATATTCCCGCAAGTAAAATCATCGCCAGGGATGTGATGATCGGAACAAATCGTTTCCCTGAAAAGAATCCAAGCCATTCAGGGAGTTTTATTTCAGAGTATCTATTATATAGGAAGGCAGCAACTATACCTGATATAATACCTCCTAATACAGCCATGTCGATATCTTTATTAATCGCTTGTGTACCATTCGTCAAAACAAAGTAACCAACAAGACCAGCTAATGCCGCAGCACCGCTCCCATCTTTGGATAATCCAATCGCTATACCTAAAGCGAACAGTATGGCAAGGTTATCAAAAATTGCTTTTCCCGAGGCAGCCATAAATGCAATATCAAGTAAATCCGGTTGCCCTAACCGAAGCAATAAAGCTGCTGCTGGTAAAACAGCAATTGGCAACATCAAAGCTTTCCCAATTTTTTGTAGAAAATTTAACATCTAACTCATCTCCCTTGTTCCTAACATCTTTTGATTCAGCAGAATGACAAGACATATAAAGCGTTTTCATTTTGTCAATAGAATAATTTTTCTTTGGCTTATACTAGCACAGAAAAGATATAGATGTCTATACCAATTTATCTGGAAATATACTATATTCTTAGAATATAAGAGAAAAATATCATCATTTACCCCTTAACTGGTCTAGACAACTATTAATAAAAACGATAAAATGAGGGCAAAATATAAGAGACCAATTCATGACTCATTCATTAAGTTTTACTTTCACAAAGGAGATTATGTATGAAAACATTCATTATTAATGATCTGATTGTTCATAGCGAAAACGAAACATACAAAAATGGGTACATTAAGGTCGTGGATGGAAAAATTGCCGAAGTTGGGCCAGTAAACCAATACAAACATGACGATGATGTTAAAGTAATCACTCTTTCATCAGATTACCAGGTAATTCCCGGTGCCATCGACATTCATATCCACGGGGCATCCAATTCCGATGCAATGGATGCCACACAAGAAGCATTATCCACAATGGCAGAGACTCTTCCCAAAGAAGGAACCACCAGCTTTCTGGCCACTACAATGACTCAAACTACCGAAGCCATTGAATCAGCACTACTTAATGCTGGTAAATATATCGAAAGTCAATCTCAAGAACACGCTGAAATAATTGGAATCCATTTAGAAGGTCCTTTCATTTCACCGGTCCGTAAAGGAGCACAGCCTGAAGAGCATATCGTTGACCCTGATGTCACTCTATTTAAAAGGTGGCAGGAAATGGCCGAAAATCAAATCAAGCTTGTAACGCTTGCTCCTGAACAACCAAACGGATTAGATCTTGCCGCTCACTTAAAGGCAACTGGTGTCGTCGCTTCCATTGGACATTCAGATGCAACATATGACCAAATCGATGAAGCAATCCAAGCAGGGACTACCCACGTTACACATCTTTATAATGGGATGCGGGGACTCCATCACCGTGAACCTGGTGTTTTGGGAGCTGCTTATCTTCGAGACGAGCTATATGTTGAACTTATTGCTGACGGCATTCACTGCAGGCCGGAAATGATCAAGCTGGCATATAACCAAATTACCAGCGAACGAATGATCTTGATAACGGATTCGCTTCGTGCCAAATGGCTTGAAAAGGGAACCTATGATTTAGGTGGTCAGCCTGTGTATGTTAACGAAACGAAAGCAACGCTTTCAGATGGTACACTAGCCGGCAGTATATTGAAAATGAACGATGCCATTAAGAACACAATGGAATATACCGATTGTTCCATGACTGACATTATAAAAATGACGGCGGAAAACCCTGCCAAACAACTTCGGATTTTTGACAGAAAAGGAAGCATCCAGGTCGGCAAAGACGCCGATCTTGTAATATTGAATGACCGCTTGGACGTTGAAATGACGTTCTGCAGAGGAAATTTAGCTTTTAAAAAGGAGAATGTATAATGAATATCATACAAGTGCAGGACTACATGGAAATGAGCCGGACAGCCGCAGAAATAGTGATCGGAAAAGTCAAAGGAAATCCTACTATCAAATTGGGCCTTGCAACAGGCGGTACCCCTAAAGGAATGTACGATAATTTGATTGAAGATCATGTGCGCAATCATACTTCTTATGAACATGTAACGTCCTTTAATCTTGACGAGTATATCGGCTTAAAACCAAATGATCCAAACAGTTATCATTATTATATGAATGACTCCCTATTCACTTACATCAATATAAATAAAGAGCGCACTCACCTTCCAAATGGCACAGCAGATGACACCAACGGAGAATGTAAACGGTATGATGAAATGATTGATTCCGTCGGAGGGATCGATCTTCAGATACTTGGCATTGGGCAAAATGGCCATATTGGTTTTAATGAACCTGGAACTTCCTTCACATCAGGTACACACGTCGTGACACTCGAAGAATCCACGCGTCAAGCGAATGCACGTTATTTCGATTCCATAGACGAAGTTCCTACACATGCCGTTACGATGGGCATTTCAACAATCATGAAAAGCAAAGAAATTCTGCTGTTGATATCTGGTGAAGAAAAAGCCGAAACCTTGAAGAAATTGATACACGGTGACATTTCAGAGGAATTCCCTGCATCTATCCTAAAAAAACATAATAATGTTACAATTATCGCAGACCAAAAAGCGTTATCCGGAGTGATAATACCCTAAAAGGAGCGAAAGTCGATGATTGATAAAAACTCACCTCTTCCGATTTATTTTCAAATCGAAGAACAAATAAAAAGACAAATAGAAAACGGTGAGTTCCAAGCGCACGATGCCCTTCCATCTGAACGCGAATATGCCGAGCAATTCGGAATTAGCCGGATGACCGTCCGGCAAGCCATAAATAATTTGGTGAATGACGGATACTTATACCGTCAAAAAGGAAGGGGAACCTTTGTCGCCGATAAGAAGTTGGAGCAGCAGCTCAATGGGCTGACCAGCTTTACAGAGGATATGAAAGCCAGGGGGTTAAATCCAAGCAGTAAGCTGCTGAGCTTTGAAATCATTCCGGCTAATAAGAAAATTGCCAGTGAATTGCACATTTCCCTTCATGCTCCCGTTTATGAAATAAAACGCATTCGCTTGGCAGATGATGTTCCAATGGCACTCGAGACCGTGTACATGTCTGCTAATTTAATTAAAGGACTAACGGAAGAAATCATTAACCTTTCCCTTTACCAGTATGTGGAGAATTACATTAAACTTAAAATAGACTATGCTTCACAAACATTGGAATCAGCGATTGCTTCTGAATTGGAAGTGACCCATTTAGCGATCCCAAAGGACTCACCCATATTATTCATTCAAAGGAATACATTTTTAATAGATGGAACTCCTCTTGAATATGTTAAATCGGCTTATCGTGCAGACAGGTATAAGTTCACTATCACTATATCCAGATAATCTTAAATATTTTTGATATACAGAAGGGCCAATCACTAGAGTCTATTAATTGCTAAAGGTAATGGAGGGTGGCACATATATGAATTCATACTTTGAAGAAGTTCAGGCTTTACTCAAAATTGTGGGAGAACAGGAAAAGCAATCAATTAAGGAATCTGTGGAACATATCTCGAAAGCAGTGATGTCGGATGGAGTCATTCATCTATTCGGAAGCGGACATTCTCATATTTTGACGGAAGAGGTATTCTACCGGGCAGGTGGGTTAGCCGCCATTCATCCTATTTTCGTTGAAGATTTGATGCTTTTTAAGGGAGCATCTAGGTCATCGCAACTTGAAAGGCAAAATGACCTATCTGAGAAATTCATGCTTGATGAGGATATCCGTCCTGGCGATGTCTGTATTGTCATTTCATCGTCTGGTGTGAATCCCGTTCCCATCGATGTAGCTATTATCGCAAAAGAAAAGGGCGCCTTTGTCATTGGCCTTACATCACCGGAGTATGCAAACAGTTGTCCTTCACGGCATAAAAAGAAGCTTTATCTCCACGATGTCGTTGATTTGGTCATAGACAATCATATTTCCAAAGGTGACACATTGCTGAAATCAAATAATATATCCTTTGGTTCCGGATCGACCGTAATCGGGGCCGTCCTTCTCAATATGATTTTCACACAAGTCATTGAAACGATTATTGAATCAGGAGTGACCCCTCCCGTATTTCTAAGCAGTAATATCGAAGGGGCAGATGAACACAATCAAAAGATTATCGCGAAATATAAAACAAGAATCCCCCAATTGTGAATCGATATAGCCAAAAAGGCATACATAAGCTTTTATGTTCCACATGATGAAATATAAAGAAGGCACCCATTCGAATGCCTTCTTTATTTTATAGTCCCTTTTAATCCTTTTTTTAAAAAAACGGCCACCAATTCGCGTTTCCAAACGTTGCAACCATTACTGAACAACGGCAAGATGACAAACGCGTATAAAGCAAGCCCCACCAATATTAACAATGGCAATCTCCAAGAGTGATAAAACCCCACCCGGCATCATCTCAGCAAAAGTTCCCCCATCTTATTGACCTAGAAGAAAACTTCCATATACCGATCAATCAAACCAGAAAATTTTTCATTTGTCATCGTTGCACCTCTCAAAAGGTAGCTCAATCATTAAACTATATGTAGCTTACTACTGTTTTATTTAACATATCAATCCCATAATAGTTTATTATTCCTAGTTTAACTCATGGTAAATAAGGGAAAACCAAAGTAAGCAAACAATCTACTATTCTAAGGGAGGAAATATAAATGACTCAAACAACTATCGAAACTCAAACGAATAGCAAACTGTTAAAAGGGATTCTAATTGGAGGACTTGTTGGTGGTGCGTTAACCTTGCTTGACTCCAATACAAGAAATAAAGTAAAGCGTTCAGCCGTCCTTTTAAAAGACAACTCCATGAATATGATTGAACAGGTCAAGGAGAATCCCGGCGAAATGAAGGAACAAATGGTATCAGGAGTCAAAGGCGCAACAGAGACGATTAAAGAGGCAATCAATGACGTTGAAACCTTATATGAAACCGTCAATGAAGACGTGGTGGGTAAAGTATCCGAAGTAAAGGATATCTCCACTAACGCCCTTGGTACAGCTAAGGACGCAACAAATGAATTAAAGGACATCAGCTCAAAAGTGGTTGTTGCCGGTAAACAACTGAAGGAAACACCAACACAATCATTGAAGTCAGATAATAAAAAAAGTGAAAAAGAGAGCGATGACGTCGTTACAAAATCAGGATTATCCAATCAAAAATCAATTTCATCGAACTTCTAATATATAAAAAAGCTGAGGCATTATGAATCGACCCTTTGTAAAGGACATTTTAAAAAAAGCTAGGCAACTTGAAGGAGATGCTGTCTGTATTTTGCAGGCGGCATCTTTAATGGTCGACAAATAAGCACGTTTGCCGTGATGGTAAGTTAAGTAAGTGATGTCCGTTAATAATACTTTGCCTGCGACACCTTGTTTGAATGGACGCTGTAGGAGGTTTGGATAAGTACGGTGTTCGTGTGTCACTTTTGCCATTCGGCGATATGGATTCGCTTTTCAGATCGGGCAGATCCTATTAAATTTATTCATAATGCGACGAATTCTTTTAAGTTGTAAGTGATTTGATACTGATTTTCTAACGTCATTTTAATTTGACACGCACCTTTTTTTCTTCGACGAAAATGATCTGTGTACGTGATGGCCTTGTCACTAAGAGCTTGAACATGAGGATTACATTTTAGTTGTGCTTGTTCTTTCTCCGTTGGTCATCTTAGTTCACTCCGACGTGTTTTTTCTTATCATAAACAAAAGTACCCTACAGGATAGACTTTTTTCAAAGTGTCTATTCTATAGGGTACTTTTTATTACGCCCCAGCTTTTTGTTGTTCCATATATCATTTCACTTGATAATCTTATTCAGAACCCTCTATTTTATTCGTAATCTCATGATCTTTTTTCACTTCAGCTAACCAAGCTGGATATTCCTCTTGTAATCTTTCAGAAAGAAGCGTTTCCTTGATTTCGTCTTTACTGTCTTCTAAATTAGCTTCTTTTGCTTCCTTTTTACCGGTTACTTTTATGATGTGATAACCATAATCGGATTTGACTGGATCACTGACTTTGCCTATATCAAGATCAAAGGCAACATCTTCAAACTCATCCACCATATTCCCTTTCTCAAAGTATCCTAAGCTTCCACCGTTATCCGCCGTTTCTGTATCAGTGGAATATTCAGCTGCCAATTTAGCGAAATCACCGCCCTCTGCAATTTCCTTCTCAACCTTTTTAGCCGTTTTTTCGTCTTCGACTAAAATGTGACTGGCTTCCACTTGTTCAGCTTGTGCAAATGTATCTTTATTATCTTCAAAATACGTACTGATTTCATCGTCTGTAACGGTAATTCTCGGTTCGATCAGTTTTTTCGTTTGCAGATAAACCACGATATCATTTTTCAAGGCTTCCATGGACGAACCGCTTGCTTCCAATTGCTCTTTTAACGACTTTTCATCGCCATAGGACTCAGCCATGGTATCTATTTCTTTTTGGATTTCTTCATCCTTAATTTTAATTCCTTCTTTTTCCGCTTCCAATTCAACCAATTTATTCGTAATTAACAGGTCTAAAGTATCTGCTCCGTACTCTGCAACAAGCGCGTCATACAGCTCATCCTTACTGATTTTCTCGCCATCGATACTTGCCATTGTCTTATTCTTTTCCGTAGAAGAAATCATCGCAAATGCCATGATCCCGGCAATGATTAAAGTGCTCCCTGCCCAAACATATGCCTTCGTGCTTCTTAATAGGTTCATGAATGCTCTCCCTTAATTTTTCTATTATGATAGTTTGGAAATATTAGTCAGTCCTTAAAATATTAGTTCCACCTGTGGTATTTCCCATCATTATACTAACATACTTATATCCCTACTGATATTTTAGAGCATTTTCTGGCCTACTAACATTTTACATTGCTATAAATTCATTATTACAAAGATCTAAATTATACCGTTATATTGACTTTTGATATATAGGTAATGGTGGCGAAGCATCGGAGATCATACGTCAAAAACTCAGAAAAAAGCATGGTATAAGGGGGATACCTTTACACCATGCTTTTCTTGTATTATTTACGATGCATCTTAAACTCAAGGAAGAGTTCGTTGTAATGGGCCAAGTTTTTCTTCCCAAGGTTTTCGTACACTTCCAGCTTCTCTGTCAGTTCTGGTGATGGATAGAAACGTTCATCCTTCACCACTTCTTCAGGCATATATTTCAGTGCTTCTTTATTAGGGGTCGAGTAGCTTACATATTCGGCATTCTGTGCCGCAACTTTTGGGTCCAGCATGAAGTTGATGAACTGGTGAGCCGCATCGGCATTTTTGGTTGTTTTCGGGATGACCATATTATCAAACCATAAATTGGACCCCTCTTTAGGGACCACATATTCGAGATCTTCATTTTCAGCCATGATTTCAGAAGCCACTCCGGACCAAACAAGCCCAATCGCCGCTTCCTGGGTTTCCAATAGCATGCGGCTTTCATCTCCAACGATCGCTTTAATATTTGGAGTGAGTGCATCAAGCTTGGACTTTGCCTCTTGAAGGTGTTCTTCATCTATATCATTCAATGAATAATTCAAAGAGTTCAGGCCCATGCCCATCACTTCTCTAGCCCCATCCGTCAAAAGTATTTCATTTTTTAAATCTTTATCCCATAAATCCGCCCAAGCCGTTATTTCTTTGCCACCAAGCATCTTGGAGTTGTAAACAATTCCAACTGTTCCCCAGAAATAAGGCACGGAATATTTATTCTCCGGATCGAATGGCAGATTGATGAACCGCTCGTCGATATTTTTCAAGTTTGGTAGCTTGGAATGATCCAGGGGAACCAATAAGTCTTCTTGTCTCATCTTATCAATCATATACTCAGAGGGTATGGCAATATCATAAGTCGTACCGCCCTGCTCGATTTTAGTCATCATTGCCTCATTTGAATCGAACGTCTCATAAATGACCTTTATACCCGTTTCTTCTTCAAAACGGTCGATTAGATCCGTATCGATGTAATCGCCCCAATTATAGATGGTAAGCGTATTATTGCTCGTAAACCCCTGTGATGAGTTCAATCTTGAAATCGCATATAGCAGCAAGGCGGATACGAGGGAAATGATTAAAAACATTTGAACCAGTCTTTTCATCGTTTCCCCCCCATTCCCGTTTGCCTTACACGTTGAGTTATAAAGTAATAAACGACAACCAACAATAGTGTCAAGGCGAACAGCAGTGTCGATAGTGCATTGATATTCAATGAAATACCACGGCGGGCCAATGAATAAATTTCCACTGATAGAGTGGAGAAGCCATTACCGGTCACAAAGAACGTAACCGCAAAATCATCAAGTGAATAAGTCAAAGCCATAAAAAAACCAGCAAAGATACCTGGTAAGATGTATGGTAGGATGACCTTCGTCAATACATCCCAACGGCTTGCCCCTAAATCCCGGGCCGCATCAATTAAGGTAGGGCTCATTTCCTGAAGTTTCGGAAGGACAAGCAGCACAACGATCGGGATGCTGAAGGCGATATGCGACAACAGTACTGAGTAGAATCCAAGCTTGATCCCAGCCATTGTGAATAGAATGAGGAAGGAAGCACCGATAATCACATCGGGACTGACAATCAATACATTATTCAATGACAATACCGTATTCCTAGCTTTACTGCTCGTAAAGGAACGAATTCCAATGGCTCCAATCACCCCAATGATCGTGGCGATCAGTGCAGATAATAAAGCGATCACAAGCGTATTCAATACAATGATCAACAGCCTTGTATCTTGGAACAGCTCCTTGTACCACTCCATGGTGAACCCTTTAAAGTCATACATCGTTCCACCGCTGTTAAACGAGTAAAAGACTAAAAAGAAAATCGGTGCATAGAGTATGAGAAAAATCAAAACGAGAAACCCTTTTGATATTGGTGATAACTTACTACCCAATTTACACACCCTGCTTTCGGTTACCCGTTACAAACATAATCAGGAACATTATAATAATCAAAAATACCGCGATTGTGGAACCCATTCCCCAATCCTGTGTCACAAGGAAGTGCTGCTCGATAGCCGTACCAAGCGTAATGACTCGATTACCGGCAATCAGTCTTGTAAGCATGAACAATGAAAGTGCCGGGATGAAGACTACCTGGCATCCCGTCTTTACACCATCTATCGTCAAAGGAAAAATGACGCGGCGGAATGTCATCCACCGGGACGCTCCCAAGTCATTGGCCGCATCCAAAAGGGTTGGATTCATTTCATCCAGCGCATTGAATATCGGTAAGATCATAAACGGGATGAATATATAAACCGAAACGAATATGAAGCTGAAATCCGTAAAGAGAATTTGCTGCTTTCCGATTCCTACTGCCTCCAGAAAACCATTGGCCACACCATACGTGCCAAAAATGCCAATAAAGGCATAAGCCTTTAAGAGTAAATTAATCCAGGAAGGCACGATTATCAGCAAAAGCCACAACTGCTTATGCTTGGTTTTCGTTAACAAATATGCGGTAGGGTAAGCCACTAAAAGGGATATTCCCGTAATGAGGAAAGCATACCAAAATGAGCTTAAAGTCATTTTTAAATATACTGGTGTAAAGAACTTTTGATAGTTAATCAAAGAAAGATTACCTTCAATGTCGAAGAAGGAATAGTAAAGGATTAACAAAATGGGTGCGACAACGAATAAAGCAATCCATAAGACATAGGGTATGAAATAAATATTCCGTGATAGTTTATTCTGCATGACTTTCCCCATCATGATACGCTTCCAAACGCTTATCGAATTCCTCTTCCGTTTCACCCAATCGCATGACATGAATCGCTTCGGGATCGAAATAAAGACCTATTTCATCTCCAACTGTTGCCTTTTTCGTTGATTGGACAAGCCACTCATTCCCATCATGATCATAGCAGCTGATTTCATAATGCACACCGCGAAATAGCTGAGAGTCCACCCGAACTTGCAGTTTCCCGCGATTGACGGAAGTAATCTCTAAATCTTCCGGGCGGATGACAATATCAACAGCTTCATCGCTGTTCAAACCTTGGTCTACACATTCGAACTGTCTGCCGACGAATTCCACTAGGTAATCTTCAATCATTTTTCCTTTTACAATGTTCGACTCACCAATGAAATCAGCAACGAATCGATTCAGCGGTTCATCATAAATATCCGTAGGGGGCCCACTTTGCTGAATTTTCCCTTTGTTAAGGACAAAAATCTCATCTGACATCGCTAATGCTTCCTCTTGGTCATGAGTGACGAAGATGAACGTGATTCCAAGTCTTTGTTGTAGCTCCCGCAATTCATATTGCATTTCTGTACGCAATTTCAAATCAAGGGCAGATAGCGGTTCATCCAGCAGGATGACTTCCGGTTCATTAACTATCGCCCTGGCAATCGCTACACGTTGCCGCTGACCGCCGGACATTTCCCTGATCTCCCGTTTTTCATAACCCTCCAAATTAACAAAGCTGAGGGCTTCCTTCACCTTTATTTCCACTTCGGTATTTTTCATTTTTTTGATGCGAAGACCGAATGCTACATTTTCAAAAACATTTAAATGTGGAAAAAGTGCATAATCTTGAAATACCGTATTTACTTGCCTTTTATTGGCTGGCACATCATTGATCTTTTTTCCCTCAAAGTAAATATCACCCTTGGAGGCCTCCGTAAATCCGGCAATCAAGCGAAGGATCGTTGTCTTCCCACAGCCTGAAGGACCCAGAAGCGTATAGAACTTCCCTCTCTCGATTTCAAAACTAACATTATCGAGAACTACCGTATCATCATCGAATTGCTTCGTAACCTGATCGAAGTGTATTATATTCTCGTTTGCCATAGCTACTTCCCTCTTTCCATTACCTTACTTCATCCGTCTTTACATAGACGATAGCAATTGCTTTGAATTCTATAAGTATGATTCCGTCACCACAAGCAATAACTCGGATGGACCCCCAAAATCATTGATGATTTGGTGTTCATCGGAAGCATGAAAATAAATTGATTCACCTGCCTTGACGAAATACGTATGTGTACCAAGCTTTACAATGACTCTTCCGCTTATTACATAACCGAATGTTTCCGACAAGGATGGTTCAAATTGTTTGAATTCCCCTTTTTCCTGAAGGGTCAGGCGAATCGGTTCCATTTCCTTCTCATTCGATTCAGGCACAAGCCACTGAATTTGATACCCTCGTTCCTCATCGATAAAAAATGTTTGTGCTTCTTCTTCATACACTACTTTTTGGACCTGATCCTCTTCATCGAAGAATTGCTTCGGCTTGCAGCCGAGTACTTCTAATATATTGAAAAGAGTTTCAATGGAAGGGGAACTAAGATCCCTTTCTAACTGTGAAATATATCCTTTGCTTAAATCCGTTCTTTCTCCCAATTCTTCCTGGGTCAATCCTTTTTTCAAGCGAAGGTTTTTTATTTTTTTTCCAATTTGCATCCTATTTACCCTCAATTAGTTTACCTATAGTAAACCTACAGTAGATAAAGTTTTATATAAGTAAACTTTCAGTTTAATTTTACGAATATCATTATACAGGAAATGCTGGAAACTTCAAACGGAATTTCCAGTCATGCAAAAAAGGACTGCCACCTGGCAGTCCCCCTTTTACAAATTCAGACATATCTCTTGCGCTTTCTTTTCCCCATCAGCAATACAGTCCGGTATTCCGACACCATTGTATGAACATCCCGCAAGTAAAACATTCGGATAATTCTCGGAGATTTTCGCCTCCAGTGATTGAACGATTTGAGGATGTTTAATATGGTAGTTCGGCATTTCTTCATGCCATTTCGTCACTTCACTTGTAATTGGAGTCCCAGAAATACTTAAACTACTTTTAATGTCCCGTAAAGCCACCTGGATTAATTCCTGATTTGTAAGGGACCGTAACCGTTCATAGTCCGGAATTGAGCTTTTATAAAAAAGCCTTACTAAAAGCTGACTGTTTTCAGAAGTATGCTCCCATTTCCGGCTCGTCCACGTACATGCATTGCAGATCAAATCACTATTATCACCTGCAATGAAACCCGTCCCATCATTAGGAAGCATGCTGTCCGGGATATCGAATCCAAGGTAAACGCTTATCATTGAACTATTGATCAAGCCAGCGAAGTCTTGATCCAACTCCCTATCACCCAATAGTTTCTGGGCAATTGTATGCGGTGTACTCAATACGATGAAGTCCGTTTCCAGCGATTCACCGTTTGCCAATGAAATTATATACCTCTCATCATTCTTTCTGATTTTTTCCGCCTTGACCCCTTTAATAATTTCCACTATATCGAGGCTTTCCTCAATACGTTCAATCAATACCGATAAGCCATTTTTAAACGAAAGGAACTTCTTATTTCCCTTGCTTTGATATTTCTGCTTATTTTCCGATAGACCGCGTATGATACTGCCATATTCATTTTTATAATCCAGCATCTCCGGCAGTGTTTTAGCAATGGTCAATTCATTTAGTTTTCCTGAATAAACACCCGATAGGACAGGTGATATCTGTTTTTGTACCAATTCCTTACCTAAGAAACTTTCAAGAAATAAACCGATTGAGTCGTTTTTCGTAAACGTCTCATTCTTTGTATAGAAATCCTTTAAGGCATCGACCTTTCCTTGTGCAGAAACCAGATCACTTTTCACCAGGGACTCCAGGCTCATTGGAATTCCGAATAGGGCATCTTCAGGGATTCCCTTTAGCACGCCATCGGTATAGATAAATGATTTTCCCGTCGCATTATAGACAACTTGATCCTCAAGGTTCAATTCTTTAAGAAATGGTTTTATATTTTGTTTCCTGGCGACAATCGAATCGGCACCCGCTTCGATTTTAAATGGACCATCATGCACTGTCCTGATTTTACCGCCTAGTTTCTCATTTCCTTCTATTAATATTAATCGTACGGAGAGACTGTTCGCTTTAGCAGCTTTTTGTAAATAATACATGGTTGATAAACCCGTAATGCCTCCACCAACCACTACGACCGTTTTCATTAGAATACACCTCGATTAACGAAATTTACATTAAGTAAAGTGTACCATAAGGCAGCAGCATTATTAAAAGTGACCCTTTAATTCATTAGTTTCGTAATGAAACCTGTAACAAATTGGACAAAAAAAAGACCTTCTCTCATTCGAAAAGTCTAAATGCCCTCATATTGATACTCTATATCTCATTTCTTTTTTCCATATCCATGTTCATTTTATCTAATCTATATTCCATTATCTCCATCAACCCGCTTCTTCCTTCTTTATGAATTCCTGTATCCTGATACCCCGATTTCGTATAAAGAGTTTTGGCAATCATATTCTTGACGTCCACTGCCAGTACAATCGAATCCTTGTTTGGAAAAATCCCTTTTGCGAATTCCGGAAGGATTTGCAAGGCTTTCTTCGCAATCCGTTTCCCTTGATGCTTTTGATCAACAAGAAATCCACGGAGTAATATCGCTTTTTTATTGCTGGTGAAAGGGCTGATGTTCTCCCCAATGTGTAAAACGAAAAACCCGACCGGAATACCCGCAGCCAAAATAACGAAAGGGTGTCTGTCAACATCCTTTCGGCAATATTTCAGTGACTCTTCCGGCAGAGCCGAAAAAGGGGTTTGTGTCTCCGGTAAATAAAACTGTGACAGCTGGTGATGATGTTCCGGTAAATAATGCGTTAAGGTGATGATCCCGATTTCCTTGTCCTGTTTCATTTGGCACACCGCTTTCATCAATTATTGGATACCTTAATGATTCGATGCGTCACCTTAAAATCCCTCCACTAAATGAAAGAAGCACTGCCGAATATATCGGCAGCGCTCTTTAAAATAATCAATGGGTGCTTTCATTGATTGTCAGTGCTTCTCGTAAATTGATTTGCTTGCGGAGTATATTGGCAACCTCGCGGGAAATTTGTCGTTTTTCAAACATATCCTGCACTTCGTCCCGTTCTGCCTGGATCGCTTTATAGAATAGCTCCCTTTCATAATCGACCATTTTACTAGGGATACGGCCTCTATTTTCACGTTTGCATTTTAATATCAACACTTTATACTCTTCTATGATCATCGAAGACGTCTCATGATTTTCAGAAGTGATACCCGCTTGTATCTCTTGGATGGCGGCTTTGTACATCCTGATTTTAAGGTCTCTCACCTTTTCCAATCTCTCTATATTGATCCTTCTTATTTCACTTTTATTAGGGAAAAATAATTTAAAAACCCTCAGCATACTTCTTCTGAAAAGCGTTACGGACCTGAAAAAACGGAATTTCATCCGGTTTGTGACCGCGCCTTCCATACGCTGGATATATTCTTTACATATAAATGCCGTTTCCCGGTCCACTTTCTCATCCTTAATAAGTTTATCAAGAAACCTTTGCTCTGCTTCAAGGGCTTTAAAGCGAAGAACTTTTTCTTCTTCCCTTAATGCAGCTGGCTCTTTCTCCTGTTCTACATAGGACAGTGCATTGATCTTGGTGCAGTACCTCGAAATGATCGATAAAGCCGCTTCCCGGTTTTCATCTGTCATTTGGGATTCTATAACTTTAATCGCCGCTTGATGTGTGTGAATGGCAGCCGCTTTCGTTTTATCAGCCTGCTTATCCACGATTTCCTCTTCTTCTGCCCGTGCTATGATTGGCAGAAAAACACTGGCAACGATCAAAGTCAGCAATATGACACCTGCTGCAATGAAGATGATTAACGAACGCTCCGGAAAAGGACTTCCATCTGCCAACACATACGGAATCGAGAACGAACCCGCTAACGTTACAGCTCCGCGAACACCGGAAATGGTAATGATTCCAGCTGCTTTGAAGTCTGGTTTTTGGGCGCCTGCTTTTTTCGTCATCCAGCCAATCGACCAGGCAGCAGTAAGCCAAATGAATCGTAAAGCAAAGAGGAAAAGTGTAATGACCACGATATATAGGATGACTTGCCCATTATTGAAGACTGGATCTTGAAAGATAATTTTCAAAACGCTTGGAATTTGCAAACCTAGCAAAACGAATACAAGACCATTCAATACATATAAAATGACGGACCATGTACTCTTTGAAACGACCTGAAGTTCTACAGTTGGTGATATTTCCCGATCTCGTTCAATGGCATGGACAATCCCCCCAGCCACGACCGCTAAAATCCCAGAAAGGTGGAAATGTTCCACAGCGAGGAAAATAATAAAAGGAGTCAGGATCTGGATTAACATGTGCATCGTAACATCTTCCATTCCTAAACGGCGAAGAAATACACGGAGCCTGATAATGATGAAGGCAACAATTGCTCCTCCTACAAAACCACCAATCGAAATCCATATGAAACTGAACGTTGCATCCACTAATGAGAAAACACCAGTGACTGTAGCTGCAACGGCAAATTTAAAGGCAACTAGACCTGAGGCATCATTCATGAGCCCTTCTCCTTCAAGAAGGTGCATGATGCTCTTAGGTAACTTAACTCGACTCGCCAAAGCGCTTACTGCCACTACATCTGTAGGGGACAAAATGGCTGCTAAGGCGAATGCTGCTGGCAATGGAATCGAAGGAATCATCCAATTAATTAAATACCCGCCTGCCCAAACCGTTATGAATACCAGGCCTAGTGCAAGCATGAGAATGGGTGCTCTCAACTTCCAAAGTGCAGTGCGGGGCACATTTTTGCCATCATTGAATAAAAGAGGGGCGATGAATAACAGTAAAAACAATTCCGTCTCCATCTCAACATGCATACCCAGGGGTAAAAGTGCCAGTATGACACCCAGTGCTATTTGTATTAATGGTACAGGTATAAAGGGTACAAAGTGGTTAATTACATTAGACACTCCAATCAATATAAGAAGGGCTAATATAACAAGAAAAAACTCCATTCAAACATCAAACTTCCTCTCTCATCTATTCTCATAACTATAATCGTAACATATTCAGACCCATCCATTCATGCATTTACTATTCTAACCTAGAATACTCCTGAATAATTATACCTTTTGCGTGATGGATCACCATGAAAATTGAGGTGATTGAATGAATACAAAATCGACTCAAATCAGCATCGGATTTCAAAGAAAAAAGCTGATTGGCTTACCCTAATCAGCATTTTGTGAAAAGACTAACCCACAGAACAAGTCGGCACTGCTTTATGTTAAAACACCATTTAGTTCCCCGGGACAAAGAGACGAAGGTGTTTGTGCAGTACATTTGATTGAAATGGAAGGGGCAAGCCTTTATCTCCATCGATATTGACTGCAAGTTCGTCTGTTGTGGATAAATTGAGCTTGGATGTTTGAATATATTCAATTTCGTCATGTCCCTTGATCTCTCCTTTCATTAAACTGGGAATGATCTTGACGATAAAAGGAAGTGATAAATCCTTAATGATGAATGTGTGCAGCTTTCCATCATTCACTTCCGCCTCGGGTGCAAGTTGTTCGAAACCGCCGACAGAGTTAGTCATTGTTGCAATCAGTAAATGAGCCTCACCCATCCAGCTTCCCTGATCATGTTCAACCGTTAAAGGGAACGGATTCTTTTTAATCATCGCTTTTGCTCCTTCAATGAAATATGCAAAAGACCCCAGACGGGTTTTTTGGTCTACGGATACATTATAGGTGGCCTCAGCGATCGCCCCTACTGCCAACACATTCATGAAATAACGGTCATTGATCTTCCCTATGTCCGATTCCTTAATATGCATGTCCTTTAATATCTCAATGGCCGTATTGGGATTCAAGGGTATGCCCAAAGATCTAGCGAAATCATTAACGGTTCCTAGTGGGATGATCCCGAAAATTGGCCGATGCTGCTGCTCGCCCAGCCCATTCACTATCTCGTTCACCGTTCCATCCCCACCCATGGAAATGACAGCATGGAACCTCTCTTCACAGGCCTCCTTGGCAAAATCCGTAGCATCCCCCTCTCCTTCGGTTTGACGGACGGACACCTCATCATATATATCACCAAGTGCCTTTTCCGCTTTCGGCAAAATCTTTCCTGCCTTTTCCCTACCTGAAGATGGATTTATGATAATCATCACTTTCGACATATGCTACCTCCCTTTATTGTATATCTACTAGCAAGTTACCTCTTTACTGAAGTAATAAAACCACACGGACAATTTTTCCGATTGTTGAATAAAGAAGTTTGGCTGGAACTTTCATAATTGCTGCCGCTTGACGGTTTGCTGACATTTTGAACAGCTCTTATATGTTCATGGACTGTGAAGCAGGTAATCATCACCCCTGAACCTCCCGTTCCTCTTCTGTTACAGTAATACCTATTCTAATCAACTGAAAATTGTCTGTCCCTTTCGCCCCCCTTTGTTTTCCCCCTTTATAAAACCCATTTTTTCTTCATTTTCCAAGCTGCCGTGAAAAGAAATACAAAAAAAAGTTTAAAAAAACTCCCTATCTATAAGGTTTTCAGACTCTTCTTGAAGTAAATTTCAAATTTTCTGTTAAATACCTATACATTTTCCAAATTCGGGTATATACTGTATTATAACAACAAGCAAATAACAATAACTGTACTATAAGGAGGGTGCGAGCCATGCAAGCAAATCAATCGGATACATTTATAATCGAAACGTTTAAACATTGTCCAGAATGTGGTGAAACACATGTGGATCACTCAGATTCCTATCTGTTGGAGTGCGATCGCTGCCTTTCCAAACGTGAGGAATAAATCGATCGAAAAAATAATAAAACATTATAAAGGAGGAAATCATCATGCAAATGAAAAAATCCATTGAATTTTTTAACAATATCCCTGCTAAACATTGTCCCGAGTGCGGTGACCATATTATTGAACAAGCTGAATCCTACTTAATGGAATGTGACCGCTGCCTTTCCAAACGTGAAGACTAATTAACCCAAATCAAAAAGGAGGAACCATCATGCAAACTAAAAACCCATTGGAATTCTTCAGGACACTTCCGCCTAAACAATGTACAGAGTGCGGAACCCATATCACTGAACAAGCTGAATCCTACCTCTTGGAATGTGACCACTGCCTTTCCAAACGCGAAGAATAACTAAACCAAATCATAAGGAGGAATCATCATGCAAACTAAAAACCCATTGGAATTCTTCAGGACACTGCCACCTAAACAATGTACGGAATGCGGTACTCCTATTATTGAACAAGCTGAATCCTACCTCTTGGAATGTGACCACTGCCTTTCCAAAAAAAATGAATATTAATAAAAGATGCTGACATCAAGAAGCTCTATAGGTTTGATGTCAGCATTAACCTTGTATTAGCTTCCCTTTCTACATTCAAAAAAGGATGTCCTCGGGACACCCTTCATTCGTACTATTTTTTACTTCCCAATATATTTATATTTTCCACTGACTTTCCTGCTGCTGTACTGTAGGAAGTCCAAAGCAAAAATCATGAATTCAAGTCCTAGACGCTTATCTGAACGCATAAAATCCGAACCTAACAGTTTTTCTAATTTTTCAAGCCTATGATATAGCGTTTGCCGGACAATGAATAGTTGTTTTGAGGTTTCCTGTTTAGAACCGTTACAAGCAAGATAGGTCTTCAGGGTAGGCATTAACTCACCATTGTTTTGCTTATCGTATTCAATGACAGGACCTAAATATTCGTGCACCGTTTCCTCCAGATTACCATGTTTATTTATGAGCGAAATCATGCGATGCATATGTAAATCCTGATAAAAGAAGCTCCTGTTATCCTCTGGTAATGTATCCTGAAGCAGCAGAGTCTCACGGGCCGTTTCATAACTTTTATAAATCTCGCTTAACCCTCGAACATGCTTTCCAAAACCAATGGAGAGCAAACCCATTCGATTGCGCCCGCTAACATCCATTTTCATGATTCGATCCACTGCGCTTGTCACCCTTGATTTCCAATCTTCAGATGAACGATTATCACCTAAAATAAAAACTAGATGCTGATTAATTTCCATAGAAAATATCTGAAAGCCGTACTGTTCAAAAACTGTCTTAAACATTATTTTAAAATAGGTTCCATCTAATTTTGCAGAACTTCTATTATACCTTGGGTGTTGTTTGCAAATGCAAACAATACCGCCATCCAACTGCATTTTCGGATCAATATAGGAAAGCCTCTCCCGGATTGCTTCGTCACTATACTCACCTTCAATCCAATTTGTAAGCCATTTACTCTCTTCCGACATTTTCTTTTCTTCAATATATAACTCCCTTAATAGATGCTGTGCCAAAGCGGTAGCTGTTCGATCCAAAATCAGTGAATCAAAGTCCGTCAACTCTCTGTCGTTGCTGAAAATGAGCAGTTCCGCATAATTTTCACCGAGCACTTGAATTGTCTGTCTATGAATGGTTTTATCGAATTTCGATTCTTCGTATATGTCCGATACCATTTGATAGGTTATTTTTTTCTTCGTTTTGGGAATGCTGGCTATATCGTTTTCATTAAAGATAAGAATAACCTGTACATTTAAATAGCTGTGGAGAAATTTTAGAATTGGTTCATAATGGTCAATTTCGAGGAGATTTTTATTTAACTGCTGGGAGTAGTTTTCTAAGTTGGAGATCATTTGATATTGTTTATTAATGATAAGGGAATGAATATCCTGAGTGATTTCTACGAAAGGGACTTCCTCATGAAATAGGATGATAGGGAATTGCTGTTCATTTGCTAGATCAATGGCACATTGCGGCACTGCCATGGTGTTGGCGCCAATCTCTATACAGAGTCCAGCTGCATTGCATTCAATTAACTGTTTTAAGTAGGATAGAAATGTTTCATCGCAATCTTTCCACCCTAAACCGGTAGTCAGAATCAGTTCATTTCCATTTAACAAATGGCTGATTTGAGTGACTTCCATGCAGTGGACCCACTTCACTTGACGCTTTATCCCACTGCTACCTGCAATTATATCCGTCAGATTAAAATGCTTGCGTGTTAGAATTTCCTCGATTGTAATCGACGTATTCATCCATCCACATCCTTTTATAAAACTGCTTTAAAATCTATTATAAACGGACAATCCTTAAATCTCCAGACACTTGTTAGAAAATCTAACGTCAAAATTCTACAAAAAATTCGACCCTTTCCACTCACAAGGCTGCCGGGAAAACAAAAACTCATAGATTACCTATTCATTCACTTTCAGCATCTATCGTTTCCTCTTAGAATGTTAAAATCTAAACATGCACAAGAAAAAGGACCCATTCATGAGGAATAGGCCCGGTCCATAACTAATTTTAATTTAACTTCTTGTAAAGCAACGTAGAGAAATATTTTCTTCCTTCCGGGGTTTTAATGTTCAATTGCTTCCATTCCTGCTTCGTTCCTTCAATCAGTTCAAAATCGAGAAAAGCTCCGCTTAAATTTTCTGAAACCCGGGTGATTCGATATCCTTTTTCAAGTAAATAATCGATTTGTTCCCTTTCTAAGCGATAGTCTTGATATTCGGACATTCCCATTCCCCCTTTTTTATAGGTTCTCCTTGCCAGCTGAAACCGTAAAAACCGTCTCTTCTTCTAGTTCTAGACCCTTTTCGATTTTCCAATCCCTTCCGACGGAAATACCCAAATATTTCTCATCGCTGGGATCAATGATTTCAGCCTGTTCATATTTCTTGAACCACCAATACTTAGCCAATATATAATAACTTGCACTGCCAAGAACAAAGCCAATAATAAACGAATAATTCGAAAAAACCGTTGCACCAATTCCTCCAATCACCCAAGAAATGATTCCTGCCCAATTCACTCCATTCAAGTATTTATACTGGCCTTCACTCTCATAGAGTTCTTGTACATTAACCCGCCGTTTACGGAGAAAATAATAATCTGCTACCAGGATGCCGACAATGGATGCCAGGATTCCACCTATTATTAATAAAACTTCTATTATTATGCCGAACAGGCTCCATGGCTGAACCACTATCCCAATGACCCCCGCTACAACGACTCCCATCCAAAACGGCAATTTAGGACCCAGGATATTGGAGAAAATGGTAGCTGCGGGAATAACATTGGCCGTAGTATTCGTCGACCATTGAGCAAATACGATCATGATTAAAAGGACGCCGAGAGCAACCCCACTTGCTGATTCCTGTATAGCAACTACGGGATCATAATTGGAAACAGCCATATAGGAAACCGCACCGATAATGACCATGAACGTCTGAGTGATGGGATAGGTGATAATATTCCCAATTATCTGCCCCTTATTGCGCTTGAACCAGTTTTTTTCATTTTTTGGTGCTTTTATATAGCGGGAGAGGGTCGGCATATCTGCAGTCAATGTGCCCCAAAACCCCATATTTGCCATAATGACGACCATGAAAGCCGTAGCGGCAGCCCCGCCAGTGACCGGACTTTCAATCCAGGACCATACATCTCTTCCTTGGGCCACAGCTTTATCGGAAAGGGTAAAATACATCCAGCCAGAAATTAAAATGATAACAGGCGCTGCCAAGTCGGCAAAACGTTCTATCGATTTTATTCCCATTGCCGTGTTGACCAATTGTAAAACGGCAAAAATGAGGAAGCAGGTAAACCAATTATCAAAATCAAAAAGGGTTGTAAAGATAGCATTCATTGCAGTAGCTCCAAAGTAAGTGTTAAGACCAAACCAGCATGAAGCTACAAACCCCCGTACAACCGAAGGGATATGGGTTCCTATCGTACCGAACGGCGCCCTCATATAGACTGGGAATGATATTCCATGTTCAACACCAATATCCCCTGTCATTGTCATCAAAAATCCGAGAACCACACAGGCAATGACCGTTGCAAGAACGACCCAGCCTAAGGATAAACTTTGAACACCATTCCCGCCAATCGCGAAGGCAGCCAATACTACAGCCATGCCCACCCAAATGAAACCAAATCCGGCTGCACTTATGTTTTTCTCACTATGAGGTATAGGCAGCAAATCGGGAGACTTTAAATAATCTTTCTTCTCACTCATATAAAATCCCCCTATATTAATTTGCAAGATTCCTTACCGAAGTTATACTGAAAGCTTTTTCCCTGTATCCTGCTTCAGCGCCGCATTATATTTTGCCCGTTTCAAGAATTGCCCTTTTCCAGCTTCGCCTACAAATTGTTTGTCTTTAATGACGAATTGACCTCTGGATAGGACGGAAACCGGTTCACCTGTAATTTCCATACCTTCAAACGCATTATAATCCACAGCCATGTGATGAGTATCTGCAGAAATGGTTCTTTCAACTTCCGGGTCAAAAATGACAATATCAGCATCCGAACCTACTGCAATCGTCCCTTTCTTAGGGAATAATCCAAATAGTTTGGCCGCACGCGTAGAGGTCATGTCGACAAATTGATTCAAGGTAATGCGCTCTTTCATGACCCCTTCAGAAAAGAGGATACTCATGCGGTCCTCAATCGTTGGGCCGCCGTTTGGTATTTTCGTGAAATCTTCACGTCCAAGGTCCTTCTGACCCTTAAAATCAAAAGAGCATTGATCTGAGCCGATCGTTTGCAATTGTCCCATTTTTAAAGCATTCCATAGCACTTCCTGGTTTTTCTTCTCCCTTAATGGTGGGGACCATACATACTTAGATCCTTCGAAATGGGGCTTTTCAAGATAAGACTGGTCAAGGACCAAATATTGCGGACAGGTCTCCCCCCAAATATCCACCCCTTTATTTCTTGCCTCGATAATCTTTTCAACTGCATCTTCACAGGTGACATGAACGACATAGAGCTGACCGTTTGCCATTTCCGTCAGTTTAGCTGCCCTTCCGGTTGCTTCACCTTCAAGCTCCGGCGGTCTTGTTAACGCATGGTAAATTGGATCGGTGTTACCTTCAGCAAGCGCCTTCTTTGTAAGATAATCGATGACATCACCATTTTCGGCGTGAACCATGACTAGTGCCCCAAGTTCCTTTGCTTGCAACAAAGTGCGGAATAGTGTGGCATCATCTGCTTGAAAAACATTCTTGTAGGCCATGAACACTTTAAAGGAGGAAATCCCTTCATTATCGATGATACTTGGCAACTCAGCCAATACATCATCATTAATCTCACTGATCATTAAATGAAAACCATAATCTATGGCGGCCTTTTCGTTTGCCTTTTCATGCCATGTTTCAATCGCGTTCTTTAACGGCACCCCTTTTTCGGTCAAACAAAAGTCGATGATCGTTGTCGTTCCTCCATATGCAGCGGCAATCGTACCTGTTTCATAATCATCCTTTGTGGTTGTCCCGCCAAACGGCATATCGAGATGGGTATGTGGGTCAATGCCCCCCGGAAAAATATAAGCTCCTTTTGCATCAATGATTTCAGCCCCCTCAGCAGGCAGGTCCTTGCCAATCATTGCAATCTTCTCATTTTCAATTAATATATCTGCTTGATACGTATCTGCAGCCGTTGCAATCGTTCCATTTTTAATGATTTTCTTCAAATTCGATCCCTCCATCATTTTACGAAATCAACACTTTCACTGCCGATGCCCCCAAGTAATGATTGGCGTTCATTCCACGTCATTGGCGGTAATTCATTTGTCAATTCAATCATATCGATTGCCCCATCGACAGGACATACGATCGAGCAAAGATTACATCCTACGCACTCTTCTTCGCGCACCCTCAAGTAGGAGCTGCCTGATGTGTCCTTTAACATATCTATACATTGATGAGAAGTATCTTCACAGGCAATATGGCATTTGTTGCAGTTAATGCACACATCATTATTAATGCGCGCAACTACCTTATAATTAAGATCTAAATTCCCCCAATCGGAATAGCGCGGTACAGACTTACCGACAATATCCATCACAGACGATATCCCTTTTTCATCAAGGTAATTGGACAGGCCATCAATCATGTCCTCCACTATCCTAAAACCGTGATGCATGGCAGCCGTACAAATTTGCACTCCGGTTGAACCCATCAGTAAAAATTCCACTGTATCCTGCCAATTTGAAATGCCGCCTATTCCTGAGATGGGAACATTAATCATTGGATTCCTTGCACACTCTGCCACCATGTTCAATGCGATTGGCTTCACAGCAGGACCACAATACCCTCCATGAGCCCCCTTGCCGCCTACATGGGGAATCGTATTCCATGAATGAATATCCACTCCCGCTAAGCTGTTAATCGTATTGATCATGCTTATTGCATCCGCACCGCCGCGCACCGCCGCTTCAGCCGTAACCGTAATGTCGGTTATATTCGGTGTAAGCTTGACGATGACAGGTTTGGATGCTGCTTCCTTCGCCCAATATGTTTGCTTTTCCACAAGTTCGGGAACCTGTCCCGAAGCAGCTCCCATCCCACGCTCTGCCATACCGTGCGGGCAGCCAAAGTTCAACTCGTAACCATCGACACCTACATCTTCTATACGCTTGATGATTTCATGCCACTTGTCCTGTTGCGGCTCCACCATAACTGATGCAATGATTGCATGATCAGGGAACCTCTTCTTCGTTTCATATATTTCTTTCAAATTCACTTCAAGCGGCCTATCCGTAATTAATTCTATATTGTTGAACCCGGCGACTCTTTGTCCATTAAAACTGACCGCTGCAAAACGTGATGAGACATTCAGGATGGGGTCACCCAATGTCTTCCATACAGCTCCTCCCCAGCCAGCTTCAAATGCACGCTGAACTTGATAGCCCGAATTAGTAGGTGGTGCTGAAGCAAGCCAAAAAGGATTGGGAGATTTAATACCTGCAAGATCAATTGATAAATCAGCCATGATAAGCCTCCTAATTTTCATTATTATTAAGCAATATCCACCGCTCCGCCCATCAAAATCGAGTCAATTTCATAGGCTGTCTTTTTCCCTTGCTGGGCAGCTGAAACAACCATTGCCTCACCTTGGCCTTTTCCGAAAATCACATCACCGCACGCAAAAACTTTTTCATTCGATGTTCTGTAGGAGGATCCTTCCAAAGTAACTACACCACCATCATGTTGTATGCCAAACTGTTCAATCAATCCTACATACCTCGATTGGCCTATAGCGCGAATGACCCCATCGACAGGTATGACGAACTCTGATCCGGAAATTGTGACTGGACGGCGCCGGCCATCTTCCCCAGCCTCGCTAAGCATCATTTTCACACACTCGATGCCCGTTACCTGACCGCTTTCATCCGACAGGATTCTGGAAGGGTTAGTCAGCCAGTGAAACCCGACACCCTCTTGTTTGGCAAACTCATATTCAAAATCATAAGCTGTCATTTCCTTTTGGGTACGACGATATATAATACTCACTTGCTCGGCACCTAGGCGTACAGAACAGGTCGCGGCATCGATCGCCGTATTTCCGGCCCCAATTACCGCCATCTTCTTCCCAATGAATTTATCAGTGATGCCCTCCGTTTTCGTTGCCTTGACGAAATCGATTGCATCATAAACCTCAGCCAAATCCTCTCCTTCTATTCCAAGCTTAGGAACAGCGGACATGCCAATAGCTAAAATGACCGCATCATAGTCGGCAGTCAGCTGATTTACGGAAACATCAACCCCGACCTGTGTATTCGTTTTAATTTCTACATCCAGACTCTTTACTTGTTCGACCTCCCAATAAGAAATGCTCTGAGGCAAACGGAACGATACAATTCCGTAAGTATTTAATCCGCCTGGATTTTTTTCAGCTTCGAAAATGGTTACACTGTAGCCAAGCAAGGCTAATTCTCTTGCTGCAGATAAGCCCGCTGGACCGCTTCCTACAATGGCAACTTTTTTGCCATTCTTCTTCCCGGTCTTAAAAAGGGCTTGTTTATTTTGGATGGCCCAATCTGTGGAATAACGCTGGAGGTCGCCAATCATGATTGGCTTTGTAGAATGGTTCAGGACACATGCCCCCTCACATAACTCTTCAGTCGGACATACCCGCGCGCAGCTGGCACCGACGGGATTGGCCGTCATAATCGTCTTGGCCGACCCTTTAAAATTACCTGAAGCTATCTTCTTGATAAAACTCGGAATATCTATCCCTGTCGGACAGGCTTGGATACATGGGGCTTCATAGCAGTATAAACATCGATTCGATTCTTCCAAAGCTTCCCTTGGGGACAGCCCCCTCTCCGCTTCCTGAAAGTTAATCTCTAGGCCACCTTTTAACGGGCTCGTCATACTCATCTACTATTCTCCTTCCAAACATTTATTTTTTCGAAAAATAAAAAGGGAGGAATTGCATGCATTTCTCTAATAATACAATCCTCACATTTAAAGGATTGAAACATTGCAACATGGTTTTTCATCAATTTATTCAACAGACAGTCATGGCGATTTCCTTGCCAAAATTCTCACGTACATTTTATTATTTTCTCACTGGCCACGCCTGGTCCCTTCCTTCGGCATAAAAAGAAGCCCCCCCTACTAATCTTAAAAACTCAAATCCTGATGATTGATCTGAGAAATGAGTTATTCTTTATTTTATAATGTTAAAAAGTAAGTTACATTATACAAAGTGTAAAGTATTGCCAGCTGTCAGATATGCAATCTGTAATATCCATGTTATATTTCCTAACAACAAATGATAAACATCGTCATTTTTCTACATTCAAACTTAATATTCATCATACTTTCTGATATTCTTTGATGATTTGTTCAGAAAACCTATTTATCAACAATTTGTCCACATAAAAAAAAGCCCAGGAACTTTATTCAAGTTTTCCTGGGCTTATTATTTTTATCCACAACTTATGCACATAGCATATTGCTTTATTCTCTTTATTTTTGCGGAACAAAAGCATTACAACCAAAGTTATCCACATAACTAAATTTACTCCCCCACTTATCAACAAGCTGTTAACAACTTATCAACAGGAAGGTTCATTCTGGATGAATAACGTAACGATTATATTTTTCATAATCCGTTTTCTTGCACTCAAGCTTAATTCGATATCCGTTTTCCTCATATTCAGTTTCCGTTATATGACCATTTTCATTGAAATAAGAAACCAGCTGTCCTTGATCAAATGGAATAAGCATTTCACAATGAGTATAGTCGACAAAAATATGTCCGCGAATTTGATTGATCAATTCCTCAATGCCGACTTTGTTTTTTGCGGACATATATACAGATCCACGATTCACCTGCGGAATTTCCAAATCGGTAAGGTCCGCTTTATTATAGGCAAAAACCGTTGGAATCCCTTTAATGCCTATCTCTTCTAAAGTCTTATCAGTTATCTCTATTTGCTGCTCATGATTAGGGTTGGAAAAATCGACAACATGGATTAACAGATCCGCTTCTACCACTTCTTCTAATGTGGATCGGAATGCTTTCACAAGGTGATGGGGCAATTTAGACACAAAGCCCACCGTGTCCGTCAATAAGAATTCCTTTTTATCCGGAAGCGGAATGTTTCGAACGGATGTCTCAAGAGTAGCGAACAGCATATCCTTTTCCAAAACCTGCTTCTCGGCTGTTGGATGGAACATCCCGATCAGGACATTCATGATCGAAGATTTCCCTGCATTGGTATACCCTACTAAGGATACAACAGGGATGGAATTCTTTTTCCGCTGTTTTCTCTGCGTTTGCCGGTGCGCAACAAGCTCTTCCAATTCTTTATTCAAAACACTTATATTTTCCTCGATTCTCCTACGGTCAAGCTCTAACTGCTTTTCACCTGCCCCTTTGTTTGTGCCGACTCCACCACTTTGACGCCCTAATGACTCCCTTAAACCAACAAGGCGCGGGAGCATGTACTGAAGCTTTGCCACTTCTACCTGAAGCTGCGCTTCCTTCGTTTTCGCCCGGTGCGCGAAGATGTCAAGAATCAAGATTGTCCGATCGATCACCTTGCAATCCATGTCCCTCTCCAGGTTCCGAAGTTGCGAAGGTGAGAGCTGATCATTAAAAATGACGACGTTAGCTTCTTTATACTCAACGAGACTTTTTACTTCCTCAATCTTCCCGGTACCGATAAAATGTGATGAGTTCACCCGATGCAAATTTTGTGTGATGGCCCCTGCAACCTCTACCTCACATGCTTCCGTTAAATTGGCCAATTCCTCCATTGAATACTCAAAATCCTTTTGACCGTTGAGATTAACTCCAACCAAGATTGCCCTCTGCTGTAATTCCATCCTTTCAAATCCCTTCCTACATACCGTACTCCCTATAACCTTACACATAGCCATACCTATCATACTGCACTAAAAGTCAGCCACATTGTAGCATACTGACCATCACTTGCATAACGATTGCTTAGCCAAGCAAAATGTTCTTATTAGAATTCCTTTTACTAATAAATAAATTCAACAATAAATAACATGACTAAATATGACCTATCATGCTATATATCCTATTGATATTATTACTTTGGTTGAATAACATGATTTCCCTTGGACACCGTTATCACTTTCCCTGTTCAAATCTATTTACGTTTTCAAAGGAATATGGATGCATATTTTCCAAGTTTCACATGAAACAATCGGAAAGTGCATAACAAAGGCTCCCCAGCACCTTAAAATGCACCAGGGAGCCCATATTCTTTTATTCTTTTATTCTCAGTAATCTTAGGCTGTTCAATGTAACTAATAATGTTGCACCCATGTCGGCAAAAATCGCCATCCAAAGTGTTAACCAGCCAGGCGCTATCAATAATAAGGCCAGGATTTTAATCACCAATGAAAACGTGATGTTCTGCTTAATGATTTTTAATGTTTTGCGACTTAAGCGGATTGTATAAGGCAGCTTCGATAAGTCATCACCCATTAAGGCAATGTCGGCTGTTTCAAGGGCCGTATCAGTACCTGCCCCGCCCATGGCAATCCCTACCGTGGAAGCTGCCAAGGCAGGCGCATCATTGACACCATCGCCCACCATGGCCACTCGATCATATTTTTGTTTCCATCGTTTGATGATGGTCAGTTTATCTTGTGGCAATAGCTCCGCCTCAATCTCCTGAACCCCTGCTGCAGCTCCAATTACTTTTGCTGTTCCGATATTATCCCCAGTCAGCATTATCGTTTTTTCAATGCCCAATGCATGCAGTTTCCGAATTGCTTCCTTACTGCTTTCCCTTATTTCATCAGCCACCGCAATGAGTGCCAGGAGCTTCATTTGATCACCTAGCACCATCACTGTTTTCCCTGCATTTTGAAAGCCGGTGATCAGTTTTAGGACATCATTAGGGAAAACTATACCTGCCACTTCTTCAAGAAGATGGGGTTTACCAATGTAATAGATTTCTTGATTGATTTTCCCTTTTATACCTTTACCGGTGATTGCTGTAAAATCCTCGACCAATAAAGAATGATAGTCCACGTCATTTTGTTCCGCCTTTTGAAGAATGGCCGTGGCAAGGGGGTGCTGTGATCTGCTTTCTAAAGCGGCAGCGATCGCTAGCACGTCCTGTTCATTCAACACATCAGACAATACTGTGAAATCAGTCACTTCAGGTACACCCTTTGTTAAAGTACCCGTTTTATCAAACGCAATCGCCTTCAAGGCTCCTGCTTCCTCCAAATGGACCCCGCCTTTAATCAGCACACCATGCTTAGCAGCATTTCCGATTGCTGTCACAATGGCGATGGGCGTTGAAATGACCAAAGCACAAGGACAACCGACAACCAGTACAGCCAATCCCCGGTAAATCCATTCACTCCAATTTCCATTGTTCACAAGCGGGGGTAACACGGCAATGACCAAGGCAATGAGCATAATAGCCGGCGTATAAAATTTTGCGAACTTATCCACGAAAGCCTGGGAAGGGGCCTTTTCTGCCTGTGCTTCTTCAACAAGGTGGATGATTTTTGCAATCGTCGTATCCTCGACCCGCTTCGTGACCTCCACTTCGAGCAGCCCTTCCCCATTTAAGGTTCCAGCAAATACTTCACCCTCAACCGTTTTGAAAACCGGCTCGGATTCCCCTGTAATGGCTGCTTGATTAAGTGTCGAGGCCCCTTTCATGATCCTTCCATCCATGGCAATCTTTTGGCCGGGTTTAACGATCATGATATCGCCCACTTCAATCTCACCAACAGCAACCATCATTTCGTGATGCCCTCTTAGGATCAAGGCTTCTTTAGGTGCGATATTCATTAAGGATTCTATGGAATTACGTGCTTTATCCATTGAGTATTTTTCCAGCGCTTCACTTATTGCAAATAGAATGACGACAGTTGCCCCCTCGCCCCATTCACCCAGCACGGCCGCTCCGATGATGGCAACCGTCATAAGGGTGTGCATATCAAAACGAAGTCTGGCAAGATTTTTCAACCCATTGAAAAATAATGAATATCCTCCAACTATGATTGCAGCCGCATAACCGATTATCGGCATGATGCCTCCATCAACATATTGCTTATCCAATATCCAACTGATAAGCAGAAGGATAACCGAGAACACCACTTTAATATTTTCTTTTTGCTTCCAAATTGGTTCCCTTTGCGTCACCTGTTCCTGTTCATCCCGGATTCTCAGGTTATCAAATGCCCCCGCCTTTTCAATCTCTTCAATTGTCGCGCTTCCCTGTATAGAAATTTTTGAAGCACCAAAGTTAATTTTGGCTTCCTTCACACCCTCCAGATCACGGACATTGTTTTCAAATTTAGCAGCACAATTCGTGCAGGATAGACCCTGAATACGATACGTTTTTAATGGGGACTCAGCCATCGACCTTTACCTCCTGCTGATGTTCTAATGCAATGAGAATCAATTGCTTTATATGGTGATCATCCAAAGAATAAAAAGCTAACTTTCCTTCTTTTCGGTATTTTACGATTGCATGTTTATAAAGTGTACGAAGATGATGTGACGTTGTCGCCATCGAAGCACCAATGATATTGGCCAGATCGCACACACACAATTCTTCGTCCGTACAGAGCGCATAAGCTATCTTCGCCCTATTTTCATCACCTATCACCTTAAACAGCTTCGACATGCTGGATATATTCACCTGGCTCATCTCTTCTTGTATGCGATTAACCTTCACTTCATCATGCAGGTGGACATCACATACATCTTTCAGTTCCGTCACCTTCTCACACCTCTCATTCAAATCTGCGTTTGATTATAATATAACATAATTCCCCGAATATTCAAATCCATATTTGAATGTTTAAGAATCTTTCCCCTTCCTCCAAACGGCATAGTGAAAGTACCCTATATGTCTTTATATGTGGGTATCACTTTTTTGTTTCACATCCACGATTTTGCTCGCCCCCCTAGAATGTTGCTGAACAAAAAAAAGACAGGCCCCAGAATATCCGCCTGTCCTCTTTTTTAGGAACCCATCCATCCTTCTCGAATCGCGTGAACCGAAACTTTTATCTGCCAGTGACAAAAAAAAGAAGTCCTTCACGCCCCTTCAATCCAATGATTTCAGTAATTCCCTATCCGTACCTTGATAAGTATAATATATTTAATTTAGTATTTTCTTGAAGAACTATGATATACTTAGTCAAACCTTTTTAAGCGTTTTACTTTACTTGTACCATTTACCCTGCTCATCATTGAGCAGGGTTTTTTGTTATATATTTTCACAAAACAAAAAAGACAGACCCTATAACTAGGATCTGTCTTTATTTGTTTTTGAAATTATGCTTTTTGAACGTTAGAAGCTTGAGGTCCACGTTGACCTTGTTCTACTTCAAAAGTAACTTCTTGGCCTTCGTCTAAAGATTTGAAACCTTCGCTTTGGATAGCTGAGAAATGTACGAATACGTCGTCTCCGTTTTCGCGTTCGATGAATCCAAAACCTTTTTCTGCGTTAAACCATTTCACTTTACCTTGTTCCATTGTTGTTGCCTCCTAGTGCATTTAAGCACATTGTATTACTATCCTTGCTCTAAGTCATCATCGAAAACGAAAAGTAGTACTTTTAGTATCCTTAGTACCGAACAAAAATAATTAAGACTAAGCATAACATTAAATGGCAGCGATTGCAAATAGTTTGGGCAAACTTTTTTCAAGCAATTTTTAATACTCTTTAAATTCATCAAATAAGCATGAATGGACTCTATGTGTTATAGCTTACTGGCCCAGATGACATCTCACATGCATTTCACAAACAAAAACATCCCGTAACGGGATGTTTTTGTAGATGCTCACATCAAAAAATTTATTTTTTCGTAATAAACTTTTCCACCATCTCTTCTAATATGGCCGCTTCGTTTGCTACCTCTTCGTTTTGCTCTTTCAATCCAGTCATTATGGAGCTTTGTTGAATTGCAGCCGCAGAGATTTGCTCCGTTGTTGCGACTCCCTCTTCTGAAATCGCTGCTATTTCCTGAATGGATGCCAGACTTTCATCCGAGGACTCGTTGATTTTTTTCGAATGGGTCGCTAATTGTTCTGTGCCTTCCAACAATCTCTCTACGGATTCAAATATCTTATTGAAAATCTCGCCATTGTTTTCCACTAAGGAAACACCATTTAAGATATCCTGGAAACTTCCATCGTTATTTTGGATGACTTTGGCTGTTTGTTCATTAATCCGTATGATCGATTCTGAAATGATATCAATGGATTCATCTGTTTGCACAGCCAATTTTTGCACCTCTTGAGCGACTACAGCAAAACCCCTGCCGGCATCCCCCGCCCGTGCCGCTTCTATGGAAGCATTAAGGGATAGCAGGTTCGTTTGAGAAGCAATGACCCTTATTAAGCCTATCACTTCATTTATCTTCACTACATCCTCTTCCAGGCTCACCAAATTGACTTTATTCGCTTGGCCATTTTCCAAGATTTTATCCATCTGGCTCGTTACATCCTGCACTTGTTTACTTCCTTGTTTTGCAAGTGTATTCGCATGCATGGTAAATTCATTCATTTTATTCGTTTGCTCGCTCATTAAACGGATTGTATCCGTTAAGTCACTGATCATATTGGAAATTCGGTCAATATGATGGGCACGTTCTTCTGAAGCTTTTGCCTCTTCCGTTGTCCCCGTTACTATCTGGCCATAGGATTCCACCATCTCTTCAAAGGATTGGTGAATGGACACTGTCGTTTGATTCATCTTTTGAGCATGTTCACGGACATTCTGAATTATATGGGACAAACTTAATCTCATTTCTTCGAATCCATATGACAGATCGCCAATCTCATCCTGTCTGCCAATGGGAATCGATTTACTTAAGTCCCCTTCTGCCATTTCATTCGTGTAACCAACAAGCTCATTGACGGGTCCCGAGATCTTTTTACCGATGACAACGGCGCATAGCATGCCTAATATAATGGCACTTGCAAGAAATAAGATATTATAGAATATCATTGTGCTTTTCAATTCATCAATGAATTTTGCATCCATATCGATTCCGACAATCGCGTCCGTTCCCTTGATTGGCGTAAAGTACGACTTGTGTGTTCCCCACTTATCTTTATATATTTCACTCAAGACGTCTTCGCTTCCATTTATCGATTTTGCCTGTTCCGGCGTGAAAGGGGATTCAACCATGAAGTCCTCGCTGCCGTTCAGGGCTACAATCATTTCGGCATCATTCTCCCGCTTCAGTACATAAACATATTCAATACCCTTTTTATCTTCAACAAAGGCATCTAATTTCCGCTTAATTTCTTCTCCCCGTACCGAAGCATTGTTTATCAAAGTGGGATTGAGGCTTGCTGCTAAACTGTGGGCATTTTCAGAAAGACGCTCATCGAATTGCGGAAGGACATTTTCATTGATCATTTTATTAGTAATATAGGAAAAGCAAAGGCCCATGGCCCCTGCGAAAAGTACGAATGGAATAACATAAAACGAGAATAGTTTTGCCAGCAAAGATTTTTTAGGATTTAGCTTTGAAAATCTCATTTCCGTGCCCCCTTAGATGAAAACCAGGTGTTTTATAGTCAAATATGGTATTAAGTCCAAATGAAGCAATTGGAGATTTTCATTCAAATCCTCACTTCTATAAAAGATGATGGCCATGCTCCGGTCATTTTGGAAAGGAAGCTGCCTATATTCCAATACATGTTCGAATTCATGACGAAGTCCATCATGATCAATACATGAAACATCCTCCAGATTTATTTCCAGTGGAACCTCTGCAAAGAAAAAGCTATATATATGATTGTCCATCTCTTCCAATATCCGATTCCAATCGGGTTTCGTTCCTGAAAAATAGTGCCCATACATATTCATTCCATAGGCATGGTAACCTAGATCCGTTGTACCCGCCCCAGCAAAACGCAGGGGATTGATTTCGATGGGTATCACCCGGTCTCCCTTTTTGCGAATTTCAAAGTGTATAGGATAATTCCTAAGTGGAAGGACCGTTTGGGTATTCTTCATGAACTTTAGTGCATCATGATAGATTTCATTGATGGCCAACTTCGAAGTATAATAAATTCGATCGGAAGTATCGTAATCATCCTTGAATAATCGTTTGAAGACATTCAAAATGACCGGTTCACCATCTTGATTGTAATAGCCATCAATGGCATACTCTTCACCCTGAATCCACTCTTCTATTAAAACGGTATGGGAATCGACCACTTGTGAATCATATAATCCACCCGAATGAAGTACATCCGCTTTAAGCTGGTTCACGGCTATTTCCCAATCCTGCTCATTCTTGACTTTGTGCACCCCTACACTTGAATAGCCAATATTGGGTTTGATAACTACTGGATACGGTAGTTGATTTTTATCCAGGTCACCTATTATGGATAAATCGATATCTTGGAAATAGAAATCAGGATATAAAGATTTCGTCAAATTTCGCACCTGACTCTTATCCTTCAATAACTTTGACCAAATGTATTCATTGCTATTTGGTTGAAAATGACCTAATACTGTTATGCCATTTTCAGAGTTTGTAAGAATTCTTTTTTCCTTTTCCATGGACTTGAAAAATTCTATATCTTTTTGAATGTTTAGCTTTTCCGATGTTAAAGTGTCTCCCCATTGCCCTTGTTCCAGTACTGGAATTTGCTGTTTCTCTAACACCTTTAGAAGAATTGGCGACACAATGGACTCATTCAAAATAATCATTCTTTTCACCTAACTTATCTGTTTTTTGTATCTCCATATTTAATCGGTTAAAAGCGGTAAGTATTTAGCTTATGTAGGTATTTATTATTAAAAATGCATGAAAAATCAAGATATCAATATATCTTTTTACCTATCCCATCAGATCTAGCCTTGAGGTCCTTACACATACCATCGAATATTTAATTTTCTTGAATCTCATTAAAAAAGGCCGACACTATTTTAAGTGTCCGCCATATCTTTTCAAATTTATCATTCAGAAAAAGTTCACCAGTAATTTCGTGGAATAACTAAGACTAAATAGAAAAATACTTAGGAGTTCATATTCAATTCATAACTTTTTTATATACTTGCCCTATGAAGATCAAGAAAGGATGTATTAACATATGTCAGAAGAGAAAAAACAAAAAGGATGGCGCCAGTTCATTCGGTTAGTTCAACAAACGAAGCCTTCTAAACTAATGATAGGGATTGCATTGGCCTTAAGCCTAGGTACAACAGGTGTAGGTTTACTAGTCCCTTTATTCACAAAAAATCTAATTAATGATTTTTCGATCAGCTCACTAAGCACTGAACGGATCACCCTTCTCGTTCTTGCCATCATTGTTCAAGCATTGGCCAGTGGATTTTCCATCTATTTATTAAATCGAATCGGTCAATCTGTAGTGGCGGGTATCCGCGATCAGCTATGGAAAAAATTACTCGTATTACCCGTGAGTTATTTTGATGAGCATCCATCGGGTGAAACGGTCAGTCGAATGACAAATGATACAACTGTAGTGAAGGGATTAATCTCTGAACACCTCTCTAATTTCGTTACAGGCATCATTTCCATCGTTGGCTCCATGATCGTGTTATTTGTCCTGGATTGGAAAATGACATTGTTGATGTTCATTGCCATCCCACTCTCTGTTTTGATATTAATGCCACTAGGGAAAAAAATGCATAAAATTTCAAAAGGGATGCAGGACGAAACAGCAAGCTTCACCGCAGTCCTTCAGCAGGTGCTAACGGAAATCCGTCTTGTTAAAGCATCGAATGCAGAAGCCTTGGAATATCAAAATGGAAAAAAAGGAATCAACAAATTATTTCAATTTGGATTAAAAGAAGCAAAAATCCAAGCTTTGATTGCGCCGCTAATGAGTTTTGTCATGATGGCCTTACTCGTACTGATTTTAGGTTATGGGGGAATGCGTGTCTCTTCAGGAGCCCTGACAGCTGGAGCTTTAGTTGCATTCATTATGTACCTTTTCCAAATAATCATGCCAATGGCTCAATTAGCCAGCTTCTTTACGCAATTCCAAAAAGCTACGGGTGCAACAGAGCGCATCATTTCCATTTTGGATTCAGCAGAAGAAGAAGACGCGAAGCAGCCAGTTCAAAATATAAGTCAATCAATCAGCGTGGATCACCTGAACTATAGTTACAATAATGGAGAACAGGTACTTAAAGATATAAGCTTTAACGTTGAAGCTGGTAAGGTCACTGCAATTGTCGGACCAAGCGGCAGCGGAAAAACGACACTTTTCTCTTTATTCGAGCGTTTCTACAAACCACAGCAAGGCTCCATTTCCATAGGCGGGAAGTCCATAAATGATTTCACGCTCCTTTCATGGAGAAGCCAGATTGGTTATGTTTCACAGGAAAGTCCAATTGTATCAGGCACAATTCGAGATAATATTTGTTATGGAATGTATCGGGATATAACGGATGAGGAATTAAATCAAGTCGCTAAAATGGCGTATGCAGATCAGTTTATTTCCGAGCTTCCCAACGGATTTGATACAGAGGTTGGTGAAAGGGGCATGAAATTATCAGGCGGCCAAAGACAAAGAATTGCAATCGCTCGTGCATTTTTAAGAAACCCTAAAATATTAATGCTTGATGAAGCCACCTCCAGCCTAGACAGCAAATCGGAAAATGTCGTTCAACAGGCATTGAATGATTTAATGAAAGGCCGAACAACAATAGTTATCGCCCACCGCCTATCGACCGTTATCGGTTCAGATCAAATCATCTTCCTTGAAAAAGGGAGAATAACAGGCAGCGGTACACATAAAGAGCTGTATAATACGCATTCATTATATCGCGAATTTGCCCAACAGCAGTTGCACAAACTTGAACTGGCCTAATTCACCGAAAGGAAGGAAGAAGGATGACAAAGATATTAATTGTAGATGATGATGCCCATATTCGCGAACTTATAAAACTCTTGTTAAGAAAAGAAGGATTTGATTTATATGAAGCCTCGGATGGACTGCAAGCATTGAAATTAATGGAGAAAGTGAAAATCGATTTGGCAGTCATCGACATTATGATGCCTAACATGGATGGATGGCAATTATGCAAAGAGTTAAGGGAATTTAGTGATATCCCCATTTTAATGCTGACTGCAAAAGGGGAAACCACACAAAAAGTAAAAGGATTCGGTCTTGGGGCAGATGATTATCTTGTAAAGCCATTTGAACCGATCGAATTGGTTCTTAGAATAAGAGCATTATTAAAACGGTATAAAATCACTATTTCACAAACATTAAATATCGGCGAATTGAAGATGAATCGCAACACGCATGAAATGTCATTCAAAGACCAGGAATATACAATTCCATTAAAAGAATTCGAATTGTTGTTTAAATTAGCAAGCTATCCTGGAAAAACTTTTTCCAGGGAAGATCTTATTGAAGACATTTGGGGCTATGATTATGAAGGTGATGAACGAACTGTCGATGTTCATATTAAAAGAGTGAGAGAACGGTTTCCGGAATCGGAATTCCCCTTCCGGATTAAAACGATTTGGGGATTGGGCTACCGTTTGGAGATAACGAGATGAGAAGCGATCGATTTTTCAAACAAACACTTGGCATACTGTTTTTTCTTACGTTTATTTCAATTTGCTTTTCGGCCGGTTACTATATCATTCAGCTATTGCCATTAAGGTTACCCGATTATGTTCGGTTTCTGGCCACTATCATGACAAGCATCGCAATCATGATATCCATCGGTTATCTTATCCGCACTATCCATCACAATAAACGGGTAAATATTTACCTCGAGATCATAGATGCCTTAAGGAAAATAGCAAATGGCGATTATAATGTACAATTGGATTTTAAAATGGAAAAGAAAAACGAAATGACCGATATCATTAACCACTTCAATCACATGGCCAAGCAATTGAAGCAAATGGAAGAAATGCGGCAGGAATTCATCTCTAACGTCTCACACGAAATACAGTCGCCCCTAACCTCCATTGTAGGATTTGCCCAAGCTCTTCAATTTAATAAGCTGACAACCGAAGAACGAAATCATTATCTTCATATAATAGAGACAGAGAGCAGGAGATTATCTAAATTAAGTGATAACCTTCTAAAGCTTACATCCCTTGAATCCGAGCATCATCCTTTTGAAAGGACGGATTTCTGGCTGGATCAGCAAATACGAACCATTATTTTGGCTTGTGAACCTACGTGGTTGGAAAAGGAACTCGAATTGCATATATCTTTAGAAAAGATTCGAATTTTTGCAGACCAAGATTTAATGAGCCAAGTATGGACAAATTTAATACACAATAGTATCAAATTCACCCGCCATCGTGGAAAAATCACGATTCGATTACAACAGATTGATGACCTGGCATTCATAACGATATCCGACAATGGAATTGGCATATCCGAAACGGACCAGTTTCACATTTTCGAGCGATTCTATAAAGCCGACCTGGCAAGGGAACGTACAAAAAGCGGCAGCGGCTTAGGTCTGTCCATCGTGAAAAGAATTATAGAGATGCATGAAGGGACCATATCCGTGGAAAGTGAACTCGAAAAGGGAACTACTTTTACGATTCTGCTTCCTATTTCGTGAGGGTTTTGTGATTGTTAAAAACTTTTTTAAATCATTAATGCTGCCTGCTATTTTTAAAAACACTGCCCGTTCGTTGATGATTATATTGTAATATCAACACTCTACTAAAGATTGTTTGAAATTTCGGAGAAACTTCCTTAAAAGATCGAAATAGGAATTGGATAATTTAAACATATTAATATTACTTATATTATAAACGTTGGGTACAAAAAGCGAATTTGATACCCAACGATTAACAAGCCGGAAAAATTGTTGTTGGCAATAAATATGGACATTCCGCTTAAATGAAATCGTTATAATACCTGTATTATCTTTGATTAAAATTTATGTTATTGTCAGGAAAATAACATACATCAAAAACAACAAAATAATATATCCATCAAAGAATTTAACTTTTCCACTTTGAAAATGGTTATTTTTTCTTACCTTTACAAATAAGAAAGTCAATATAGATAGAAAAAGTATTAAGCCAGTTATGGTGGTAATTGGAGAAACCATTACCTTAAAATAAGTTTCAGTAACCTTATCCGAGAAATGCATGATGATCCTCATTATTTCATTCACCAAAAAGTGAAAAAAGATAGCCGGGACGATACTCCCAGTATAGATGGATAATAGTGCAAGAGAAATGCCCATTACAAATGCAAAAACAAAATTTCCTAACGTCATATGATAAATGCTAAAAATAAGAGCACTTAAAATTATGGCCGATTTTATGTTCATTCTCTGATATTGTTTTAATAATATACCCCTAAAAAGAATTTCTTCACTAATCGCCACTGAAAAGCCAATCATCATAATGCTGTAAAAACTTATGTTTTTACTACTCTCCATAAGTGTACCAACAATTTTTTCAGCAGTAAGCCATTCGCCCGTTAGTAGATAATGTTGGCTCCTCCCAAAAAACACAGTTAGCATATGGGCTATACTCCCCATTAAAATACCAAGAAGAATATATTTTATATGTACCTTATTAAGCCTAATGCTCGATAAGGTTATTTTTTTCTTTTTTAAGAAAAGAAAAAGAACATAGATAATAACCAGTTTACTTAAAAAGAAAAATAATTGTTTGTTTATTTGCAAAAAAAGTTCTTGTAATGTAAGTTGGACAAAAGGAAAAATAATCATAATTAGTATAGTTATATATAATATAAAGCGATGTGTTTGCTTAATATCAGTATCCATTCTTACCCCTTTATTATACAATAATTTCAAAGAAGCCATGTATTTGTGCTTTTTTCAACTTATTTTATTGCCACTTTTTTATATTTAATGTAAGTTGCATTTCTTTGCTCTGTTTTTATCAAATTACCAGTTGGACTATATGTTTTTAGAGTTCCAGTCACTTTCCATGTTTCTTTGTATTGGTTCCATTTTTTCGTTGCCGAATATACCTTTTCTCCGCCACCAGAAATAACTAATTTACCAGCTATCTCCACCCTGAAGGTAAGGTTAAGACTCCAGTTTGTAGTATCAGTCACTTTTTTGTGAAAGACACTTGATTGTCGTTTATCTGTGGCTGTTTTCCAAGTATACCGATTACAAGTAGCACACACAGGAGATATACCAATTCTATTATTCGTGATTTCTCCTGTTTTTTCATCTACAAGTATAGGTATTTCTTGACCTAAAAGTACATCAGAACCTGATAGAGTTGTATATTCTGTCAGAAACTCACCTGATTGGCTTTCCTCTTTTAATTCAGTTGGAGAACTTGCAAAGGTTGATATGGGATTAAATCCAAACCAAAATACAGGAATTATTAATATAAAAAGGTATAATAGCTTCTTCATCTCTTCACCCCACCTAATATTTTTTCCTTAGATACCCCTTATGAATTTTTGATTTAATATCTTAAGTAGTTTGGTTGTAATATTTGTTAATTCGATTTTATCAAAAAACAAAAGCACAGGCAGTTCCAAATTTGGAATTCCTTGTGCTTTATTTGAACTTAAACTATATAGAGTCGCAACCGTAAAGGTAGGTCATTAAGGAAGGAGCATATGCCTTTTTGCCTATGGGGAGCTTATTTATAACCTCAGGACCACATCGTTTCACTTCTAATATGGAACAGAACCCCGAATAATGGACACTTTAATAGAGATTCAGCCACCCTCCGATTTTTTATTTATTTCCGCCAAAAAGTTGAACAGTCTGCCTTATCAAAAATATTATACTCGATCATTTTCTCAAGTAATGAGTAATCAACCGGACTGTCCCACTTGATACGTACCAACTGCTTGGTGTGATCATAGCCAGCCTGCACGATTGCATCAGAGAAATGATCGATCCCTGCCTTTTCAGGGGCAACAGCCAAATGATGTTTGGCTACACTAAAGCCAATAATATATGTGTCATGATCGGTAAACATAGGCTGATTCCACGCAATCTTCGGCATTAGATTTGGAAATTTCTTAGTTACCCAAGCCAGGACTTCTTCCGTTCGTTCCCTATGTTGCGAGTTATCAATATTCGTTAAAAACTCTGCAAAGACTTCCATGTCATTCTCTCCTAAATTAAAAAAATTTTATGAAGACTTCATTTTCAACAATGCACCATAGGAAGATCATTAACATTGCTCTAATGGATGCCATGACTACCTACTGATGGATTTGATAGATTGCATTACACTGCACACCGATTCTTATTACCTCGGTCTTCTAATCCACTTGTCAACTTGAGAGGTTCTCGTTGTTTTAAACATAAAAATACCCCTTTGGCTAATCATAGCCAAAGGGGTAAAGCTTCGCAACTTTTTATAATCTACATTGCATTCATTCAAACTTACTCAACCGTTACACTTTTCGCAAGATTACGCGGTTTATCCACGTCACATTCGCGGTGCAAGGCTGCATAGTAAGCAATGAGCTGCAGCGGGATAACAGAGATAAGGGGTGTTAATAGTTCATTCACTTCCGGGATGACGAAACGGTCATCCTCTTCTTCAAGCCCCTTCATGGAAATGATGCAAGGGTTGGCGCCTCGGGCAACCACTTCTTTTACATTACCACGTATGCTTAGGTTGACGCCTGCTTGTGTTGCTAGGGCTATGACAGGTGTACCTTCTTCAATCAAGGCGATCGTTCCGTGTTTAAGCTCGCCGCCAGCAAAGCCTTCCGCCTGAATGTATGAAATTTCCTTCAGCTTAAGCGCCCCTTCAAGAACAACATAGTAGTCAAGGGAACGGCCAATGAAGAAGGCATTTCTAGTAACGGACAAATATTCACGGGCAATGTCTTCCATCTCTTCTTTCGAATCACATAGGGCTTCCATTGCTGTCGCAACGATTCCAAGCTCTTTTACAAGGTCGAAATAATACTCCATGTTACGGAATTGGCCAGTTACATTTGCTAATATGGCCAAGACCGCCACTTGAGCTGTGTAGGCCTTTGTTGAGGCAACGGCAATTTCAGGACCAGCATGCAGCAAGAGCGTATAATCCGCTTCACGTGACAATGTAGAGCCAGGTACGTTCGTGATGGTCAAGGCTTTATGACCAAGCGCTTTGATGGACACTAACACGGCACGGCTATCTGCAGTTTCACCACTTTGTGAAATGAAGATGAATAGCGGTTTTTTCGATAATAACGGCATATTGTAAGTGAATTCCGATGCCACATGGACCTCAACCGGTATTTCCGTCATTTTTTCGATGAATTGCTTACCAATCAACCCTGCATGATAGCTAGTTCCGCAAGCGATGATATAAATACGGTCAGCCTCACTTACGGCTTCAGTAATGCTATAATCGATTGCAAGTTTACCTTCTTCATTTTGGTATGCTTGAATGATTTTACGTATGACAGCTGGCTGCTCGTCGACTTCTTTGAGCATATAGTGCGGATACGTACCTTTTTCAATATCACTTGCATCCAGTTCAGCAGTGTATGGAGCACGCATAACTTCTTCGTTGGAAAGGTTCTTGATCGTTACCTTTTCTTTGGTCACGATAACCATTTCCTTATCCATCAGTTCAAGGAATTGATCTGTGACTTGCAACATGGCCATTGCATCCGAAGCGACAACGTTAAAGTCTTTTCCGACACCGATTAGCAGCGGGCTTTTATTTTTTGCGACTAAGATGGTTTCATCATTTTCAGCATCCAATAGGGCAATGGCATATGAACCCTCCAAAAGAGTGAGTGTTTGACGGAACGCCTCTTCCACTTCCATGCCCTCGTTTACGAACTTCTCTATGAGTTGAACGATGACTTCCGTATCCGTTTCACTTTTAAAGGCAACATCCTTCAAATATTCACGTTTTAGAATCGCATAGTTTTCAATGACCCCATTATGAACTAAAGTCAATCGACCTGAATTACTTTGGTGAGGATGAGCATTTTCACGGCTTGGCACACCATGGGTTGCCCAGCGTGTATGTCCTATTCCAGTATGTGCCATAGTATTTTCATCCACGGCTCCGCGTAAGTCCGCAATTCTTCCCTTTTCCTTAAAGATTGTCACGCCTGCTTCATTTCTCACAGCAATCCCTGAAGAGTCATAACCGCGGTATTCAAGTTTTTCAAGACCTTTTAATAAAATTTCCTTTGCATCGTTAAGTCCAATATATCCAACAATTCCACACATAATTTCTGTTCCTCCAACCGATTCGAGGGAACAGGAATGCACGGGGGCATCCCTGCCCCCTCATCTCTGATATATATTTTTTATAAAGGAAATGCCTTAAAGCACTTTTTCCCTTTGTGCATTTCCAACCCTTTGTGCAATAAGTTGCCCTACTGTTTTAAGATTGGAATTACTGCGGCTGTGCACTTCAGCCGGGAGGTATCCGCCGATCATTCGATAAACCTCCTCCTCGTCAACTAAGCCTTTTTCGACCAGACTTAGTTCAGGCGCTTTTGTAAATCAGTTTCTCCTTGCCTACCCTCCTTTTTTGAAACAACCATTTTCAGAAAATGAGTTGTAAATCAGGATAATCATACCTTAAACAAGGGACATAGGTCAATTCTTTATTACCAAGACCTACAAAAAAGAACTTCTTTATAAAAATATGCATAAAAGGAAATTTCGTTCCTTTTATGCATACGAGTGTTATTCGTTTATTCCCATTTCCGTTCTTACAACTGAGACGATGCGATCTACATAATTAGTGCATTCCTCAGCAGTCGGTGCTTCAGCCATAACACGGACTAGCGGTTCCGTACCGGATGGTCTCACCAAAATACGACCGTTTCCGGCCATTTCCCCTTCGACTGCCTTAATGACTTCCTGTACCTTTTCATTATCAGTTACACCGTGCTTATCGGTAACTCTGACATTGATGAGTGTCTGTGGATATTTCTTCATCTCGCCAGCTAGCTCCGATAAGGTTTTTTGGGTGTCACTCATGATGTTCACAAGCTGTAAGCCCGTCAATAAGCCATCTCCCGTTGTGTTATAGTCCAGAAAAATGATATGTCCGGATTGTTCACCGCCAAGGTTATAGCCGCCTTTTCGCATCTCTTCCACCACATAGCGATCCCCCACTGCCGTTTGGGCACTTTGTATACCATGCTCTTCAAGACCTTTATAAAAACCAAGGTTGCTCATGATCGTAGAAACCACTGTTCCCTGTTTCAGACGGTTATTTTCTTTCAAGTATTTCGCACATATATACATGATCTGGTCGCCGTCCACTATATTTCCTTTTTCATCTATGGCAATGACGCGGTCTCCGTCACCATCGAAAGCAAGTCCAACATCAGCACCTTTTTCTTTTAAGAATTCAGCAAGTGCTTCAGGGTGTGTGGAACCTACCTTGTCATTAATGTTCAATCCATTAGGCGATGCCCCCATTGTAGAGATGTCTGCATCAAGATCGGCAAACAAATGCATGGCCAAGGCTGATGTCGCTCCATGTGCGCAATCAAGCGCAACATGAATGCCTGTAAAGTCTTCATCCACTGATTGTTTCAAATACTGGAGATACTTTTGCCCTCCTTCGAAATAATCATTCAAATGGCCCAAATCGCCGCCAACCGGGCGAGGAAGTTCATCCTTTTCCAAATCTAACAGTGTTTCAATTTCCGCTTCTTGATCATCGGATAGCTTAAACCCATCCGGTCCAAAGAATTTAATGCCATTATCCGCTACCGGATTATGCGAAGCCGAAATCATGACACCTGCTTCAGCACTTAAAGCCTTTGTTAAATATGCAACTCCCGGTGTCGAAATTACACCCAGGCGCATCACTTCAGCCCCAATGGATAATAGACCGGCAACAAGTGCACCTTCCAGCATTTCACCAGAAATACGTGTATCGCGCCCTATCAGCACTTTGGGTTTTTCTGTATTTCTAGTAAGAACGTAACCACCTAAACGGCCTAGTTTAAATGCCAACTCCGGTGTTAATTCGCTATTCGCTATACCCCTAACTCCGTCTGTTCCAAAATATTTACCCATCTTTATCGCTCCTTCTTCGAATCGTTACTGAATTAAATGATGTTAAAGGAAGGTCATGTCTCTTCGTCTTTTTGAGTAATGGTGACCGAAGCCGTTTTAGATTCCAGTTCCCAGGTCACTCCCTCAGGCGCGTTTACCACCAGTTCTACATCATGCGTACCTTCATCTAAATTACTTACATCTACTGTAAGATTAATGTCTTCTTTAGTTATTTTCTTCAAGTCATCCGCTTCACCAAGCAAGGTGATGCTTGTTACATCGTTTTCCAATTCGGCGTCTTGGTCATCCTTCATGCCCACAGGCACTATTTTTATATTGCTGAATGTTTTAGACTCAATGGCAGCCGGTTCATCTTTATCGACTACCTTTTCTTCTTGTTTTTGTTCAGTTTCCGGTTTTTTCTCTTCTTCAACTGGATCTACATTCGCTTCATCCACATCCACTTTCTCTGTGCGAATTTTGACCTTTGCTTTACCCAAGGACATTTTTTGTACACTTTCGGGTTTAGTGAGATCGAGTTCCAGGTCTGTATCACCGTCAATTTTCGAGATATTTACAGGAAGATTTACTTCACTTATTTTCCCCAGGCTCGTTTCTGACCCGAATAAGGTGACCTCATTTGGATCGACACTTATACTCTTGATCCTGATGCCATCCTTTGCCTTCCCAGTTTGTTTCGGGGTTATCGACACCGTCTTGGAAGGAATGCTCACTTTTAAGGAAACGGCAACTGAAGCGGGCTCGATCGTCACGTCCAACTTATTCAAGTCCCGGTCAAGGGCTTTAACAGTTGCCTTTCCGTTCACCGTTTCGTTAAGTCCCTTACTTATTTCAAGGTTTGCCTTTACATAGGAAATTTGATCAATCGTATCTTTAGCACCCGTTATTTTGACAGTTTTCGGGCTAACTGTTGGCTGGTCAGCAGTATATCCCTCTTCAAGTAAAGAGTTGTTATACTCGGCTTCAACGGGGAATTCCTTCGTCACCCGTTCCTGAACATTGACTTCCGCATATTCAGGATCGACCGTCGCCACTAACCTTTCATTCAAATCACTTATTTTAAATGTGACAGTTCTGTTCCCCATTGAGATTTCAGGATCCGAAAGGTCCACATAAACTTTAAAGTCCCTTTGGTTTTTCGCATTTATCAATAGACTTTTTGCTCCCTTTAGAGTTACATCCACCGTTTCAGGGACTCCGCTCACCACTAGATTCTCACGGTCATAGTACACTTCAACCGGTACATTTTCGATGGTCTCCGTACTGATTTCAGGGGCGGTCGATAAACCAAGGGATTTTTTATCCGACTCCATCTCAAAGTTAATGGAAATGAACAAAAGTGCTGCCAAGGCAAAAGCTACGATTCTCATAAACCAAGCGCTATTGGTGTATTTATCCATTCTTTTTACCCCTCCAGTTCCAGATGCCTGAGGAAGTTGATTTGATGTTCTCCACTACCAGTTCACTAGTAAGCATGGCCCTAAATGATTCTTGATTCAAATCCCGGTAAAGCTCCCCGTTTTTAGTGACGGATATCCCTCCCGTTTCTTCTGAAACAACAATCGTAAGACTATCCGTTACTTCACTCATGCCGATGGCTGCCCTATGCCGCGTGCCAAGTTCTTTTGATATGAATGGACTTTCTGATAAAGGTAGGTAGCAAGCTGCGGCCGCAACCTGGTTATTTTGTAAAATAACTGCGCCATCATGGAGCGGCGTATTGGGGATAAAAATATTAATGAGCAGTTCTGAAGAAATATAGGATCTTAGAGGAATCCCCGTTTCAACATAATCCCCAAGCTCCGTACCTTTTTCTATCGTAATTAAGGCTCCAATCCGCCTTTTCGCCATATAAGTGGACGCCTTTAGAATTTCTTCGACTAAACGCTCTTGCTGGTTCTCTTCTGGAACGGTGCCCCTTGCAAAGAGCTTCCCGCGTCCTAATTGTTCAAGTGCCCTTCTCAGTTCAGGTTGAAAAATGACAAGAATCGCCAATACTCCCCAATTCATGACTTGTGCCATTAACCATCCAAGTGTATTGAAACCAAACAGGTTGCTTAAGCTTTTTACAATGACAATTACAAAAATTCCTTTTAGCAGCTGAATAGCCTTCGTGCCTCGAATAATAGTTAACAATTTATATATCACAAACCATACAAGGAGAATATCAATGAAATTTACTACATAGTCCCAAACAGTCAAATTGGATAAAGACATGTTGTTTCCTCCAGTCAGTATTACTCCAAATACCAATTACAATCGTTGTGTAATAACCTTAATAGTATACCATTTTTTAAATGATACATCTAAAAACTAGTGTGAGAAATTTACATGGTAAGGACGAATCATGCAAAATGGTTCCCTTTCCCTCTAAAAAATAAAGCTGAGCGAAGTCACCGTATATGAAAACGATGCCCTTCTCCCAGCTTATATACCTTATTCCTTTTTTTCCTCTTTAGCAGGAACCAACGAGGTTGCAGTGTCCTTTACTTTATACCACATCCACTCAAAAGCTTGGTCAATAACATTGATGCTCCCAGTCACATTCCCTGCCTTAGACATATATTTATGTCCATTTATGACTGTAACATCTCCTTCTACTTCACCATCTATTTGAATGTTACCATTTTGAACTACCACATTTCCTTTGATTGTCTCACCTGCAGGCACAATCACCGTTTCACCTTCGACCACTAAGTTAGGCTGCTTTGACACTGAAAAATGTTCGTCCTGATTATAAGTGGAAAAAATAGATCCTGTCATCAATAAGATGAACATCGCTGCCGCTGTCATGAAGGGATGGCTTTTGAACCAACGTTTGGCGCCCGTTGTTTTCGTTTCCTTTGGCAATTGAGCCATAACCTTTGCTGTAAAGTCATCCGGGGCCTTAATATGTGAAGTGCTTTGTACAAGCGCGACCGCCTTTTTCATTTCATGAAAGTAATCCCGGCATTCAGCACAATTATGCAAGTGCTCCCGTAATACTTCTTTGTGCTCAGGTTTGATGTCCTCATCTAAATAATCATGCATATATTCAATGATTTCCTCATGGCAGTTCATTTTTCTCACCTTCTTTTTATAAATGGCGTAGTTGTTTACGCAAGGCTTCCCGACCACGATGTATTCTCGTCTTAACCGTACCGACTGGCAAATCGAGTATTTCACTGATTTCCTTTAAAGATAACTCTTCAATATACTTCAATACGATTACCGATCGGTATTTCTCGGGTAATTTCATTATTTCAACTTGAATGGTTTCCTGTAGTTCTAAAGATTCAACCTCTTCCTCGGGTTTCGCCATATCTGATGCAACATGGGAATACATATTCAATCCTTCTGTTCCTGCCACCTCTGCATCTAGATAGTAATCCGGTTTTTTCTTGCGAAGTCGGTCAATACAAAGGTTAGTAGCAATCCGGTATAACCATGTCGAAAATTTCATTTGTATATTGAAACTGCGAATATTCACGAAGGCCCTTACAAAGGCCTCTTGTGCCAAATCTTCTGCTTCTTGCCTGTTTCCGATCATCCTGAAACATATCTGGAAAACTTTGTCCTTGTAAATTTCGACAATTTCCCCAAATGCATTATGATCTCCCTTTAATACTTGATTAATTCTCTCTTTAATGAGTGCATCCATTTTCCGGTTTTACCCCCGCTCATGCGGCTATACGATTATTACGAATCGTAAGCTAAAAGGTTTCAAAAATTTATTACATTAATTTTAACAAAGTTTTACATTTTATGTTTAAGAAAAAAAAAACAGGGCTATATAGTAAGAAATTGTGAAATTCAAGGGAGTGAATCTCTACATGACTGCTGAACAAATTTTAGACCATATTGAACAATACAGACAGAAAATGATGGTTTTGGCTTCCCGTTCTTCGATGGTTGATAATGAAGTTGTTGAAGTTAGCAGCAAACTGGACTCTTTAATCAACCAATACATCCATTTAACTAAAAATGGATGTCTCCCAGACCGACGTGCTCTTAAGTGAATATGGATAGGCGATTGCAACCATCTATTTATGGATATGTTCCGTTATATACACCCTGGATAATAAGCCTACGTCTTCTAGCATATAAAAAACAGTAACCCATTACAAGCCAGTTACTGTTTCTTTTATTTTTTCAGTTATAATAACTTTTCTCCAAATAACGAACCCATTAGAGCCACAGCAACGATCGCAGTTTTATTTCTCTCATCTAAAATGGGGTTGACTTCAACGAATTCAGCTGATGTTATCAAGTTGGATTCCGCGAGCATTTCCATGGCCAAATGACTTTCACGATAACTTATGCCACCAATCACCGGTGTCCCCACTCCAGGTGCATCTGCTGGGTCAACTCCATCCAAATCCAATGAAAGGTGGACACCATCCGTTCTTTCCCTTAAATAATCTATGCACTCTTCCATGACCCTTGTCATTCCCATACGATCTATTTCATGCATCGTAAATACTTTAATCCCTTTATCACGTATAAGTTCTTTTTCCCCTTCATCCAATGACCTTGCCCCAATGATTACGATGTTTTCTGGTTTCACTTTTGGAGCGGAACCATGAATATTGATTAGATCGGGATGTCCAAGCCCAATACTGACAGCAAGCGGCATACCATGGATATTTCCTGATGGCGAAGTATCTTCCGTATTTAAATCCCCATGTGCGTCATACCAAATCACACCTACATTTTCATAGTGCTTTGCGACTCCTGCCAGTGTTCCTATAGCAATTGAATGGTCTCCACCCAATACAAGTGGAAAAGAACCGCCTTCTATTATTTCATCAACTCTTGTTGCTAATAGGGTGTTCCCCTTTGCAACAAGCGGTAAGTTTTTCAGATTTGTCCCAGGCTTATTTGCATTTCCAGGTCGTCCTACAATGATATCTCCTAAATCCTCTACTTCGATATTTAACTGTTCAAGACGCTCGAAAATCCCTGCGCAGCGAATGGCACTAGGTCCCATATCCACCCCTCGCCTTGCTTGACCAAGGTCCATAGGCAATCCAATGACGGATATTTTCTGAATAGACATACAACTCCCCCTTTCCACCATTTTACATCGTATATGACAAGTGGTTCAACTAAACATTTACATTTATAAAGATGCACCACTCTTTCCTATCTCATACTTTTTCTATAAAAAAAGCTTCTAGGGGTTGGTTACCCCAACAATGCGTATAAACAAAAAAAAGTCTTAAACCATTTTGGCTTAAGACGTAAATTTTGGTGTATGTAGTTGATGGTGGAGCCTAGCGGGATCGAACCGCTGACCTCCTGCGTGCAAGGCAGGCGCTCTCCCAGCTGAGCTAAGGCCCCTAAGGGTTTAAAATAATTAAGCGGAAGACGGGATTCGAACCCGCGACCCCAACCTTGGCAAGGTTGTATTCTACCACTGAACTACTTCCGCAAATGGCTGGGCTAGAAGGGATCGAACCTTCGCATGACGGAATCAAAATCCGTTGCCTTACCGCTTGGCTATAGCCC
>NZ_JAWRYN010000232.1:0-356 GCF_046534585.1 Peribacillus sp. SIMBA_075 | reverse complement strand
GCGTGATGAAATCGTGATCGTATAGATCCCGGATATCGGATTCCATCAAATCGAGATCCGAAATAAAATCCGCCGTATAGATGATCGTTCCGTATCTTTTCAATAATTGCATTACATCGTAAAGTTCTTTCATTCTCTCACCGCCTTTGAGTCGATTATTCTTTGTTCCGTGATGATGCCATCGACTGGAATGTCATGGCTTTCGATCGGCAATTCCCCAGCCAGCTGGAATTCGAACGCCAGCGACCGGGTCTTGCCGCTAAAACCGCTTAAATAACGGTCATAATAACCACCGCCGAAGCCGATTCGGTATCCGCTTTCGGTAAATACCACGCCGGGCACGATCAATAAATCGA
>NZ_JAWRYN010000231.1:0-356 GCF_046534585.1 Peribacillus sp. SIMBA_075 | reverse complement strand
AAAGCCGTCAAGTCCTAACATTTTAGCAAATGGATCTAGGAAGTTTACAAAATACATAAGTAAGCTTGTGTCACCGATGAAAATATTAGCAAGTAACCAAGTTAATGCAGCCGCAGGGGCAGCTACAACTACAGCTCGTTTTAAAACATATATTGATTTATCGAGTGTTGCGCGTACAATTGTATTCCAAACTTTTGGCTTACGGTACGGTGGTAACTCAAGTGTGTAGTGAGTCGGAACACCTTTTAAAGCTGTTTTTGATAGTACCCAAGAAACGGTTAATGTCATAATGACACCAATTACAACCATTCCAACTACAACGCCAGCAGTAACAAGTGTTTGCATACTACCTGTAT
>NZ_JAWRYN010000230.1:0-356 GCF_046534585.1 Peribacillus sp. SIMBA_075 | reverse complement strand
GATGACATCGGTGCGCGGTGCTGCCACGCATATCCGCAATCCTTTTTGCAGCGCTTCATGAATTGGCGAAAAAAGAATTTCTGTTTTGCCGGCACCGCAAACCGCATACAGCAGGTGCTGTTCTTGTTTCCGGATGCTTTCCGAGATGGCTATTGAGGCATTTTCCTGCTGCGGCGTCAGCTTGCCATGCCAACTAAAAGCGTGCGGCCTTTTAGTTAATATATGCGGCGCTTTCCACAAAACCAATTGCGTACAGCTGCTGATGCGCCCCATTTGGATGCATGTCCGGCAATACCTGCAAGTGTTGCCGCATGTCGCGCAGTGGAATGGAATCACGTAATTGCTTGAATTTTCAA
>NZ_JAWRYN010000229.1:0-357 GCF_046534585.1 Peribacillus sp. SIMBA_075 | reverse complement strand
GGATCATGAACGGAGAGCTTACCTGTTTCTTGAAGCTGCATGATCGCGACACATGTAAACACCTTGGTTACCGAACCAATCCCAAATACGGTATCCGCAGTAACGGCCTGGGCATCATCCGTGTTATCTGTGAGACCAAACCCTTGAAAATAGCTCAGTTCTCCATTCTCTGCCAGTCCCACGGATGCTCCTATGATCTTTCCCTTTTCAAGCAGCTGCTTTGCATACTCTTCAAATGATTGGACCCATTTTGCCACGTTCCTTCTCCCCTTCACTCATTATCTATGTCTGACGGAAGGCTGTTACGAAACCTCTTGCTCTACGGTCTGAAAGTCGCTGAACGAATGGCGTATTTGC
>NZ_JAWRYN010000228.1:0-357 GCF_046534585.1 Peribacillus sp. SIMBA_075 | reverse complement strand
CCCCTATTTTCTCGGCATTTTGTCGACGTTTTTCAATATTTTAACGATTTTGTTATGGAATTAAAAATTACCATCTGTAAATAAGAAGAAAGCTAAACTATCTGCGTGTTCACTGTAAATAAAAGATGTTAACTCTTCATATTCCCTATAAAAGTTGTCCTCTCCGTATGAAGACTCAATCAACCAAAGTAATTTTTTTACAAACCGTTCCATATCCTGTTCACTGTCAAAACTGTATTCCTCACTGTCCACAAATACTTTTTTGACAGTCTGCAAATGATTACATTCGGTCATTCCCATTCCTCATTTCTTAATGATTTGTATTTGCGTGATTAAATCATTCCTAAAGATGTAGCA
>NZ_JAWRYN010000227.1:0-358 GCF_046534585.1 Peribacillus sp. SIMBA_075 | reverse complement strand
GATGGAATTTTTTCGTGCATTTTTAGAGGAGATATAAAAATATTATTTTAGGATAAACAAAGGTTTGTAAGCGTATTCCTTAGATGTTGTCAAAAAACTGTCAAATTCATATCGTTGGAAAAATAATGCATTTGTACTATAATGATAAACAAGATATATTACACCATGTTAATTAATGTGGTGAAGTATATAAATTAAAAATCTTTATTACACACATTATGAAATAAAGGGATGATTAGTTTGAGTACAGGTGTAAAAGCAAACGACGTGAAAACAAAAACAAAAGGAGCAGATCTTGTTGTTGATTGTTTAATTAAACAGGGTGTTACACATGTTTTCGGTATTCCAGGAGCGAAGA
>NZ_JAWRYN010000226.1:0-358 GCF_046534585.1 Peribacillus sp. SIMBA_075 | reverse complement strand
ACATTAAATGAAGTGGTGAATGGTTTAGTAGGACATGAACATCGTCCAAAGTTTGGAATTATTCCAGTTGGAACGACAAATGATTTTGCGCGTGCGATCGGTGTACCTCGTGCTATTGAAGAGGCTGCGGATATTATTTGTGAAGGAAAAACAGTTCCGTTAGATCTTGGTAGAGCAAATGATACATATTTCATTAATATCGCTGGTGGCGGCCGTATTACAGAATTAACATATGAAGTGCCAAGCAAGCTAAAGACGGTATTAGGCCAACTTGCTTACTATTTAAAAGGAATCGAAATGTTACCGTCATTACATCCAACATATGTTGAAATTGAGTATGATGGGAAATTACTACAAG
>NZ_JAWRYN010000033.1:0-55749 GCF_046534585.1 Peribacillus sp. SIMBA_075 | reverse complement strand
AATATTGATGGACCAATCTAAAAAATTAAGAAAAGTAATCTATTCGATAGATGAAGAGATGAAAAATAAATTCCCGGCCAAAACCACTACTGATGTATTACAGGATGAAATTGCTTATAGCCAGAAGCTCATCGAGGTAGTGGAAACAGAAGAGCGTATCACCCAATATCCAAAGGTAAAAGAGCAGTTAAATCTATTAATAGAAACGGTAGCTGATGATATCGAACAGTTAAGGATCTCCAAAGACCAAGATGCCAAGATTGGCCACAAGAGCGCTGACTCTTCTTTCTTTGGATACAAAACACATATTGCGATGAGTGAGGAGCGAATCATTACAGCTGCGACTATCACTACAGGTGAAAAAACGGACGGTAAAGAATTAAAGGCATTAATTGAAAAGAGCACGGCAGCTGGTATGGTGATTGAGACCGTGATTGGGGATGCAGCTTACTCAGAGAAGGGAAATATTGAATACAGTGAAGAAAATAACATTAAACTAGTCGCAAAATTGAATCCTTCAGTTACACAGGGATTCCGGAAGAAGGAAAAGGAATTTCAATTTAACAAGGATGCAGGAATGTACGTTTGTAAGGCTGGGCATTTGGCTATCAGGAAAGCTCGCCAGGGCAAAAAAGATGTAGGGACGAATCAAACCGATACCTATTACTTTGACGTAGAAAAGTGTAAGATTTGTCCCTTTAAAGAAGGCTGTTATAAAGAAGGAGCGAAAAGCAAGACCTATTCTGTCAGTATTAAATCCAATGAACATATAGAACAGGCTACATTCCAGGAGAGTGAATATTTTAAAGAAAAATCAAAAGAACGTTATAAAATTGAAGCGAAAAACAGTGAATTGAAACACAGGCACGGGTATGATGTTGCAAAATCCTCGGGTCTACTTGGCATGGAATTACAAGGAGCAATGGCTATTTTCACCGTTAACTTGAAAAGAATATTGAAATTAATGGCCTAAAAAAGTGACAAACAGAAGCAAAAAAAGACGATTTCCATTCAAGTACCGAATGAGAATCGTCTTTTTTTAATTTGATTTACCGTACTAGTTAGAAAAACGTGAGTTTTTCAGCAGCCTCAAAGATCGGGGTTATTTTTTATTTACTTGACGTCCACTTTTTTTGGGGCTCTGTGAACTTGTGTTTCCAATTTGAAATTCATTACCTAGTTCAACATCATTTCTTTTATCCTGTTTCTCGATTTGCTTTCTAGTTTGATCCTTGTTTTGCATCCCTTGTTTAGACAATACTTATCCATCTCGCTTTCAATGTTATTGCTTTTAATATGCGCAAGTATAAGGAGAATACTTATTATTTTTTAAAAAATTCTTGTCTTTAGTAACTTATCATTTAGACCTTGTTGAAATATCAGGTGCGTCAGCTTAAGATTGACTGTCTTTTAGATTTTTATTTGCATGTTATGCTTTTTCTAAAAATACTTTAACTTTTTGAAACTTTTTCTGAAGATATATTCCACTAATAGTTGAAAGGAGTTGAGAGAGAGAGATGGAGTTTGAGAATGATAAGATGGTTAAAAAAGCAATTAGGGGCAATAAAAAAGCTTTTGAACATCTCATAAAGCAGCACTATGAACGAATCTACCGGACTGCTTATCTTTATGTACATAACGAAGAGGATGCATTGGATGTCGTTCAAGAGACGACATATCAAGCTTATAAGAGTATTCACTCGTTAAAGCATCCAGATTACTTTATGACTTGGCTTACCAGGATCATTATCCGATGTGCTGGTCATATTCTCAAAAAAAGAAATAATATTGTGCCACTAACAGACGAAGTATTGTCTAATTTATCGGTAACCTATCATTCAGGTCATGACGAAGCAATAGATCTATTAAATGCGATCGGACAGTTAAAAGGGAATTATAGATCCGCCATTATTTTGTTTTACTACTATGATTATTCTATAAAAACTATTAGTGAAATCATGGAGATCCCCGAAGGGACTGTAAAAACTTATTTAAGTAGGGGGAAAGTCGAGTTAAAAAAGTCCTATAAAGATGAGGAGGGCAAATGCAATGGATAACAAAGAAGTAAAAAGTGCTATTGAAAAAATAGTTGTACCAAAAGAAAAAGTGTTTGACGCTATTGATAAAGGCTTAAAAATGTCAGGGCAAGGAAAGAAAAAGAAAGTTCTTGCAGGTTCAGCTGCTGCAGCTGCTCTTCTTGGAATCACCATTGCTTCTGGATTTGTTAATCCTACAATGAATAAAGTATTGGCTAATACCCCTTTAATAGGCGGGATTTTTCATGAATTCAATGATTCAATGGGTGTTGAACTTGCGAATCAAGATGCAGTTACAGAATTAAATCAATCCTTAACTAAAAATGGAGTGACTGTAAAACTCACCAATGCTTATTTTGATGGCAATGTGGTATCAATTACAGGATTTGTAGATGAAGATGTTGAAAAAGGGCATAACGAAAAAGGGGAAGTAAGCTTTGATATGAATTTTGAACACAACAAAGGGGATAATGACCCTTGGTTGAATGGAAAGTCGACAGATATTAGGAAGGTCAAGGGGGGATACAATTTCCAATGGAAAATGGAATATCCATATAAATCATTTAAGGAGAATTCTACTCTCCCCATAACTATTCATAATATTAACGGGATAAAAGGTGAATGGAATTTTGATATCCCAATTCAGCAAGAAAAAAACAGCACACTTGTTATTGATCAGGAGCAAGGATACACGGATGATGAGGTCAAAATCCGTATTAAAGAGATCCTCACCGCAAGGGTGTCATCTTCGCTTATTTATGAGACGGTGGAAAAATACAAAGATGATGAAATTTATATACTAAAAGCAATTGATAATAAAGGAAAAGTATATAGGTTTGGAAACGGAACATCTCTAGAGGGGACAGCACAAGAGGATGGATATCATAGTACTATTCGAACAAAAATGACCAAGATAAAGTCAAATATTAACTCACTTACTTTTTATCCGCAGCTTACTGTGGCGGACCCAAAAGTACAACAGCTATTGGACAAAAAATCGTTTACATTAAAAAGTAAACGATTCAATTTAGGCCTTCAGGTAAATGATATAACTAAAAAGGGCAGTAAACTTGTAATCGATTATCAATTTACAGGGCTCTCCAAGGAATTGAGTAAGCATCAGCTTGAATTGTTTGAAAATAACTTGCAATATGTATTCCTGCTAGTAGATAAAGAATATATTGGTAAAATCAATCCTGAAAATCCAGTACCACCTAAAAATCATAGTGTTCATCTGAATAAAGTGAAAACTATCGATAAAAAAGCAGCGCACTTCCAATCTACATTCGATTTAAATGGGGAAGAAAAACTTATGAACTTTAAGTTGGAAAATACAATTTTACAATTTAATTTTTCAAGCTTTTTCCCCGCTAAGGAATTACAACCATTTACTGTTGTACTTCCAGTGGGGAATGAATAAACAATTAAAGTAGCTCATTTTAGGAACCATATAGTTGACGAGTGGGATTCTACTAGTGCATTGAATAATTAGTAATATCGGGGCGGTGACTTATGTAAGTCACCGTCTTTTTTTTTATTAGTTAGAAGTTTGTGAAATGGTGTACTTAAACTACCGGGTGCGTTAGCTGAAGATCAGAGCTGTCTTTAAGGTAGCTCTTTCTTATAGAATTATCGGGGCAGGATAGTTGAAGAATGAACATGGTTTTTTATGGTAAAATTAACTTAATTATTTTCATTAAGGAGTCTACCTGCTATGAAATTAGATGATAAAAAGAAAAAGGTACAAATGAAATACAGAGAGGAAATAGGGGAAAAGAAAGAAGTCGGAAATCACAGTAAAAAAATGCTTGTTATTGTTACTACAATTATTATTATTCTAGTGGCATACTGGGCAAACTCCATTTTTTTAAAAGCCTTTTAACTGTTTTTAGGTTCTTTTAGAAGTCCGCCAAATGGTGGCCTTCTGATTGTAAAAAAAGAACCCTTAATTAACTATCGGGGCAGTTTAGTTCAAGAAGCGTAATTTATTCGTACTGTGAATTAATTGCAATACATTTTGCTACCACTCTTTATGAAAGTAATATTTAATGCTGAGGTGGTGTTTATGAAAAAAATATATTTGATCCCTATTTCTATACTTCTTGCAGCTCCATTATCATCGTTTCTTAGTGCTTCAATTGATAGTTTAATATCTTTAAATGAAGATCTTCCAAAAGATGAAAATTTCCCTTTTTTAAATGGAGTAATTATTGGCACAATATATGAATTAGCAATATATTGCATTATTGGTATTCCTGTAACTCTAATTATTGATACCATAACTTATTTTTTGGGTTTACATACAAACTTAAAAGTATATCTTTTACAATTTTCTTTGTATACCATTTCTGCAATCACTCTTGCCTACATATTAGACTCTGATAATTTTTGGGCTTATTTAACGGTAGGAATAGCAGTACATACCTATTTTCATATATTGTTTTTTTTGAAAAAAACTAATAGCAAACCTTAAACAGAATCTATGACGAAATATTGGTAAACTCTTCTTATAGAACTAACAGGTGCGTTAGCTGGAGAGCAGAGCTGTCTTTAAGGCAGCTTTTCTTATGGAACTATTGGGGCTGGATAGTTCAACAAGGAATGAGTTACCAATACATAAGTTCTGATATTTTGAGATAATCAAAAGATATCTAGACTTGTAAGGTAAGGGGGAAAAGATGAAGAAATATATTTCGTTAAACTTAATTTTGTTTATTGTATTTTTGGTAGGAACCATACTTACGATATTTATAATATATAAGGATATTGATACTTCGCTTTCTTTTAAATTTATCATAGGATATTTAATTTATCTTCTTCTATATGGTGTGTTCTCCATCTTTTTAGTTATTGCGAATACAAGAAAGTTAAATTGGATTCAAATAAGAAAAAGGCTTTTTACGTTTATTACTTGGTTTATTTCTTTAAGTGCTTTGAACTACCTTCTTTCTTATTTTTTTAAACGTTCGGAAATGGAGGTTTGGGATCTAGGTATTCCTTTGGGTGTATCATTTGGATTGGCTTTTTTTGATTTAATGTCTTGGAAAAAGAAAGACTAAAGCATTGATGTTTTTGCTAAAGAATTCTTTATTGAATAAGGGCTAATGCCTTTTTGTCTTTTACAAACGTGTGCGTTAGCTGAAAATCAGAGCTGTTTTTAAGGAAGCTTTTTCTTTATGCAATTAAAGGGATAATAACCTGATATTATTAGCCCATTCCTTACCCAATCTTCCTGCATAAACTAATTAAACGCCATTAGATTGTGAAGGAGGTGATAACTTGGGAGAAAAAGAAGGATCAAACGCCTCTAATAACCATTCTCACTGTTTTGAACCATTCATAAGCCCGAACCCTGTTACTTCATTTAATCCTGTTCAACGTTTTCCTGAAATTGATAAAACAGCTTTTGTAAGTCAGTTTTCCAGTGTCATAGGGGATGTTACAATTAGAAACAATGTTTTTGTAGCTCCTAATGTAAGCATACGTGCGGATGAAGGAACCCCTTTTTATATAGGTTCTAATACAAATATCCAGGACGGGGTGATTTTACATGGTTTATTAAATAAAAGGATCACATCTGGAAAAAAGAGGTATTCTATCTTCATTGGAAATGAAGTGACCATTGCTCATGGTGCCCTTATACATGGTCCATGTTATATAGCAGACGAAGTATTTGTTGGTTTTAATTCGATTGTTTATACTGCAATTGTAGGGAGAGGCTCATTTATTGCTTATAATGCAGTAGTAACAAATGGCGTTCGAATTCCACCTGGCAGGTTCGTACCACCTGGTGCTAATATTGATTCACAAGAAAAAGCGGATGCACTTTCGCCCGTACCAAAGGATGATAAGGAGTTTGCATATGAAGTTCAACGAGTCAATCAGGAATTCCCCGCATCTTATCATCTGTTATTTGGGAAAAACCGTTGCTCATGCGGATTTGCCTATTGATAATTTACACTTACTTTAAGTGCTATTTTAGACGTATATTATTTTTATTACTTTTTATTTGTTTTGTCGTTTTTTGTCCTCGAAAAAGACGTATAGATGTGTCCGCCCAAAGTTTCGGTATTTTGTAAACAAAGCAAAATCTCAACAAAAAAGGCATTTCCTGGCGTTAGGAAATGCCCTTTTTTATTTCTCTAATTGTCCTAAAGCATCTGCTGAAAAAAGAATCAACTGTAGCTTTAAAGTAAAGATTGATCAAACGATCCTCTTGAATCCCGTAATTTCTAAAAATCATTGCCGGATCGACTGCATAATTCGTGCGAGTTCTTTTTCTAAAACAGCGGGCTCGTTTGCGTAATTGTAAATCCCTAAAAACTTCTCTATTGCCTCTGGATGGGAACTGATTAGTTTGTTGACAGCATCCTGTTGTTCAGATATTTGTTCATTCTTCGAAATTTGGCATCCCATGTGAAACCGAACCATAAACTCATCTTCTATTTCCTTTTGATATTCTTCAGACATTTGATTTGATTGATCGGATTGTCCCTTATATTTTGATAGAATAGTGGATAATATACGTGCTCCACATATAGCATCATGGATACCCTGCGCCATGCCAGGATCTTTAAAACAAACTGCATCTCCAACCAATGCCCATCCTTTTCCCATTCCTTCATACCAGTAATTGTCATATCCGAGGATGCCTTTGACCGGTTCCACTAGTTCGGCATTTTTCAAGCGCGCCCCAATTGTTGTATTCGGAAAGTTATCTGTTAAGAGATTCCGTAGACAGCTTTCCGGATTTAATTTCAACCGTTCTATCAATTCCTTATTTTCTAATGGGAAAATGCCGGTAATAACATATAAGTCATCATTCGTCGGAAAGAGAATGGCTGTGTTTTCTTTTCTTTTGTATACTTCAAATTTAGGGACATTATCGTGGCGAAATCCAGAGAAATACCCGAAGTAAATGCCGACTGTTGCCGGAATGCTTATTTTGAGTTCACTGTTTACCAGCTTGCGAATAATAGAGGATCGGCCGTCTGCCCCGACTACAAGGCGAGCTAAAAATTCTTGTTTCTTGTTGTTGCCGTCTAAACCTTTCACGCCTATTACTGTTTCGTCATCACGGATGACATCCGTCACACGGAACCCTTCTAAAACGGTTACATTCATTTGAGATTTGGCTTGTTCCAGTAGGATATGATCGAGATAAGTTCTTCTAATGCAATAACAACTGTCCTCTCCAGAAACCTCAGGGATGGGACCTTCTATCACGGTATCCTCAAATTGAAATTTAATATCCCGTACCGGTGGTGCTTTTGTTTCCAATAACTTGTCTAGGACCCCTATTTCTCGAAGAAGAGCGACAGTATTATTGAAAAATGTATGGGTTGATAATGTGTCCCTTGGAAAAGTCGATCGGTCCACCAACAACACATGGAAACCTTGCTTAGCAAGGTAAATTGCCAAGGTAGAGCCGGCACATCTAGCACCGGTAATGATGACATCATACGTCTTATTCATCGTATCACTCCATTTTCAAGTACAATTATTAACTTGCTTATTCATTAGCAGAGTTCTGAAGTTAAAGTAATTGATAAGAATATACTACATACATAAAGTATGGAAGTTAAAATGAAATAAGTACAGAAAATTCCCAGTTGATATACAATTAAAAAGAATTTGTGGTGAAAATCGGAATGCTAATTCAGGTTAGTTTCTCGAATTTTAATGGAGGTTTACTGAAGATCAGAGCTGTCTTAAGGCAGCTTTTACTTTAAGGAGCTATCAGGGAAGACTTGTTGAACAATCTATATAGACACTAACTAAACATGTAATGGAAAAAGGAATTTTTGACGGTTATGTGAACAGGTAGGATTAGCAACTAGAAATAAAGAATACCTATTTATCAAAAAGGGGGCTTCTTTAATGGAGAAAGAAATACTGCCTGTAAAATGTTTGTGCTGCAAAAAAGAATTAGACGCAATAGACTTGGTCATCATCAATGAATCACTTCAGCTGACGCATATTCAATGCCCTGATAAAGGAGAAGAAGCAATTATTGATGTAGGATATTTTAATGCTGTATCCCGAAAATACCTGACCTGTACTCCTGAAAAAACCCCTATAGGTAGGGGCATGTAAAGTCCATCGCTGTGCATTTTCGGCAAAAACCTTCTACAACTAAGGTATGTTAGCTTAAGATCTCTTTAAGGCAGCTTTTACTTTATGGAACTAAAGGGGAAGTTTAGTTTATTAAGATACCTTCCATCTGTTTAATTGAGTGCCAGCATGTTATAATGGTTAACTTAGGATAATTACTACTTTTACTTATAATTGAACGGATGCCAAGAAAAGCCTCCGCAAAGCGATAAAATATGGAGGTGTAAGAGAATGAATAAACAATGGACGATTGGTAAAATTAAAGAATTTGTTGAGAAAAATTCGGAAAGTAAGTTGCTATCGACGGAATATCACGGTTTTTCCCAAAAGTTACTATTTAAATGTACATGTGGTAGCAACTTTGAAAAAACATTTACGAAATTTAAAAATAATAAACAACGTAAATGTGACGTGTGCCAACCGCCTAAAGCGACACGATAACGTATAGCGAATAAACGAAGTGCCGATTTCTATTAAAAAGAAATTGGCACTATTTTTATTTTATAGGGGGAATAAAAGTGATTTTCACTAAGGGCAGGTTTAAACAAATATTCCTTCATAAACTAACGGGTGCATTCGTTGAATATTGAGCGATCTTTAAGGTAACTTTTTCTTTATGCAACTGTCGGGGCAGGATATTTGGATTGCCTGCCAAAGAATAGGAGCGGTTTGTATTTATGGCAATAACAAAGAAAAGATTCTTCATTAGTTATGTAGTGGGTTTCATACTCATGTATATTGCAAGCTCTGGTCTGCAATATTTCAGGGGGCAAACGATAAATTGGTTAGGGAATTTAGCATACGCATTCTGTTTCGTAGCATTTCATTCCCTTTTTAGTTGGTTATTTAGAGATTTTGATAAGAAAAAAGTCGATCACTAATACATAGTTTGTGTTAACAAGTAATAATATTTAAAGGAATAATTCATTCTGATAAAGAATATAAAAAAACGTGATGATAAGGAGGCGATTGTATGGCAAATCATGTAGAAAATCTATATAACTATCATGTATGGGCAAATCAACGGATTATTGATCATCTTAAGACACTTTCCCCTGAGAAATATCAAAAGGAAATGAAAAGTGTCTTTTCTTCTATTTCAAAGGTTTTATCTCATCTCTATTTGGTGGAATATGGATGGCTTAATACCCTCGAGGGTCAGAGTATGAATGAAGCAATGCAATCTTCATTTCAAATTCAAGAAAAGATTGAGAAACTGCCAATTGAAGACTTAGAAACGGAATTTCACTCTTTAACATCTCGGTTTAAATCCTTTTTGAACAGACAGGAAGATATGGAACAGAGAATAATGTTGGATAATCCATGGGCAGGATTAAGAGAAACAAGTATATCTGAAATGGTCTTACACGTTGTGAATCATGGAACCTATCATAGAGGGAATATTTCAGCTATGTTACATCAGTTGGGTGATTCTTCAGTTATGACTGATTATGCTTTTTATTGGTATTCTTGAAATATTATTCATTATAAATAGGCAAGAGAAGAGTAATTCATTTTTTCTTCAAAAATGTGACGTTAGTTGAGGATCGAGAGATGTTTACACAGATCTTTCTTTGAGCTAACGAATAACTTTAATCAAACAATTGTTGCTCCAAAGTAATCTCACTCTTCTGCGATATTTAACATTACCAGCAAGAATAAGTTAATTGCCTCCACAATACTGGCTAACGGGTGCGTCCGCTTAAGATCGGAGCTGTTTTTAAGGCAGCTTTTCCCTATGCAACTATCGGAGGTGATTAGTTGCATAGGGGAAAGTGGAAGGTTAATCCAATTAATAGTATAGTCATATGTACTAGATCCTTTTTGTAGTCTATTCCTTGATCGAAGAATAATTCAGGTGAGGGGGATTGTACCAAATATTTTACATTGCTTTTATTTTTCGAGAAAATAAAGGTACAATTAATACTTATATAGCTTATTAATGATAAAAGATAATGAGGTAGGATAAAAATGATTGCAAAAACAGAAGAAGATTTTAATGGTTTGAAGGAAATTGGCAAAATTATTGCTTCCATTAGAGATGAATTGGTACAAAGGACAATTCCTGGCATAACGACCAAAGAACTTGATGATATAGCCGGAGAACTTTTAGAAAAAGCAGGTGCAGTGTCAGCTCCAAAAGGTGTATATGATTTTCCTGGCTATACCTGCATTAGTCTTAATGAAGAAGTGGCACATGGTATTCCGGGTCATCGGGTTATTCATGAAGGGGATCTAGTAAATATAGATGTATCTGCTTCAAAGAACGGTTATTTTGCAGATACAGGAATCTCATTTGTGGTAGGGGAAGGAGAAGAAGTATTAACGAAAATATGCGACGTTGCTAAAAAGGCATTTGAAGCAGGTCTTAAGAAAGCAAAACCCGGTTCCAAAAAAAGCAGAATCGGCAAAGCAGTATTCGAAACAGCGAGACAACATGGATTCACTGTTATCAAAAACCTTACAGGACATGGTGTTGGACGTAGAATACACGAAGCACCTGACCATATTTGCAATTATTATGATCCATGGGATAATGAAATATTAAAGGAAGGGATGGTTATCGCATTCGAACCATTTATCTCAACCTTTGAAGAAGAAGTGCTCCAAAAAGAAGACGGTTGGACCTATGCTACAGAAAAAAGCTATGTAGCTCAATTGGAACATACGATTATCCTTACTAAAGATGGTCCGATTATTGTCACACTTTAATTCAAGCAAGGATTCGATTGGTGTATCCCACATCAACCTACTTAAATAAGGGAGTTGCTTTGGCAGCTCTTTTTCTAATGGAAGCAGGATAGTTGAACAATGACTTGAAGAGAGTAAATCCTTTATAGCTGATTAAGTGATTCTATTATAATGGAGATAATGAAGCTTGAAATCATAAGGTGGGTAAAAAAATTGAAGTGGGAAAATGTTGCATACGGTTTTACAATATTCATTGCATTACTCTTTCTTGAGCCGTATCTTGATAAAATGGGCATCTCCTATTGGCTTAAATTTTTGTATATTATAGTTGTAGTTTTGTGCATTAATTTTACTTTATCTAAAATCAAATTCCTCCAGAAAACGGTAACAAAAAAAGTAGGCTGGTCGACTTTGATTACAGTAATGATTTTCGTAGCTGTTTTGGTTAATTTAATCAACTAAGGATGCTTTACTTCGTTAAGAAAGGTTGCTGCGGCAGCCTTTTTTTTATTGCACCAAAAGGGCAGGTTTAAATTGAAACAATAGGCAATAATTGTTAAAGTTAAATTAGAGAGAATAGGAGAACAGCTAACTAGGCAGGTACATTAAAGGAGATTATGAAATGAGTTTTATGGAAGCAGATTATGAATGGTTTAAATTCATCAATAGTAAAGTCCAACAATATCCATTATTAGATAACATAATGATTTTCTTTGCGGAATATGTTCAATATGCTTTTGTTTTATTAATTTTGATGTTATGGCTACTAAATAGAAGTAATTTCCGTGTGATAGCTTTTCAGGCTATGTTTTCATTTACTTTGGCATATTCAATAAACAGAATTATTGAGTTATTCACTTATAGAGAGTGACCGTTTATATCGCATGAAATTATTCAACTCGTTGAGCATTCTGCTAATTCCTCTTTTCCAAGTGACCATGCTACATCTGCAATAGCAATTGCTGTTACTCTTTGGCTATCATCCCATCATTTTAAATATACATGGTTTATTCTTGCGATAGTAGTAGCTTTCTCAAGAATATGGGTAGGGGTTCACTATCCTTTAGATGTAGTTGCGGGAATTTTAAATGGAGTGATAATAGCATTATTTACACATTTCCTTTTGTTCAAGGTAAAACCCATATCATTACTAATAGAAAGGCCATTTTTCAAGGACAAGGTAGGATGAAAGATTGTTAGTTGCAGATTATATATCATGCTAAACTAACAGGAACATTACTTCCATAAGGGAGTTGCTTTGGCAGCTCTTTTTCTTATTGTAGCTAAAGGTGCAGTTCGATCATTAAGCGCAGCGTAGTAGAATTGTGGATATTGACTATTTTTATAAAAAAAGATAAAATTTGGTTAACGATAATTGGGCGGTGTGTATTTGTTGAGTAATATAGGCATTCCAGGATTAATTCTATCTTCTCTTTTAGTCATATTAGTTTTGTTTCTACTAAGAAAGCTAGTGCAACCGAAGAAAGAACTTCAACAAAAAATAAATAAACTAGAAGAAGAGGTTCGAATATTAAAAAATGACAAATAATGCTTTAACGTTCTAACGGGTGCGTTAGCTGAGATCAGAGCTGTCTTTAAGGTAGCTCTTTCTTTATGCAAATTTAGGCTTTCTCTCGTTTAATTCGTTATAAAAAATGGATAAGAGGTGAGAAACTTTGTTTTTTAAGAATAACTTGACATTTATATTCTTAATGCTTTCAATATTCAGCTTTACTTTAGGAAACGTTTTATATTTACTTTGGGAATACTCTACAATTTACGGGTCGCTTCTAGGATTTATTTTCTTGCTTTTGGCCGCAGTTTTTGCATTCAAAAGATATAAAGAAAGTACAAACAAGTAGGTTTATAATGCACTGTACGAAGAAAGTCCAATAATAGAAGGTGCTTACAACGGGTGCTTTACTTCAATAAGGGGGTTGCTTTGGGAGCACTTTCTCTTACGGAATTAACGGGGCAGTTAGTTCATTAAGAATCCACACCTATTTTGGTAATTATTTTTATAATGAAGTGGCTGATTTCAGTAGGAAGATTGCTGTTCAAGGTGGAGGATAGATATGAAAACTAAAAAGACAGTAGTGATTATTGCTTTCGGTATAATATGTATAGCTATCTTCATAAATCTATTAAAGAAGGATTTATGGGATGTAAACGAAGAGTTATTAAAAGAAGAAGTGTTATCAATTGGACATTCCGTTGAAACAATAAATTTATTAGATGTAACACCATTTGACTGGGATGTCGTATATTCCTTTGGACCATATACCCCGAAAGATGATATATATGAAATGGTAGGTTATAAATGGGATACTATTAGTGAAACTGTAAATGAAGGAATGAATCAAGTTGTATTTTTGAACGATGGAAAAGTGGTCTGCTATTTATATGGTTATCCTGAGAATAATGGATATGGTATATCTTTTGAATCTGAGAATTATAAAGATGCTGGTTATATGATTAATAATAAAGATGATGTAAATTTTCAAGTAGAAAGAAGCGACAGTGTCGTATATTTGAGAAACTAAGGAAGGATAACTACCTGGTGCTTTTTCAATAATGAAGGCTGCTACGGCAACCTTTTTCTTACGGGACTAACTGGTCAGTTTAGTTTAATAAGACTTTTAGAATCAAACTATCAGTTGAAAAACCTTTTTAGAAAAAATCTCGTATATTTATTAGAATAGGAGGAACAGGTTATGTTAGGGGATATTATATATCAAGTTATTGTTTTCGGAGGTATAGCATTAATTTTAGGTGTTTTAGGTTATTTATTTTTTAAGAGAACCAAGAAAGCTGATTAAATTTCTAATTCATGTAACGGGTGCTTTACTTCATTACCAGGAGCTGATCAGCAGCTCCTTTTCTTATAGAACTAAAGGGGCAGCATTCCTGTAATAACTGAAAATGAGGTTTGAATGAAAAAAGACCTCTTGATATGATGAATGTGTCCTAAGCTGGCAAGGACAAGAACATCTATTTGGAGGCCTTACAATGAATTATAACCAAAATCATAAAATCTCTCAAATTACTTCTGAAACCTTAATTGTCGGAGTAGAACATTTCGCCAAGCACAAACATGTCGCTAGAGCACGATTTTAGAGGATTGGAACTGGGTAAAACGTGTTTCTTTGAAAAATCTAGGTGACAATATATTCCAGTGAATTTTAGATGAGATCAAAGGAAGAATCAACGAGGTTGTTAAAGCATAAGCGTCAAATATTCCCCGCCTACATAGCACAACTTAATGTTCCTAGAACAAAAGTATACATTTATGAATTAATGTTCAAATGTGTATAGCCTTATTCATCAGATTCGTACATTAGTTCACAAATTGAATAATATTGTATTTAGAGGTTAACCGATAACGTCTACGCTTCAAGTAAATATGAAAAGTCTGCATATGATAGATCCTTTTGTAAGAGAAATAAAGTGTATTGGTCTTTCGGGATTTCATATAAATCATATACAGCACCATTTTCGTTTAATTGCGCATACATCGATTTTCTTGTTTTATTTGCTTTTATAACATAAGGAAGTTTTTCGGCAGCTTTTATGGAACGGATATTTTCTTCTCGAATCCGCATAAAAACCGTCTCAATACCTAGCTCATTAAAGAGCTCTTTAAAAAAAGCATCTTTAGCAGGTCTATTATATCCTTTTCCGTGATACGGTTTTCCAATCCAAGTACCTAAGAATCCGCAATTATCTTCTATATCGAATAAAGTAATCATACCGATTGGAATTCCCCACTCATCAAGAATAGTTCGAGAAATTAATTCGCCACGCTCTTCGGCCTCAATCGTTTGTTTTGTCATAAATAAGAATTCCTCATATGAACGAACTTTTTGGCGTACAAATGGGAAGACATCTGGATGTGCCATTAGTTCGTACAATACGTGGCTTTCATGAAGATCTCGTTTCTTAAGCATAAAATCCCTCCAATCATAAGCAAACTCAGGTGTGTTTTAGGATTTTTTTTAATAATAAGAGATAGGCAATAAGTGAAAATGCATAGCGGTTTTCACTGAATTAGAATGCTAAAGGGGGCTTTTATAGATTTTAAGATACATTGATTTTTGATAATAAGGTAAAATAAAAATATGTAAGCGACCTTGTCATTCCTATTAGGATACACAAGGTCGCTTAAACTATTTCTTCTTGATTTACCATTACTTTGTAATCTAATCCTTTCATTTTTTTATTTTTTAATACCAGTTTTAGTATTTTTCTAAGAGAAGATCCGTATTTTAAAAAAGGGACAAAGGCTAAGAATTCTTTAGAAAAAACAGAGCTTTCTTGATACTCAATGTGCATTATATTTCTCTTTATTTCATTGGCATCACCTTCTTTTAATTTAGTAAGATTAGCATACAAGAAAAATTTCATGTTGTAAATATAAAAGTCGAAATTTTCTGAAAAATATCGAAAAAAGTAGTTTTATATACTTTTTTTTAGAGAATCGGATCTATTCAGCAATTCCAAATAGTTGAGTCTAGACGGAAAAGATGGGAACTCATACCTGTCCATATGGTTAACAGGATTTATATAGAACCACTTTTTATGCTTCATGGAAAATATGAATAAATTATAAATAAGGATTCTTGCATCAAGCCCCTTTCCAATATATAATATTTAGAATATTTAGAAAATTTGAAGTGAAGGAGTGAAATTATATATCTATTCAACAATTACAAGAAAGTTATATGTCTATTCTACAATTACGAGAAAATGAGATGAAATACCGTACTCTATTTGAACATGCAACTGTTGCAATTTACCTATTAGAATTGAACGAGGATCGATTTCCAATTCGATTTCTCGACGTAAACCAAGTTGCATGTAAAAGATTAGGTTATAGTAAGGAAAAAATTCTTTCCATATCTGTTATGGATTTTCTTCCTGAAAACATTAAAACTATAAACATTATAAAAGATTTCGAAAAGGGAAAACATTACTTCACTTTGCGAGACGAATATGTTTTTAAAATAGAAGAGAAAATAGATACTGAGTTAATCATCGATATCTTTAGATTAGGTGAAAAAGAAGTTGCAATGGTTATTACTCGAGATATCACTGAACGTTTAAAAACGGAAGAGTTACTGCGAAAATCAGGGAAGCTGGATGTGGTAGGAAAATTAGCTACAGCAATAGCTCATGAAAATCCACTTACAACTATTAAAGGATTTATACAACTAATACAATCAATGAAAAATAAAGAAAATCAGTGGTACATAGATGTAATATCATCAGAAATTGAACAAATAGAAGTAATCACAAATAGATTTATGATAGTAGCTAAACCACAAGCAGTAAAGGTTCAACTCAATAATTTGAGCATGTTAGCAGAACAAGTTATAACGCTACTGCAACCTCAAGCAATGATGAAAAATATACAGATCAGAACAGAGCTTAAATCAGAAATTCCCTACATACCTTGTGAAGGAAACCAAATAAAACAAGTGTTTATCAATATCTTAGAAAATGCAATTGAAGCGATGTCAACGGGAGGAGAAATTTTGGTTCAAATCGATACACTTGATAGTCATCAAGTAAGTATTTGTTTTATCGATCAAGGATGTGGGATTCCAAGAGAACGTATCCCATATCTTGGAGAACCTTTTTATAGTATCAAAGAAAAAGGGGTTGGCTTAGGGTTAATGATCTGCTATGAAATTGTGAAAGCACATCAAGGAAAGATAGTTATTGAAAGTGAAATGAATAAAGGAACAACAGTTAATGTTATTCTTCCCATCTATTATCTTTCTTATCAAAGGATTCTTTTAATTTCTTTCATGGGAAAGGCTTTTCGGTGATTACATACGTAGGTGTCGACTAGATATGACTACTTACAAATATTGATTGGTATATCTTATCCAATATTTTATGTAATCTTTATATCACTTTTGGATTGCATATTATCACGATTTTCTTAGTTTCTTTTGACATGGAGAGGATTGACCGTGACGACGGCAATATCCACACAGAATAACTAGATGTTGATCCGTAATTCTCTCAATTAGTAGATTTTGTTTGTTTTGCATTTTAAAATTCATAGTAGGGCTTCCTCCTTAAGACTTTGAGTTTAGTTAAGTATTTATGTTTAAGAAATTTACGCTTTAAGTTTTTGTATCTTCTATTAAGCAGCTTTTTGTAAACGGATTTTTTGCTTTTCTAGTGTATAGACATAGAAGAACCCCGAGTAATGGACCTTTTTCGAAGTGTCCATTATTCGGGGTATAGTTCATGAAAGGGTGTTTTATTTAGATACTGGTATGACTGCACCTTTATATTTTTTAGTAATGAAGTCTTGTATTTCTTTAGAGCGAAGTACTTCTACTAACGCTTTTACTGTCTCTTTATTTTCATCGCCCTTACGTACAGTGATAATGTTTGCATATGGATTATCTTCACCCGATTCAACAGCGATTGGGTCTTTAAGCGGATCTAGCCCTGCATCTAACGCATAGTTCGCATTAATAACAACCGCATCACCTTCGTTGTTATTATAAATTTGAGGTAATAGGCCACCTTCTATATCTGCATTAAAAGTTAAGTTTTTAGGATTTTCTACAATATCATTAATCGTAGCTTCTGTTTTATTGATGCCTTCTTTTAGCTTAATAACGCCTTCTTTTTCAAAAATAGATAGAATACGTCCTTGTTCAGCTACAGCATTACGCATAATAACTGTACCGTTTTTTGGAAGATCTTTTAAGCTATCATACTTTTTAGAGTAAATGCCGATTGGCTCAATATGAATAGCACCCGCATTTACAAAGTCATAGTCTGGATTCTCTTTTAACACTGATTTAAGATATGGAACGTGTTGGAAATAATTTGCATCAATCTCTTTATCAGCTAACGCTGTGTTCGGAATAATATAATCTTGGAATGTTTTAATTTCTAAATCAATTCCCTTTTCCTTTAATAATGGCTTTGCCTGTTCTAAAATTTCAGCATGTGGAATGTTTGATGCACCCACAAGGATTTTCTTTTCTTTGTCTGAAGAATCTGATCCGCTGTTAGTCGTACCGCAAGCTGCTAAACTTAATACTAATGCTGAGGAAACTGCTAAAGTTGATATCCACTTTTTCATAATTCATTTCTCCCTTATCGTTTATCTATTTTTGTTGTACATATATCACCTATAAATTGAATAAAAAACAATGACTAAACATCATTATTATTGAGCTGAAACCCTTCAAGATATAACAAATTACCTAAACCACCTGCACCAACCCCCGCAACCAACTAGAAGGATTGTTGTAACTGTAATACCTGAAATTAATGCTGGCAGCAGCTCTTAGTATGTTAGTCTGTAGGGGAAAGGAAAGTTTTTTCTCCTCAAAAAAACCTTTCTACACATGAGTAGAAAGGTTGGTTAAACAATCCTTTCTCTCATCTTCCAAAGCACATTGCTTTGCAGGAATTGGCACCATATCAGTTAAATAACTGACGGTTGCCGGGCTTCACAGGGCACAGTCCCTCCACCTCTCTTGATAAGAGTCAAACATTATATTCAATTAAACGAAATATTTTAAATTCAGTAAATATAGTATGAGAGTGATCTTATCATGACCGTATGGCAGTGTCAATCAAAAAATTGTTCAATTAATTTGAATTTGCGGATGATTGCGTTAAATGTTTTATTCCTGTAGCCTTTGCGATTGCTTGTTCCAGGCCCTGCAGAAGCCTTCACTATCAAGAAGCGTGATAAAAAACATCTATTGAATTAAATTCATGCATAACTATTATTAAGACGAAAGTTCTGATTTTTTTCGTATCAAACCACACAGATCATTACATGGGAAATATGTCCGCCGTTATTTCGATTTTGACCGAAAAAAGCGATTTGGAAAAATCCCAAATCGCTTTTTTAAATATTATTACTTTTTAGGTTTCTTATTTAAAATAAAGCGCAGTTCATTGATATCATCATCAGATAGGGCATCTTCGTGAATGAATTGGACCAGCATGGATTTCATGGCCCCTCCATAGATACGTTTGATAAATGATTCGGTCTCGGCACGCTGGCACTCCTCCTGTGTATAGAGCGGGTAAAAGGTGTAAACTCTTTGATCTTTATTGACACCTACTACATCTTTTTGAACCAATCGATCGAGAAGGGTACGTATGGTTTTCGGCTTCCAATCGGTACTCTCCTGTAAGGAAACTATGATGTCATTTGCTGTTTGAGGGGCTTTATCCCAAAGCACGTTCATGATTTCCCATTCTGACTCTGATATGCTAGGAATGTTTTTCTCCATTTTTCTCCCCTCCATTTTCTTTATAGATTCCTAAATCTTTTAAAATTGATAAAGTAATTTCTCCCGCCTTGCTTCCAGATGAATCATCTTCATTTTGTATATTGGTAGCAAAGAAATAAGTATTGTTCTTCGTCTCTACGTAACCGATAAACCAACCATTGATGTTTTTTCCATTCACTGTTCCTGTACCTGTTTTTCCTGATAGGCGAGCTTCCTCATTCTTTTCTATGAGCAGTGCTTCCTTAACGGCTTGGATATGCCTTTCCTTATATCCAAATTGATTGTTATAAAAGGCTTGCAGCAGCTGGACTTGCTCGACTGGAGAAATTTTTAATGAGGATTCGTTCCAGAATTCACCCAATTCCCCAGATACATCGGAATTCCCATAGTTTATCGCTTGTAGATTGGATTGAATTGTTTCAAATCCTGTCCTGCGATCTAATTCCTGGAAATACCAGTTTACAGATTTTTGTAAAGCAGATGAGACATCCTGATCCATATTCCAAGCTTCATAGGGCTGCTCAGTCCCATCCCATGAAAGTTTGGATTCTTCGGGTGATATCACATTTGATTCTAGAGCAAATAAGGCACTATAGATTTTGTATGTGGAATCAGGTGATATCCGCAAAGTGCTTTTTTCTTCATTATAAATGCGATATTGCTGTGCGTTTTGATCATATAAAACAAAGCTTCCTTCATACCCTTTAAAGAATTGATGTAAATCCTCATAAACTGCTCCGTCATTTTTAAAATAGTATCGGTCGTTTTCCGTCGCAAATGCGAAAACGATAGGTAATTGGATTGTCAAAATGATAGTGGCCAACACATAAATAAAGACGCTTTTCCTTATTGATTTTTTTGCGGAATGCTTATAGGCAGAAATTTGTTCAATTCGTTTTTTGATTTGAAGCTTCGAACCGTTTAGTTGTGTCACTAACTGTAGATTACTTGACCGTTTTGAAAGATCCAAAAAATTAATGATAGTATTTCCATATTCACTAAAAGAGTTATCATCCAGTAACTGTAAAACAGATGTATCACATGCGATTTCCCGATCCAATCTCATTTCTCTAAAAGCAAGCCAAACAAGGGGATTAAACCAATAAATGATTTGATAGAATAATATCAAGTAATTTGTCAGCAAATCCTTGTTTTTATAGTGATTCAGTTCATGAAGAAAGATATACTCGTAATTTTTCAAGCTAAGCCAGTTTTCATGCTGAGCAGGTATGACGATATATGTTTGAAAAAGTCCGAATATCATTGGAGATTGGACTCTTTTCGAAATAACGATCTCCATTGATTTTTTTATCCGTAGTCTTTTCTTGCATTCTTCGAAAAGCACGAGAACTTCTTGATTGGAAAACGGAGAAGAATAATTCTTTATCCTTCTAATTGTGAGCCATCCACGAACCATAGTAAAGGTAAATAAAAGCATCCCTGATATCCATAAACCCATCACCCCCATATTAAGTAAGGACAGGTTCGGCCGATTGACCGATACAGAAAAGTCTTGTATGAGGTGTAGGCCCTGCATCATATCAGTTCCAGTTTTTTCCGTATTAGAGCTGGCTGCATGAATCTGATTTATATCCCCACTGCTAAAGACAGAATTAAAATTATATAAATCAGTAGGTATGAATGGAAGTGCTAAAGCCATAAAAAGAAACATCCACAAATGATAGTGCCATTTTGCTGTTAATTGTCTTCCAAACCATTTTCGTATAAGTAGGATAACAGTAACGGAAAATGAAGACACCAATAAACCTAATATAAAATGAGTTAAAAACATGTCCTTCAATACCTACTCTCTTGATTTTTAAATTTTAAAAAACAGGTATATAGCATATTTCTAGTAGCTTGATGGTTAAAAAATTAAGAATTGACTTTTCTTGATTACATATGTAATACTATACTACAGATGTAATCAGACTACAAACGTAATCTGTTAAAACTCCTTGCATGAGGTTGTTTTTTCAATTCGTACATAAGAGTCTAATCAAATAATTAGGAGGTTTATATCATGAACAAAAGATGGTTTTATCAAATACTGGCACCAATAGGATTGGTGCTTATGGTTGCAGGCTGCTCAGATGAGAAAAAACAGGTTGTACAACAAGCAGAAACAGAACATACCGGGGGAACTAACCAAACGTCAGAAAATATTACGGCAAAAGAAACCGTAATGGAGAAATTTAAACAACTTGAGAAGGAATATGATGCAAGGCTTGGGGTCTATGCCATTGATACAGGAACGAAAGAAACCGTGGAATTTCGTGAGAACGAACGATTTGCGTATGCATCTACATTCAAAGCCCTAGCCGCAGCTGTATTGTTAAAGCAAAATCCGATATCAGTGCTTGAGAAAATAAGGACATTCACCAATGAAGATATTATTACCTATTCTCCGATTACAGAAGACTTTGTGAACAAAGGAATGAGTCTTGGAAAGATAGCTGAAGCAGCGATGCAGTATAGTGATAATACAGCAGGAAATCTTCTGTTCGAAGAATTAGGCGGACCAGATGGATTTGAAAAGGCGTTACGGGAAAGTGGCGATACTATCACAATGGCTGACCGTATTGAACCAGATTTGAACGAAGCTATTCCTGGGGAATCACGGGATACAAGTACCCCTAAAGCACTTGCAACTACCCTTGAGGTGTTTGGAATCAGTGAGTACCTTCCTGCCGATAAGCAAGAAATTTTCACAAATTGGCTAAAAGGGAATACTACAGGTGATTCCCTCATTCGAGCTGGTGTACCAGAAAGTTGGGTGGTTGGAGATAAGAGCGGAGCCGGTGGCTATGGAACTCGAAATGATATAGCGATTGTGTGGCCGCCAAATCGAGAACCGATTATTATAGCGATCATGTCAAGTCGCAATGATGAGAATGCAAGCTTTAATGATAAACTCATCGCAAAGGCTGCAAAAGTGATTGCTCAGGCGTACTCTAACAACAAATAGATTAAAATAGTAGAGAAGGAGTACGACTCTTTGGGTGACGAACGTTTTTTACTTCAAGAAAGTTTGTGAAATAATATCCTTCAATTAAAGGGTGCAAGAGTTAAAGAGCCGGCTGCTATCCCAGCCGGGTTTTTTTGTTGAAAAACAGTTTAAATTTCTATATGTTAACTTGTTATGGTTGCATGATAAACGATTTGAATATTACGGGGAAGAAGCATTTGAAAAAAACAAGAGAAAAATCGGAAAGTTCTCCAGCGCCTGCACGATATTCTCCGTTCGCGCCATTTCTATTGCTTCTTCGCGGTTTTTGACGTCAAGCTTCGAGCAGTAATTGCGGATCGTTCCCTCCGATAAAAATAGCTTGGCGGCAATCAACTTGTAGCGCAGCCCGTTTGACAGATGCTCCAGAATCTCCATCTCGCGTTTCGTAAGCCCCATGTACTTGCTCTGTCTGCAACAGAATATTACATATGACGAAAGTTCCTTGCCCAGACCCGGAATGAATGGACAGCGTGCCGTGATATGGTTCAAGCCGTTCCTTCATCCCATTGAGCCCAATCCGAATTGGATTTCTTCCATTCCGATGCCGTTATCTTCGATCTGTAACCGGAGCTGATGACTATCGAAATGCAGTTGAACGGATATCAAGATCGCCTTGCCGTGCCGAACCGCGTTGGTTAGACACTCGAAGGCAGCGATACTGACAAAAGTTTATTTTTTGCATAACGAGAGTCTCACCTGATTACGTCTTCAACTATGTATAAAAAATCGCTGAACTTAATGAGTTAGCTTCCAAAATATTTCACGCTTAAGAGGAAAATAAATACATGATACACTTTGGAATATAAGCCTTTTTGTTTTTTATCTTATCTAAATTAACGGGTTCCCTTTTGAGGTGCAAACTATGAAAATCACATCACATTTTTTGTCATTAATATCAATGCAATTCTCAATGGATTTCTTTAATTAAATATCAATAATAAACGCAGAGAAGGGATAGCTTAATAGCTATCCCTTCATCTTAATTTCACTATCTAATCCCGTTGGTTGAAGAAAGTTGTTGTCTGTTTTTATTGAGTGTCTTCGTCGCCCTTGTACTCCAAAATATCACCTGGCTGACAATCCAAAGTCTTACATATGGCTTCTAATGTTGAAAAACGAACCGCTTTTGCTTTTCCATTTTTCAGAATGGAAAGATTCGCCATAGTAATTCCAACCCTCTCCGAAAGTACTGTTACGCTCATTTTCCTTTTTGCCAACATCACATCAATATTGATGATAATCGCCATGATATTCACCTCAGATCGTTAAATCATTGTCTGATTTTATATTAATAGCTTCTTGTAAAAGTCTTTGGAGAACAGCAGCAAAAACGGCGATCACCATTGAGGCGAAAATAATGACCAATCCGATTGGTATGAAACTTGGAGGGTCAACTCTTTTCGCCATGAGATAGTAGAGTGGCATACCTAATAGGTACAAGGTGCTGATCATGATGGCACAGTGTTTTATATTCTTTAAAGACTTTACCGATAATTCCGAGAACGCTTGGTTCTTATCAATATAGCTTAAAAGTTTAAAAGCTTGAAAAAGAGCGAAATAAAAAGGGATCGCTGCCACGTACATATCGATTAAAACGAGAGATTTCATATAAGCAATATCTGGATACAATTCCCCAGCAAAATTCCCGATCTTAGGCACCAAAAATATGCACAATGCAAGAACTGCAATTCCAACCAGGAAAATAATTACCTTTAAGAAAGTGGTTGAACCTCGTTTAACATTCATTTAAAATACCTCACTTATTTAATGACAACATGATTTTATCATATTATTTATCGTTTTACAATAAAATCATATTGTTTCTTATTGTATTATTATTGTTACATGAAGTCCTTCAATATACTTGTTTCTTCGATCATATCCATGAAGGGCATTCAAATATTCTGAGTAAGACTCCGTATCATTCTTTGTTGGTGGTTGAGGAGAGAAAGAGAAGCAAGTCTTGCATTCTTTTGAGCGAAATCATCAAGATCTATATAAGCTGGAGCAAGAGAATAAACAGAATTTGTGGAAGAGTCATCTCTTGCTCTAATATAGACGGCCAGCATTAATATAATAAATGAAGTGGTAATTGAGTAGGTTTGTGAAACATTGTACTTAAACTAACGGGTGCGTGTGCGGCCGAGCCTAGGTCGTATCATATAGCGGGTGGGATTCCGTCGAGTAAGAACTAGCCATTCGCTCGTAGCGAGTTAATAAAGTTCACCTAACAATATTGTAAGATGTGCTAACAATATTGTTAGGTGAACTTCATATGTTTTAAGCCGTACCATTTAGAATAAAGTCTAATCGTTTATAAAAATGATAAACCAAATCAATACTTGATTTTGGTTTTCCTTAATGAACTATCGGGACAGATTAGTTGACGAAGACCCGTTTGCTTTATGGTATAGTTTATTAAAATTCAGTTTGTAGTTTATGGGGGAAATTTAGTGTCAAATAAGTGGAAATATGTAATGGGATTGTTTTTTAAAAAAAGAGAAAGTACTAAACGTACTAAACCATTTATACTGATTGGATATTTAATGAGGATATTAATGGGCTTAACTTTAATATTAGTTATAATTAATGATTTTAATTTTAATTACATTAAATATATAATTCTTTTATTAGGAATTGATTCAATAATAGATGGATTTGAAAGGTTTTTTAAAAAAGGAAAATAAGAGGCAGATGTTATTAGATTTTGGTATTGCTTTTATATGGTTCGTAGTATTTTTTATAAGTGGTTCGTAATGTTTTTTTATGGAACTAACGAGTGTTTTACTTCAATAAGGAAGGTTGCAGAGGCAGCCTTTTTTTATGGCACTAACGGGGCAGATTAGTTGAATAAGAAGGGAAAAACAAACTTTTCATTGAATTAATTAGGATAATTTAATAAAAGGAGAGACTCATCTTTTCATGAAATTATCAATGTCACAACTATTTGCTTTAGAGCATTTTACAAAGTATGCAAGGAACCATAAACATCAAGCTAAAGCAACCATTAATCACATATTAAAAATGTCAAATATCTCGGATAAGATATTTGAAAATGCTGTTGTTAATTTAAAGACTCACGCAAAGATTGGCCTACATTTTCATCCAGATAGACCAGATTCGACTATGAAAAGCGTTGCTGAAGCACTGCTTGAGCAGGGAATATATAAGAGCCAGTTTGAAACATTTATATCTAATGGCAGCGTATCCGCATACTCTGGTGGTGAACGCGACATTTGGGAGAAGAGAATTTTTGGAGGAGCATATCAACTGGAGGGCACAACCAATAACCAACGGCCTAAATATGGGGCACTTAATTTGATGTTACATCCAGATGGGCCTGCACCACGTTTTGGATCATGCTATTTTATTCTTTCCCCTGAGGTCTCATATCGTTCCACCTACACGTATTTGGATTCACATCAAGACCCAAAAGAAAAGGGTACTTATGAAGAGTTTGACATCATTTTGGCTGCACTCTTGGAAGAGGCGTTCTTAAGAGATTTTGCAATCGGTGAAAGAAATCTGACGCCAGCAAGATTAATCAATCATTTACTGGTTAACCTAGAAAACCCGTTTATGGACCAAGCAAACAAAGAGCCAAACCGCAATCTAAACCACTATCTTGAAGCCCAAGTTCATGGGGATATTTCACTTAAAGAAGACGTGGAAGTGCTTGTTGCAGATCCTTCATTCAAGGACACTTATGTAGGGAGAACAATGGAACAAATATGCCTTAAGTATTCTATTGATCTATATTGGCACATGGGTTTTGTACTTATGGTAGACGAGGTTCCTGCGGATTTTAGGGGTCCATCAATGACTTCCTTGGCAAAACGCATTGCACAAAATAATTTTATCGATGCGAACATAATTGGATCTGCTGTAATGGACTTGAAACGCAATCCAGTATCTTGGAGTGATCGCGGAACTTATAAGGAGATACTTCAGGAATTAAAACTATTGTGGCACGTTTTAGTGAGATATGGAAAGACAATCTAAAATTGAACTAAAGGGTTTATGAGTTGAACAAGGAGTTGTTGAGGCAACTCCTTATTTTACCTATAGTAGAAAAATGAGATTGTGAAGATTTGTACTTAAGCTAACGGGTGCGTTAGCTGAAGATCGGGGCTGTCATTAAGGCAACTTTTTCTTTATGCAACTATAGGAGGAGTTTAGTTTGAATAAGATACAAATAACATTATGGTAAAATATAGATAAAAAGGTTTTGAAAAGGGGATATTTAATTGGAATTCTTAGTGTTCATTATGTTCTTTATCATTATTATTATTATTATTACACTCTTTATAAATAAATTTCTAACGAAATGGCTTGGTGTAGAAAAGAAAGAAAAGATATCAGAAACTTCTGGTAAGAATATTGACCGATGGGGAAGAGGTCTAATCCTATTAACTTTTTTATGTACTCTTCCCTATGCAATAGAAGAGGACAAAAATGTTATGTGGTATATGTGCTTTTTTATTGTATCATTTGGTTTTCAGTCGTTTATGGAGTGGAAGTACCTGAAAACCTCAAAACAATATGTCATTACACTTACTTACCTATTGATAGCTTTAGTTATCATGTATAATGTTGATTATTTTATTTACCGAATCTAGCTATTGTGAAAAAGGGGTTGCTGCGGCAATCCCTTTTCTTATAGATCTAAAGGGGCAGGTTAGTTCATTAAAGATGGATAATTTTTCAATTTACATATAATGTAGAAGGAAGAAATGGAGGGATGAAATTTGAGATTTTTCAAGATGTTTTCTTTTTGCATTTTAATGATAGTATTCTTAAATGCTTGTAGTTTAGATACTACAAAAACGAAAAGTGAAATTTTAGAAATACCTAATAAAGATGAATATACAACCTTATTAGTGCAAAGTGTTGATGAGAACGGGGTATCTTCCGAGTCAACTTCAAAGGTCATTACAGATATTAATGAAATACAGGCTTTTATAGAAAAAGTAAACAAAATGGAAGTTGTGCAACCTCCTAATAAGGAGTTATTGGAGAAGAGTAAAGAATTAAATAAAAAAGGGAATTACTTTTTTATATTATCCGATAAAGAAACCATGGATAACAAAGTGTACACGATGAATTTTTTTAATGATGGAAGGATTATGTTTCAAGAACCGAACGGAAAGAAGCAAGAAGCAAATGGAGCAGGACAGAAAATGATGTATTTATCAAAAGAAAAACATTCTGATGTTCTTCTTGAAATGAAAGAATTATTAAACATCAAGTTTTAATTAATCCTTAATGAACTAAAGGGGCAGGTTAGTTCAACAAAAAAGGGAAGTTTCCTTGAATGGAACCGTTATTCTATTTACTTAGATTTTAATGATGAACCTTATTAATTCCTTTTTGGAATAAAGAACAATAAAATTTTAAATGGTAAAATGAATTTATTGAAAATTGCAATAAGTACAGGGAAGGGGAATCACGTTTGGATACAAAAATGGCTCGAAATCGTGCTGAATTATCTGGAAAGTTAACAAATGTATTAGACTCCAGAACGTTAACAAACTCACACAAAAGGCTTGCAGAAATTATTACGGAAGGCATGGCAATTCTTGATATTGGATGTGGTACAGGGGCAATTACTAGAGGCATAGCAGAAGCTGTGGGTCCAAATGGACGTGTAGTAGGAATTGACAGTAATCCAACCTTAATTCAAAAAGCACGTCAATCATATGGCGAAATACCAGGATTATCATTTGAAACAGGTGACATTTATAATCTTCCTTATGAACAACAGTTTGACATTGTTACCTGTTCACGGGTATTAATATGGTTATCCGACCCATTAAAAGGATTGAAAATGATGACATCTGCTGCAAAAATTGGAGGTCGCATTTTAATTGCGGATTATAACCATGAAAAGATATCGTGGAATCCCCTGCCACCTTCAAGTATGCTCAACTTTTACGCTGCCTATTTGAAATGGCGTACGGAAGCAGGTATGGATAATACAATTGCCGATAACCTTCCTGGGCTTTTTCGAAAAGTTGGTATAGAAGATATTACTATAACCCCCCTTCATGAGGTAACAAATAGAAGGGACCCTGATTTTCAAACTCGCATTGGGATATGGGCTGATACTGCATCAAGCAGAGGAGTTCAAATGGCGAGAGACGGTTTTATTTGTGAACAGGATTATGTGAGTGCTGAAAACGATTATCGTGAATGGATGATGCGTGAGGCTGAATCTTTAACGATGTATATGTTAGCAGTTGAAGGTGTAAGGGTCTGTTAAAGCCCCACTCAAAATTTAGCCACTAATAATGCTTATACTATGTTGTTAATGAACTAACGGGTGCGTTAGTTTAGTAAGACAAATTAAAAATCGATTTCTTAATGTACAAGAAATCGATTTTTTGATTTTAAATTATTGGTGGTACCCCTAAACGTTGTATATCCGCATTTTCCTAACACTACCCCTTTTATACTAATGAAGGGTTTTTTTTACAAAAGTGTTAATTACTTTGATATAATTTCTCCGTATCTTACCTGAATTGGGAGGTTTCAATTATGGGACTTTTAATTGTTTATGCAACAGGGTTATTAATAGGTGTTGCTCTTGTTGCTCTTAGTTATTTTGCTAAAGAGTCGGATTATATAAAAAGAAATATTTTCGTGGTTGTGATTGGTGTATTAACCATCATTGGAGGTTTAGTTATTGGCGGATTTGAAGGGATGCCAATTAGTACAATAGGTATTGGTATTTTAACCGTTTCAATTTTACTATTAATTGCCGGAAATAGATCAATGGTAAGAAATGTGGTTTTCGCATTAGTAGTATTGGTGCCATTAGCTGTCTTTATATATGCTGGTGTAGATAAATTTTATGGGAATAATTTTATTGTGGTTGCTAAAAATGAAAATATGGATACTTATTTAAAACAGTATTATGAAGAGTTACAAGTGAAGACAGACACGCAAGGATTTAAAAGGTTTGAACCAAATAATGGTGAAAAGTTGATAGTTCTTTCTTTAGGTAAAGAAAAGCAAGGCAATAATATAGAGGTTGCAGGGGTAGAAAAACAAGGTGATAGAACATTGATTAATGTAAAAACCTTTGATAATCAATCAACAGAAAAGAATCCAACTATTATTATCTTTTTAGACAAACTTGGTAAAAACGTTGTTGTTAAGGATGCAGATGGAACTGTTTATGAGGAAGTTAAATAAAAGGGACCTAATAGGTCCTCAGGCTGTTAGGGTTTCTCGACAGCCTGAATCCCCCCATTATTAAACTGGGGGGATTTTTACGTCAGAAAATCATCTTAAATTGGTCCCGCGGGGTTTCCGTTAAGGGCCGTTAATCACTAAAGGTAGCATCAGGAAAATGCGTATTTACAACGATTATATCCACAGATACCCCACTAATGATTTTAATGACTTATAAAATTAATAACTGGAGCAACTTTTTTAATCGTTTGTTTGCTCAACATATTTTTTGAAATTATTTAAAATCGCCTGCCATCCTTGTTTTTGAAACTCAATCGGATGTGTAGTTTCAGCATCAAAAGTTTCAATTACTTCGATTTCGTTTTCTTGTTCTTTAAAAGTGATTTTTACTTTTCTTCCATCACCCATGGTATAAGCAATAATCTCATGTAATTTTACTTCATCATAGATTCCACCAAAATCGAAACCAGTACTGCTATCTTTGGCTTCCATTCTTGAAACGAATTTCCCACCTGGTCTTAGATCATTTTCGGCAAATGGTGTGTGCCAATCATCTGAAGGATTGTTCCATTTTGTTATATGATCCGGCTCTGTCCAATACTTCCACACCTTTTCTATGGGTGCTTGAATTGTTGTTTCTACTGTAACTTTTTTAAATGTTTGCATTTTATTTCTCTCCTTTATAAATACAAAAAATTTTAGAGATCTGTCCACATTAGATGCCTGGATTTATTATAAGTATTTTCGAGGGGTTTTAGTATAGAAATGTAGTAAATTAGGAGGGATTTGCGTTAAAACGAAATAACTTTATCTTCTAACATTGTGAAGAACACTTAAACAAACGGGTGCTTTAGTTCATTAACAGGGGTTGCTGCGGCAGCCTTTTTCTTATGGCACTAACGGGGCAGGATAGTTCAAGAGTGCATATGGAGTTGTTCAACAATTGGGCCATTTAATGGAATAACACAAATTGGATATTTATGTTAATATAGGTGTGAGTTTTGTGAAGAAATGTACTTAAACCTAACCAGCTAATAGAAGTTCTCAGTTATTCAATTAAAAGGCGCGCTTTAAGGATTTATAAAGTTTAGGGGGGATCTGTTTTGTTAAATGAACATACTAAAGGATTAAGTATTATTTCATCTTTATTAGCAATAGCAGGATTAGTTCTGATGTTTTCAAGTATTTCTTTTGGAACTACTCTAGGGGATTCTTGGGTTCTTAACCACGGAAATGGTGTCGCTGATACTGGCCAATACAACATGATTGTTAAGACTTATATAAATAACTTTGTAATTACTGGAAGCATACTGTTTAGTGCAGGTCTACTAACAGCTATATTTACTTACTTTACATCCGTACTATTCGGAAAAAAGGAGAACAACAATATCGTCTAATTGTTCTTCAACAATCGGGCGCGATTCTTGAATAAGGTTCGCTTTTCTTATAGAACTAACGGGTGCGTTAGCTGAAGATCGGAGCTGCCTTTAAGGCAGCTTTTTATTATGGAACTATCGGGGCAGGTTAGTTGCACAAGGATTATTTATTATTGTTGAAGAATATAAACTCATAAATAGTACAGGTTGAGGAGAGATATAGTGATAAAGGCAAATTAGAGTTAATAAAAGTTGTGAGTTTAGCTGTAATTGCAATTAGTTCAGCAATAATAGCCTGGAGAATGGGTAAAGTTGTTAATTACTTGTATGACTTAGTAATGTTATCAGGAAATGGCTAATTCCTTTCTTTCCTGCTAGGCCTTTTCTTAATTAACTAACGGGTGCGTTACTTTAATAAGCCATCCTTTTCTTTTATTAGGCTAGATAAAGGTTGACTCACAAAAACAATGTAAAAAAACTCGCAAAGTCCATATGGAAAGCGAGTTTACTTTTTTTATGTATATGTATTTTCATCCCTTCCATTTTTTTCTTACAGCTACAAACAGAAAAATAAAGAAAAACAGGATGAAAATGATTACAAATGGAATAATGGAAGTGAAAAATGTCACCCAGCCACTTGTCTTTTCTGGAGGTTCAACAGTGATGATGCCTTTACCTAATTTAGTTACGGCATCATTAATTCGACTCTGTGAATATTCACTGAATGGCACGTGCGTCACAAAGTTCTTGTTTTCATCATCCCCCTTAAGCTTCCAAATGATTTTAAATTCACTGCTTTCGGGCTGCATCGTTAGTGATGTAATGTCCCCACTCTCCAAATGATTATAGAACTCATCTTGGGTCATTTTCTCTGTTGATTCATTGTTATTATTAAAGATGATTATAATTCCAATGATGACCAAAAAGATCAGTAAATAGAATATGGTATTACGGAAGTTCCGATTCATTCCTTCCCTCCTCAACTGGTAAACAAACTATAGTAAATAGTATCATAGTAAATTAATCATTTATATTCCCTAGAATAATTAATATTCCAAATCCAATCACTACAATAATTCAAAAACACCCGAGAACTTTAACATAGTCTTTTCTTATTAAACTAAAGGGTGCGTTAGTTTAACAAAGGGTGGCTGCGGCAACCTTTTTCTTGTGGAACTAACGGGGCAGGTTAGTTCATTACAGTTTATAATATGAGTAGACTTTGATTTAGATTGAGGAGATAAAATAATGCGTTCTTTTTTGAGAAAAGAATTTTGGGATGATAGAAATAAACCTATTCTGTTTATACAGTTGGCATTGACAATCTTTGCAATAATATTATATTTCCAAACTTATGACAGTATAGATTACTTTTACTCTGGAATTTTAAGACTAATTGCAGGAATAATCACCCTTCTAATAGGAATTGAAAACTACATTGTTAAAAAAAGAGAATATATATTTTGGTTCATCCTAACGATATTGTTTTGTGGAATGGGGATAGACATATTAATGAACTAACGGGTGCTTTACTTCAATAAGAGAGTTGCTTTGGCAGCTCTTTTTTATTATGGAACTACCGGGGCAGGTTAGTTGAAGAATTATGTTTAACTATAAAAAAGAAAAACAAACAACAAAGAGGTGATTGTATGAAATATACTTGTCCTTGCTGTGGATATAAAACATTAGATGAAGAACCTCCAGGAACTTATGATATTTGTGAAACCTGTTTTTGGGAAGATGATGGTTACCAATATGAACATCCAGATGAGGATGGAGCAAATTATGTTTCCTTTAGAGAAGCACAACAAAATTTCAAAAAATTTGGGGCTAAAGGTGAAAGAAGTTTGCAGTATGTCAGAAAGCCAAATAAGTCCGATATAAAGGACCCAAATTGGAAACCGTTAGAGTGAGGGTACATATAGTAATTGATTATTTTGTTCTTCAACTACCGGGTGCTTTAGCTGAAGATCGGAGTTGTCATTAAGATAGCTTTTTCTTTATGCAACTATCGGGAGGGGAAATTTGAAATTGGACAAAACTCAAGTAAAGGTTTACTTCAGCTTGTATGGAGATGAATTTCCAATAAGTTATGTGACCGAAACGTTGAAAATTGAACCAACAAAAACCTATAAAAAGGGTGAAGTCATCATAAGACCTCATAATCCAAATGTTATTTCAACGAAAACTCTTTATCGAAAAGAAACAGCCTGGGAATTAAGTACGGGCTATCAAGAATCCTATGATGTGAAGGAACAAATGGACCAGATTTTAGGACCGTTAAAAAATAAAGCAGCTATAATAAATCAGTTAAAAACAAAGTATAAACTGGAATGTAAAATCATCATTGTTATTATTATGGAAAATGGAGATACACCGGGTTTGTATTTTGATAACGAACAGATTGAATTTGCAAATAGTATTAAAGCTGAAATTGATTTTGATTTGTATGCAAACCCTTATGAAAATGATTTTGACGACTAAAAAAGCACAAGGCAGGGAAGGGTGAAGTAAATGTGTGGAATCAGTTTCATTTTAGCTAACACCTATAAAGAAGCGTTTAAGGAAGAAACATATGTAGAGTTTGAAGAGGGAATACACTCATATCTTTTAAGCAGGGAAAAGGACTCTAATAATGAGTTTGGTCTACTTCTAAATCTTAATATTTATGGTGAAACAATATTGTATAGAGAAGAGATTAATGAATTAATAGGTATATGTGATGGCGTAATTAATAAATACAAAGGAAAGGACAAAGAACAAAAAGTTAGACGTTTTGCTAAAGAATTAAATTTTTTTTGCATAGAAGCGTTACAACGTAAAAAACATATATTTGCCATAGGTGATTAGTTTTAAATAGTTTTAAACTTGGTGCGTTAGCTCAAGATCAGAGCTATCTTTAAGGCAGTTCTTTCTTTATGCAACTAAAGGAGCAGGTTAGTTCAACAAGGAGTTATAATATATTAGATTCAGAAGCTTGTAAAAGTGATGGTTAAAAATGCATATAAAGTAACTAGATCTAGCTAAAATAAGAGAGGAAAGTTGATTTGAACATAGATATAGGGTTTCTCTTCCTTGTTCTTTTATCTCTAACAGGATTAATATTGTCCATTAGATATACTAAAGAGCAAGATAAAGATCAGAGTGATGTAGTAAGTGGAGCAGGAATCTTCGGTAATTTTGTTTATCTTTTGATAACTTTACTACCATTTAAGGTAAGAAAGGCGATATATATTATAGTGTGCCTTCTTATGGTCCTTTTGTTTTCTATTGGTTTATGGGAAGTATCCAAGGTTTAGTCATGCAACTAACGGGAGTTCAATAAGAGAGGTTGCTCAAGCAACCTTTTTGTTATGCAGCTAAAGGGGCAGGTTAGTTTAATAAGTGGAGTGTATTTGTAAGACGATGATTTTTGTAGAATTGCGCAGAAAATTGTCAGATAATTATAAATAAAACCTCGTTGGAAAAATGTATAATTAGTTATATCATTCTCAAGTTTATTAGGAGGTATAAAATTATCAATTTAATTAATGAGGTTGGATCAAATATTGGTTTAGATATTGAGTGGATAAATTTAATTCTTTTAGCTAAAGAGTCTGGTATATCTATTGATGAAATTAATTCTTAAATCAATCTTCGGGACCTCGATAAGGTCCTATTTTTATTTACACCTTTTATACTGTTGCACAGTTTATGATTCTTAGCATTATCATACATACGCATTAAATTGAAAAACTACCCTTAATGAACTAAAGGGGCAGTTTAGTTTAATAAGGATTATAATCTGGTTGTAGGAATAGAACCTATAAGGTGGTTAATAAATTGGAAACAAATGCTTTATTTTACAAGATTCAAAAGAGAACTATTTCGACTGAGGATTATGTAAATTGGTCGCACAACTTGTTAAAAACCGATGTGTCATCACCATCCGTAAATATTATTTCTTCATTTCCATTTGACGAAAATATTTTCGAAGTGGAAGTTTATTTTAAAAGAGCTTTGAATGAATTGGTAATAGAGAAACCAACCCTTGAGATATGTGCTAGAGCCTATATAGGTCATTTAGCAAATGAAATTATTAAAGAAAATAACCATTCATTGACCTTTGATTTTGCTTATATGATTTATCGGATTGTTGCTTCGGATTTAGATTATCCAAATGATTTGATGGAGTGGTATGAGATAAGTGAAATGATTGATGAACTACGAAATGGTGATATACCTTTAGAGTTTAATGAGAACGATGTAATATCAAGGATTAAAAATGAGGCAGGTAAATATTTTATTAGGGATTAGTATTTCTTCTTCAACTAACGGGTGCGTTAGCGCCATAAGAAGGCTGCCAATTGGCGGCCTTTTGAACGTATAATTCTTACAATTATAATACATTCAAGTTAAAGTGAAAAAGTGAGAAATATTTAAATAAAAAAAGTAAAGCCAAAAACTCTAGGTTTTCGTCTAATATTTGTAATAAGAGAAAAAGAAGGTGATGAAAATTGAAAGGTTAGTTAGAAAAGCACAAAAGGGTGACAAAAACGCTTTTGAAACATTATTTCAAAACTATAAAGAGGAAATTTATCGAACTGCTTTTATTTACATGAGAACTCAAGAAGATTCATTAGATATTGTACAAGAAGTAGCTTATAAAGCTTTTAAATCGATCAAATTCTTAAAAGAACCAAAGTACTTTAAAACATGGTTAATAAAGATTGTTATTACTTGCTCTATTGATATGTTAAGACAACATAAAAAAGTTTTTTCCATAAAACCCGAACACATGGAACTAATAACTATTGGTAAAGAAGAAGATATCGCATTATCTTTGTATTTACAAACTTTGATTGAAGAGATTAGTGAAATTGAAAAAAGCGTTATTCTTTTAAAATATTTCCATGATTACACTTTGAATGAGATCGCAATAACATTGCATATGCCTTTAGGCACAATAAAAACCACTTTGTATAGAGCATTAGAAAAGTTAAGGAAAAAATTAAATAAGGAGGATATCCTATGAAAAATAAAATAAAACAAGAACTTGAAAATATTGAAATACCCAAAGAGTTCGAACTGATGAGTCAAAAAGGAATTAACAAAGCCTACAGTGAAATGAATGACAATAGAAAAAAAACAAAATGGTTAATTGGGTTTATCGCAAGTGCTGCAATTCTATTGCTTAGTATTGGTTCATTGTCAACACCCGTTGTAAAGGCATCCATTCAAAACGCTCTAAATGTAATACTGGCTGATAAATTTGAAAAGATGGGAAGTGGAAGCGAAATACCACCCGAAGAAGTACTAGTAAGTGTTGAAGAAAACAGCAAAGGCGAATTAATAACAACATATATATCTGGTAGTAAAGAAAGAACTGAAAATGAAAACGGGGATTTTTCAGTATCAGATGGTAAAACTATCGCTTCTTACACAAAAAATGATAACAAATTTAAAATTGAAACCAACGATAATCCTGGACCACCTATCGAATCTAAAATTTTTTCGGAATTTGAAAAACAAAAAATTCAGTCTCTAGGAACGAAAACATTACTAGATAGAGATGCAGAAGTCTACAAAATAACTATAACAGGAGAAGAAACACTTGAGCTTTGGTTTGATAAAGCCACTGATGTCTTAGTACGAGAGATACAGATTATTGATGGTAAAACTTACGAAGAAGGGAAACTAATTTCACTAAAAACAATAGATAAGAAATCTAATTTGGAACTGTTTAAAATCGAAGCGCCTAAAGAGGCAAATATAATTGATCATACAAAAAAGTAAGCTAGGAAAAGTCCTAGCTTACTTTTTAATTTAATATGCTGCAAATGAAAGATAATGATAAGTCTTTTTACCAACTTGTCCATCAACCGTTAATCCTCTTCTCTTTTGAAAAGCTTTAACGGCTGCTTCACTTCCATCACCATATATACCATCAACTGTACCTGTATAGTACCCTAAACATTTTAATGTAACCTGAATGCCTTTTACATAATTAGGGTTGTTACCTCCATAACTTTTCTTTACTAAGAAGGAATTGCTAAAATCGATTGTTGTGTCATTTAGAACAACACCTAAAGTGACTCCACCACGGGCCGCATTTGAACATATCCCTTAGTGCCATTTGATTTAATCCAGGTATAACCAGCAGATTCAGTCCAAGGTTCATATGTTTTCGCCGTAGCAGCTTGACAACTAAATGACCTTGCATATTCTTTACCAACACTCAAAATTTGTCCATCATAATTTGAAGATGGAATATCTTCTACTCCCTCTGCATTTGCAGCAGGGGCCGAATATTATGGTTACAATGCTTATCTCTATTGGGATTGAACTAATTCAATTTATTGAAAATTCTACAGGGTCAGCGTTTGATTTATATTCTCGTTTAACAAACATTGATGATGTCATTCTAAATACCCTTGGAGGTGTGATAGGGGTATATATCTATCTTTTGTTTAATCATTTTATAAGTAAGGGAAAATCTGAAAGATTGCAAATTTGAAATAACGGGTGCTTTACTTCATTACCAGGAGCTGATTAGCAGCTCCTTTTCTTATGGCACTAACGGGGCAGCATTCCTGTATTAACTGAAATACTAAAAAGTATGTGAAGAGTTCTACTTAAACTAACGGGTGCGTTAGCTGAAGATCGGAGCTGTCTTTAAGGCAGTTTTTTCTTATGGGGGTGCCGCCAAAAAGGCCGGGCAAATACTGCCCGACCTTTCAACTATACCCCACGATATAGTTAATGGGATATTTATAATACGAAACTATAAAAATATCATTCCTCAATATGTATAGTTTTACTTTGCAAATAAGTGGTTGCCTATTCTAATGACTGTTTCCCTTGTGAAAATCCATTCATCTGTTGCCGAGAACGGATTATAATAATAAACAGAACCATGAGTAGGATCCCAACCTTGTAATGCATCAATAACAGCTCGATATGAATAGCTATTTGGGGTCAAATAATATTGCCCATCATGTACAGCTGTAAAAGCATTTGTCTGGAAAATAACATCGTAAGTATTTTTAGGAAAACCTGGCGTTGACATTCGGTTCAAAATTACTGCAGCGACAGCTACTTTTCCTTCATAAGTTTCTCCTCGAGCTTCTCCATAAACAACCCTGGCCATCATTTCAATACTATTTAATTTTTGTTGTGTTTGGAATCCAAAAACCCCATCTGGTAATATTCCAGAATCTAGTTGAAGTTGTTTAACTGCATGATCAGTGATTGCACCATAATACCCTGTTGGTTGACTATTAAAGTAACCCATTTTCTTTAAATTTTCTTGTAAGTCATAAACTGCTTGTCCTTGACTTCCATTGTGTAAAATTTCTTGAGCAAAGATTGAATTTGGTATAAAAAACATGAAACAAATAAAAACAACAAACGACATTTTTTTTACATTTAACATCAAATAATACCACATCCTTCGATTCATTTCCCTACTATTCTACTTTATCATACAAGAGAAATAGATTTATCTTACATTATTCCTATTTTAAACCAAAAATTAAAGAAATTTTCAGACGAATTTGTCTGTTTATTGGGATACCGCCTATCGCCATCAAGTTAAGAAAAAGGATTATACCCATAATGAAAAAATAAGCTATTCTTTGGTGTAAATGCTGCTGAAGATAGCTTTTTTCATTTTAGGGTATAAAGAAATTTTAACTAATGGGCATGCGGCAAGACCCCTTATGGCACTATCGGGGCAGGTTAGTTGAAGAACAGTAACAGAAAAGGTAGGGTAATTTGTAGGAGGTGCTAGTATTCGAGTTTTCTTTTGTTTTTTTTATTTGTTTCTTTTAAGTGGTCTAGTAATGGGTTCAATGGAAAGTGTATTTTTTACTGATATTTTTGGTAAGGCAGGTAAAGGTATTCCAACACTTTTTGCAATACCTTTACTTTATTTGATACGGGATCATTTTAAAGAGATAAAAGATCTGGATTTTGGAATGATGTTGTTTTTAAGTATTGCTTCTTTTACAGGACTTGCAGTCATCTTTGTTGTTTAGAGATGTTAAAAGGTGATTTTAAAGTTTTCTTCTTGAACTAAAGGGTGCTTTACTTCCATAAAGGAGTTGCTTTTGCAGCTCTTTTTTTATGGAGCAAAGGGGCAGGATAGTTCAAGAGTGCTGTTTGATCTTTGTTCAGCAATAGGGCCATTGTGGAAGATCAGCAGAAACTTTTGAGATCTTAATCAAAATAGTAATTAATCTATCGAAGTTGTAAAATAAGGGTAAGAATAGTTCTGGGGGGGGATTTATATCAATTATAATGCTATTAATCTAAGCGAGAAACTGTCCAAATTCAGTGAACACTGGTCGCCCAAAGTCATTGGTGAAATGAATGACTATCAGTTTAAGTTAGTTAAGATTCTGGGGGATTTTGTATGGCACGATCATAAAGACACCGATGAGGTATTCATCGTGATAGACGGCGAGATGTCCATCGCATTCCGCGATGGAGAGGTTAAACTTTCCAAAGGAGAAATGTATGTGATACCAAAAGGTGTGGAGCATAAGCCTTATGCTGAAAAGGAATGCCATATAATGCTGGTAGAGCCTAAAGGTGTAGTCAACACTGGTGAAACTAATTCCAAACTAACTACTGAAAATAATATATGGATTTAAACCAAGGATCAACATATAAAAGGAAGTTACATAGTTACATATTTTACAATCGGGCGCGATTCTTTAATAAGAATCGCTTTTATTATAGAACTAACGGGGTGCTTTACTTCATTATCAGGAGCTGATCAGCAGCTCCTTTTCTTATGCAACTATCGGGGCAGGATAGTTGAAGAGTGCTGTTATTCAACAATTGGGCCATTTAATTGAATACGTGTATATTTGAAATAAAGCTGCACTGCTTTGAAAAAACTCTGTATATAAGCGTGTGTTTGTTGAACAAGAAGTAAAAGGGTGATACAACATGACTAATATGTATCACCCCTTTTTGTAACTTTGTATGATTTTAGGTCTTGAAAAATTTCAAACCAACATAAAAATCGATTATTTCTCTCTAATCTGCTCCGTTAGACGGTAGGTTATTACCCAATACAAAAGGGCCAAAGCGCTGACAGAGGCACCAAATAGACATACTCCGATCCATCCATAGTTTGCGTATATATTGGTTGAAACAATTGAACCCATGGCACTGCCGATGGAATAAAAAATCATGTAAGCAGCAGTAAGTCGGCTTCTCGCCTCAGGACGCACTGTGAAAATCATACTCTGATTGGTGACATGTACTGCTTGCACAGCCAGGTCAAGAAAGATAACGCCAATGACTAATGCGATCAGTGAGTGTTCGGTGAAGCTGATTAGGAACCATGATGCTAGCAATAAAACTAGGGCTATGCAGGTTGTTCGCTGCCCTAAACCTCGATCAGCCAGACCCCCAGCATGAGCAGCAGCTAATGCTCCGGCAACTCCAGCAAGACCAAACGCTCCAATAGCGGTATGTGAAAGAGAGTATGGTGGAGCACTGAGAGGAAGCACCAACGAAGTCCACAATGTACTAAACGCTGTAAAAATCAGCAGAGCCAGTACTCCGCGGATGCGTAGGATTCGTTCTTGCATGAACAATGTGAGCACCGAACGAAGCAGCTGCGGATAGGATAGTGACTCTCTTTCGCTTTCATCATGCGGGAGGACTCGGAACAACACGCCAGTCATGATGAGCATCATGGCGGCAGAAACTAGATAGACCGAACGCCAACCGGCGAGATCGGTTAGTACACCAGCGAATGTTCGTGCGAGCAGAATGCCGATCACGACTCCACTTTGCACCAAGCCGACTATACGTCCACGCTCGGCTGGGGGAGCCAAAGTCGATGCGAACGCTACGAGCACCTGAGTCACCACAGCAAGCAGTCCGACCGCAGCTAATCCCGTGAAAAGCACTGTGATGATGGGGGCAATGCCAACCACAATCAGAGACAACACGGATAAAAGCATCTGACCGATGATTAGCCGACGTCGATTCAGTAGATCACCGAGCGGTACCAGCAGTAGCAGTCCTAGCGCGTAACAAAGCTGAGTAATGGTAATGACAATGCCGATGGATGAATGGGCGATACCGAACTCGGTCGCCAGTGAGTCTAGCAACGGTTGTGCATAGTATATGTTGGCGACAGCCATCCCACAGGCTGTTGCAAACAATAGTGCCATATAGCGAGTCATGGTTGATCCGGATACTATTTGTAACTGATCTGTTTTCGTATCATGATCTTCAACTTTAATTGTTGTTTTTTCTTTAACCTTCACCTTTACCATTACTTACATCCCCTTTTTTTGTACTTAACAGTATAATATATCGTTCGGTACAAAATGATTCCTAATAAAGGATAACCAACAAAACGTTTTGATGTCAAGTAAGTTATGCAGTTATTTGAATGCTGTTCTTGAAAGTATCATCACAATTTGACAATAGAACTTTAATTAAATAAAATCATAATATACCGATTGGTAATTAAAAGGAGGATTAATTATCCATGAATCAAATACCGGGGAATAACGAATTAACTGAATTATCTGGGGGCGATTCACCATCTCCAAAATTCCTACAGACAAACGAACAGATTATAAAAAGCTTCTTTGAAGTTGTCAGATCAGGTTGCAATCCCGAACAAGCTAAGTTTTTTATGGCGAAAGAGGTAAGAGCACATCAAGTGAATTCAGAAAGCATGGTGACAATTAAAAGGTCACCTGAGAATTATGCTGAGCATATAAGAGAAATGATAGATTCATGGGGGGAATTTAAAATTGAAATTCAAGAATTAATTTCTCAAAATCAAAAAGTTCATGTCAGATGGAAGCAGACAGGAATGCATATTGGAGAGTATGAGGGTTATCTGCCTACAAATAAAGAGGTTATTGAAATAGGTAGTGCCGTATACCGATTAGAGGAACGAAAAATAGTGGAATACTGGATTCAAGTGGACAGATTCGGAATCATTGAGCAAATAAAAAAGAATCAAGAACAAGATTAATTATCTAATGAAGAAATTTTGTTTTTTGAAATGAGGGATTTATTATGGTTCGACAACGTGAATTTGATGAGGAAAAAGCGTTGGATGATGCTATGTTGCTTTTTTGGGAGAAGGGGTACAAGGCTACTTCGCTAAGCGATTTGACTGCCAAAATGGGGATACAACGACCAAGCTTATACTCAGCTTTTGGAGACAAAGAGAAATTGTTTGAGGCTGCATTACGCAAATATACAAAGCTACATGCTTCCCATATTCGAACAAAACTTCAAAACAATCTATCTGTAAAGGAAGCATTTCACACATTTTTTGAAGATTTGGTGGAAGAGGAATATAAAGAAAGTCCGAACAAGGGGTGTTTTTGCATTAATACAATGGTGGAACTTGCCCCTCACGATGAAAAATTTGAAATCCTTACAAGGGAGCATCAGATGTATCTTTCGATCATATTTCAAGAAACGATTGTCCGAGGTATTCGCTCAGGTGAGCTCGAAAGCAGCCTTAATGCTAAAGTTTTAGCACAGACACTAGTCGTTTCATTAATCGGACTTACCGTGTTAATGAAATCTCGTCCAGAGCGTTCATTTGTAGATAATTCTGTAGCGATGATATTATCATTATTAAAATAAATTCATCAAAATTCCAGTTTTATCAATCATGTCAGTCTCTGTGAATAAATGGGGTTTGTATAATGCCCAATCTATAAAATCGATTGCAGCTGTAATGCTAATTTTTATTAACTAAGTTACGGCAAGTTTTTTAATAAAAGAATGATTCATTAATTATATTAAAAGCGTATTTTGATCAATCTTTTTTCAAAACACGCTTTTTCTTTTTGGTGCGTTTATCAAGGTTATTAGTATCAATTTGATCAAACTTTATTTAAAGTAACAATACCATTGAGTTTTCACATTAGTTAACAGCGATACTAACTAATATTAGAAAAGTATTCTTCATTAAGAAGGATTGCTTTTTCTTATGCAGCTAAAGGATCAGGTTAGTAGAATAAGGTTTTTGGAACTTTTTAAAGTAATATCCTCTAAAAATAAGGGGGAGCGCGATAAAATGTGGTGTGTTTTTATTGGTATAACACTTCTTCTTTTGGTAATTGCAGGATGTCAATCAAATAATATTGAGGAAGTAGAACTTATTTATCGTTTAAATTTATTCCCCCATGGCAAAAATGTTTTAAAAAAGAGGTGATTTATTATAGCTACTATTAAAGTTAATGATAATGGTTCATTACGTGTATCAGGGAATGTAGAGCTAGTCGATGGTGAAGGGAATAAAATTGAAACAAAAGAAGCCTTTTCCCTATGCAGATGTGGACTTTCCGATAATAAACCTTTTTGTGACGGATCCCACAAAAGTAATTTCGAAAGCGTAGTTAGGGCAGAATAAAGCTAGTGGGACAGAAGCTTTAGGGCACCCTTTTGGGAAATCGAACCCAAAAAGCTGCCCGATTCATTTTTCTTTTACGAAAGAGTATGTATTCCTTGAGATTGAACTGCACCCCAATTGTTAGACACAACTAACAATGGAGGTGCAGTTCATGATGGAAATCGGCTTTTTTAATAGGTGACATTTCCTTAGCGTTGTAAATCCGCATTTTCCTGACGCTACCCCATACCCATCAAGCTAACAACGTAAATGACTAGATATGAAATGATCCTTGTTTCAAAACTAGCGAGTGATGGAATAGTAGGCATACCGAAGAAGCCTATTAAAACGCGATTTTTTCGCTAGGCAGCTTGTCTATGCTTCACCGTCGTTTCATACACGACCCCTAGAATATCAAATACAGTCATCTTCTTATACCTATGACATTTACGACTGTTCTTTTTTAGCAGCTGATAAAGGCGATGCAGAATGTTCAAAAGTTCTTCTGTGCCAACTGCTATCGCTTGAAACAGTAACGGAAAGTAATCTTTAATCATATAAATCGCTTTGTATTCACTCAACTCCTGCTTTTTCTTTTCAAGCAGAAGCTGTCGCATTTGAAACATCGTAGAAGAACAGAGGAGAATGCCAATGAGTTGTCCATATAAATGGCACTCTAGGCGTTCTTTTTTGATCGTTTTGCATTCATCAATTTCAAAGAATGACTTCCATGTTTTAAATAAAATCTCAATCTGCCAACGCAGGGAATAGAGGGAATGGACATAATCAGTGGGGACTTCTTCTGGCGATGTGTTCGTGATATAGACGTTCATTCCCATCAAGCGCTTACTTTTCTCCTTCATGACAATGCCTTTCTTCTTTTCACGTATCGCTTGGTTTTTCAGGCGTGTTTGCGTTTGGTCGTCGGTTAAACGATGAATCATGACACGTGCTGGAAGCTTCTGATTTTGGCCCATGTATGCCTCGTGGATTTCTATCGTTTCACCAGGGGGTAGACCAGACATCATTTGTGTCATATCAAGCTGGATGTATTCGGTGTGCTTTTTTAACGTGCCATTGTTGAAGAATTCGGGCTCAGGGTTCTTGATATAAATGCGTGTATTCAGCTTCAATCGCGAGATAAAGTAAGCCTCTTTATCATGAATGGCTTGTAAGTCTCCTAAATCGAAGTAACCAAGATCACGCAAACACAAATCGCCTGCCTCTACGGTTTCAAGGCAGATGGTACCGTATGTTTTATCATTATTCTTTCCTGGTCCAAGTTGCACGTTAAGAAATTGACCACTAAGTAAATCATATTCCAATTGGATTTTCACGCCTGCCGTATGACTACTCCCACCAGAACCTCGATAGTCAGTGGCGAAATGATCAGGCAGTTGAAAAACTGTCGCATCTAAAATACGGATACGATTGAAAGTAGAGATCATGTGTGCAGAAAGCGATTGATTTGAACAGAATTTTTGTGTGAGAAGAGAAGTAAAGACTTCTCGAAGAAATGCGACAGCTGCTGGATTAAAGCGTTGATTCAGCCCTTCTGGGCTTATTAATACACCCGTCGAAGCCTCTAAACGACTACATAATTGCGTAAGTGATGTACTAGCGACTTCTTGGCTGAGCCAAACGCAAAGGGCGATAAGTCCATTTGCTTGATACTTACTAGATCGTTGTACAAAGCCCACCTGTTTGGCAGTTTCTTGTAGGACAATTGGAGATAGAAAACGTTGTAATTCTTGTGCAAAAAGTGTCAGTTCACTGGAGATGATAGGATTCATAAAAAAAACACCATCCTTTCTCGTAAACCCCAATAGGGGCATGGAAGCTGTGCGTCTACTTGCCATTGTGTCGTTACGAATCTATTTGTATTTGAAGTACCATTATTAATAGACTTTTTGACTACTTTTGTATTCGTATCAACTATATCATCATTCATTTTACATTATCTGTAGTCGCTAGTTCTTCGGATACACTCTCGGTCCCTACCATTTCACGTTCTACCAGTAGACAGACCGCCTCACTGATAGATAAACCTAGTTCTTCGCAGTAACCCTTGAAAAAAGAAGACCCCTCCATTTAGTGAAAGGAGGGGTCTTCTTTGTCAAAAACTAAACATATTAATTAGTAAAGACCCCTAATTAGTACCTTATTGGATCTTTGATTGCAAAAACGATGATGATTCCAAGAAATAAAATTATAAATATTCTCTGTTTTATTAACCATGTTCGTAAACGTTGTATTTGGGCCTTTTTTGAACTATTACATCTTTACTATTCTAAAAGTTTTATAACCTGTAATAGCATTAAAGCTTCTTTCTACATAATCATTTGTATGACCAGAAAGTTTAAGATTGCTAGATGACTTTGAATAAACCCACATACCATGAGTATATCTATCTGCATCAGCTTTCTTAAATTGTATTACATCGCCAGCCTTAGCATTATCAATGATTTTCTGTTTACTTGTACTGCTATACCCCTTTTGTGTTCTTGTTAGGTGGGAATACATATCTGGAACTACTGACCATGATTTACTTCTTCCCTTTCCACCTTTTGGTAAGCTCTTAATATACCAATACTTATTATCGGATGTTAATTTTGCGGTGCTTTGATTAACAACCTGTCTTCTTCCACCAGCAGATAATATTTGAGAGACAAAGTTAGTACAATCATTTGAATATTCAGGGTAGTTTGGGTTATAGTCATGGGCATATTTTTTAGCATAATTTCTACCAGCAGCAACATCTACTGTCCCAGTTTTATATGCTACAATTGTGCTTTCTCTTGTCAATTCATCTGCTGCTTCTTGTTCTTCAATTTCCTTTGCCATTTCACCAAGTGTTATGTCACTAATTGAATCTAATTCGGCACTAATTTCTTCTTCAGATTCATTTAAAGACAATACGCTATCTTTTTCTACTTCAGTTTCTACTATTGATGTTCTATACAAATATTCTGCTAAATAAGCTGTAATCAATCCGTAATCATCTCTAGCTGCTAATTGTTCGTCAGTATCATTATCTAATTGTTCAATAACGTATGTAGTAAATTCCTCTGAACCAATATTAAATGAGTACCCGTTTGCTTTCAAATACTCAACTAAAATATTTTCTACTTCTCCAAATGTATAATCATCCCTTTGCTTCTCAGCCGCCGAACCTTGATTAGCATTCAGAAAAAGTCCAAAAACTAATAATGTAAAAACAAAACACGAAATTAATTCTTTTTTCATATAACTCCTCCTAATTTTTAGTGCAAATTTAATTATACACATAAAAAGTAAAAAATGTAATATAATTCAATTTTATACAAATTAATTCATTAAAAAAATATACCCTTATCAGAAGATAAGGGTATTACTAGTATTGATTTTGTTCACTTTGTACTATTTATCCAATTATCAACTTCTTTTTGTATCTCTTTTTCCAATTCGTGAACAGTATCTTCTTTTTGGTTAATTGCTTTTTTGGCATATTTTTTAGGAAACATTTCTTCAATTGATTTTGTATATTCAGCGCCATCTTCTGGAATCCTATACTCTTTTACTACATATGCATTTTTCTCTTTAGCTAATTTAATCAAAACAGGATAAGAAAACCCAGCTTTAATTTCGTCACCAGTCCCTTTATCATATCCCTCATAAACAGTGTGAAGATAAACGCTAGTTATACCATCTTTTTCCTCAGTCCCATAAATCTTGTGAGCTTCGAATTGTTTATCAGTCGAACTGACAGAATCTTTACCTTCTTCTATTATTGTATCTGTAATGATTTTATCCATATCCTCTGTCACTGTAACCTCACTATTAGAACATCCAATAATAACTACAGATAGAGCTAGAAACATGGCTAGGACCTTATTCTTTCCTAATGAGAATTTCAAAAAAAAACCTCCTGAACAGTCTAATGTATTTATCCTTTTATTAACAGTTAAATTATAACATTTTTTTGTCGTATTTTATAATTTAAAATGGTGGATTGGTTTTGCCTTAACTTAACTTTTGTAATTACTTTATTCCCAACATCTTTTTCATGAAATTCCCCTTATATAACTTTTTATAACTACGTTCCCTTAATTTACCATAAGCTATTAAAGTAAACTATCTTTTTTTATAAAAATAAAATATGAACATGATATTTTCACAAACCCAGTGATATCAATGGGTTTATGGTAACTCTAAAAATGCGCATGACAAAAAAAACCACATGCCCATCAAGGCAAGATATCATAATACCCCAGAACGAAAATTTTGTGCATCTTACTCGTTATTATCGTTTTGGGGTAACTCGTTATTGTTAGCTTGATGGCGATGTGACGCTACCCCTATTCATTCTTGTTACACCTGTTTTTTCACTTATGTTTTTCACTTATTCATTTTCATTGAGCAAACGGATTATTTCATTGGAACTACTTGGCTAATTATTTGAATAGTCTGGAAACTTTCGGTATAATAGAAAAAAGGTCAAGGAGTTGGTTTCCTATGGAGAAGAATTTGGCTAATACACCACCACAACCTGAAATAAACGTCAAGGATTCTGAATTTGCTGAAATGGTGATAAACAAAGCCCTTCTTAATTTCCGAAAAGAGCAAATCCGAAAAGAGATTGACCAGTCATTACAGGATAGAAACAAAGAAGAATTCCTACGATTAACAGAGGAATTGAACAACATTCCTTAAAATGTTGTTTATAAAATGAACTTAACATATTTGTAACTTTAAGAAGTGCGCTAAAACGCCAATCCCATATCTAAGGGATTGGCGTTTATTTAATTTTTATCGATTAAGCACGATTTTATAAATAAGTTATTATTTGTTCCAAAACCCGTCCTTTTCTGAACACACCACTGTTCGATTTGAAAAGGACGTTTTTATTGCCTTTATCGTAACAAAACTCTGTTCATTATTCTACGTTCAATAACCTATCTATTTTTATCTTATGTTACAAAAAATATAAAGGAATAATAAGAAAGAGTGATTTGAGTGTAATTGGATATGCACGTGTGTCGACGGGATGACAAAATTTAGATTTACAGATGGACGCTCATACGCAATATGGCTGTTCCAAAATTTTTCACGATAAAATGAGTGGGGCAAAAAGACAGCGTCCTGGTTAGAGGAAACACTTCAGTACACGTGAAGGCGATACGATTGTTGTTTGGCGATTAGATCGATTAGGACGCAATATGCAAGATTTAATTCAAATTGAACGTGGTGTGGGCTTTCACAGTCTACAAGAAAATTTAACAATGGACAAAAGTAATGCCACAGGCCAATTGATGTTTCATTTGTTTGCGGCATTTGCGGAATTTGAACGTAATTTAATTGAGGAACGTTCGGCTGCCGGACGAGCTGCAGGTAGAGCACGTGGTCGACTTGGAGGACGTCCTGGAAAATTTGGACCGAAAGATATTGAAATGATGAAATCACTAATTGAAAATGGTACACCGATTAAAGACGTCGCAGAAAAATGAGGTGTATCTCGAACAACGATTTATCGGTATTTAGAAAAGCAGGAATAATGAAGAAACCCAGCTAATCTTCTCTTATGAAGGTAGCTGGGTTTTAAAGTTGCAAAATAAGTGCAAATTATCGCCTAAAGTGACATCCTTTCAATCTACTTATCTAATTCATTTATTATACAACTTAAATTTTACACACAAAATCCACTTAAAATAGCATTTTTAATAATCTACTATGAGTGTACTCAAAATTTACATTTTGAATGTGTGTTATTGTAACATTGTGTTAATAACTGTACTCTCCTTTATTTATTAAGGTTCCAGATAACTTTGAAAAACTAATAAACATTAAAGGCCCGTCAATAGACCTGTTTTTTGTACAAAAGAAGGATGGTCACCAAGTTTCGACGAATATATCAATATACTTTGTGGAGGTGTTGGATATGGGGATTTGTTGTGGAGAGTGTCACGTTGAATTAAAGAGTGATGATTATGTCACATTGGATGAATTTAGCACGCTAAGGCACACATATTGCGGTTATGCTCTTATTGCCGAGCTGATCAAAGACATTGGTACTTATCAAAATATCAAAACGAAGTATTGGTTTTCCCGTGAGCTTACTAAATGAAAATCGGTGAAATCTTGGAGTTAATTAAAACTGATAAACCAGCGAATATTGCCAAAAGGGCTGATGTTCATCTTTCAGAAAAATTACTAAGAAAAGCATTGAATAAAGCCGGTTATGAGTATAGAAATTCAGGCGAAAAAGGCTGGTATTTCGTTGGTGAAGGTGACGAGGAAACGGTACAAGAGCAGCTTATTTATGACTTTGCAACAGCAGGAAAAGCAAAGGCGAACGTTTCAACTAATGTAAATAAAGAACCTATTAACAATACCAACTTAACAATACCAACCAACGTTCTAACGTTGGCATAAAACGTGGTAAAGAACAGGTTAAACAAGCAAACGAACAATCAGCACCAACCATGGAACGAACCAACGTTATAAGAAAACGTTCTTCATTCGATATGGATGTTGAACTTATGAAGGAACTAAAAATACAAGCAATCATTCATGATAGGACGGTTTATGAACTAGTTGAAAGTGCCGTAAGGCACTATTTAGCTGAATTAAAGGGAGAATGACGGAAAGGAGTGCTTATATAGCATTTTGGAGTCCTATCAGCAAACACAAAAAGCCCCCCAAAAAATGGGGCTTTTTGTGTTTTTTTTTAAAAGCTCTGTTAAATAATGTTGCTGAGTTTCTTGATGAACTAACGGGGCAGATTAGTGCCATAAAGGATGGAATATTTTCCTATAATTGTGAAGGGTTTTTGGTAAGATGTCTTTATGGAGAAGTGATTAGCCATTTTAAATTTACGAAAAAGGATATGTTACAAACAATGAATAAAGATAATAATAGTGATTCATTCCGAGACATGAATTTATTTAATAAGATATTTGTCATTACAGCTTTAACATTCCTTGCTATCCTGTCCATTTCATTTGTTTTAGGGATTTTTTTCTTAGGCATTGCAGGTTTTTTCAGTTTATTCGGAGTGCAGTATGAATCTCTTTATTCACTCTTAATTTTTGTTTTGTTTTTCTTTCTTCTCGGTTTTATATTTGATTTATTCTCCATCGCCTTCATCAAGTTATCATCACAATATGTGTTAGGTAAATATCAATTATTTATCACACGCATCGTCATTGATTGCACATTTACTTGATTGTCATTACACACAGTAGATGAATTCATGAATAGTATTACCATTCCAGTGACAATAGAAATCGGTGCCGTTCTATTATTCTTCTTTATTGAAGTTGCCTTTGATGATAAAGATAAAGAAAAAAATAAAAAGTAAATCAATAACCTAATAAAAGCAATGCTTCCATCAAGTAGATGGGAATAAACCATAATAGGTGAATAAATAAAATAAATCATTCAAATTCAAGTGAAAAAATCCCCTTCTTCAACTAACGGGTGCTTTACTTCAATAAGAGAGGTTGCTGAGGCAGCCTTTTTCTTATGGCACTAACGGGGCAGGTTAGTTCCATAAGGAACCTAATCTGAGTAATTTTATTGTATCTTCTAAACAGAATTTTTCTGTGCTATTATTATTTATACAAATATTACCATCATAAATAAACAAACACCCCCTCTTCCTAATTAGATTTTTTATTATTCGATATCACAATGAATACAAAGTTGAGTGAAATATATCTAAAAAGATCTCAAAGGAGTGAAACCAATGTAAACAAATATTTTTCTCTTAGAAAAATTAAATAAGAGGGGTTGTTTGCATTGAAGAATAAATCATTTAATGTATTGATAACAGGACAATCTTTAGCAAATGCTGGAGATGTTTTTTATATTGTTGCGATTATAACAAGCGTTTACAATGTAACAAATTCTTTATTTTATGTTTCATTGGTTCCTGTAATAAATATGCTTGGAGGGTTTTTAGGAGGATTATTAGCACCACTACTCATAGATCGATACAAGTTAAAAAAGATTTTATTTAATTCTCAATTAGTTAAAACTTGTATCTTACTTGTGCTAACCCTGTACGTATCATTATTATTATCTAAAGATTCGATTGAAACGGTTTATATAATTATTTTCTTTATCACTTTTTTAGATAGTTTCGCTAATCCAGCAAGTAGTGCATTAATACCTCAACTTGTTTCGGAAGAAAACTTATTAAAAGCAAATAGCCTTATGTCTTCTATACATCAATTCATTCAGATGGGTGGATGGGCTGCAGGTGGTATATTAGCAGCATTTTTGCATTCTAATGGGCTATTAATGTTGACGTTTAGTTTGTATGTATTATCAACATTCTTGCTGGCATTCGTTAAAGTCAAAGAAAAGAAACAATCTGAAGAACTTGAAGAATTATCAGTAAAGGAAATTAAAATGACTTCAATGTTTGAAGGTTGGAGATTAATTGCAGAAGATAAGAGGCTGCGTGTCCTTCATTTAACCTTATTTTTTGGTTCTATAGCTAGTCCAGTTTGGGTATCATCCATTCTATACCCTTTTATAGACAAAAGGCTAAGTGTAGGAACTGAGTGGTGGGGTTATATAAACACCTCTTTATTATTAGGCTTATTTCTAGCAGGAATACTTGCATATAGACAATCTGAATTCATTAACAAAAATATTCAGAATGTGCTATTGCTTGGAGGCTTTATGGTCTTTCTAATGACTCTTTTATTTGGAGTTAATGTAAATCCCATACTTTCTCTTTTGCTTATTGGTTTATATGGTTTATTCGAAGAACTAAGGATGATTTCTATTCATACAATCATCCAAAGTTTAGTTAGGGAAAAGCTTTTGGCTAAGGTTTATGCAGTTCAGAGTTCTTTAATAATGGCAACATTCGGGTTATCAACTCTTATGATGGGAATACTGGGCCAGCGATACAGCATTGTAGTTGTATTTATTGTTGCCTCGATTTCCTTATGTTTTTCATTTATTAATCTTATTACCTCTAGAAAGTATTTAACAATATCTATAGATGGAGCTAGCAAAAACTTTGAAAACCAATTGTAAACTTTTTAAACAATAAGCCAACGGTTCCGTTGGCTTATTTAATGTAGAATGTCTTTTGTTTCGTTATGACACAAACTGTGCAATTAGTCTTAATGAACTAACGGGTGCGTTAGCTTAGGAATGGAACTGTCTTTAAAGGCAGTTTTTTCTTTATGCAACTAAACGGGGCAGATTAGCTTTTGAATTGACTAAGGTTTTATAATATATTGTTTAGAGGAGATGGATAATATGATTAAAGGCTTATATGAGGTTCATCTGCCAGTTCATGATTTACAACGTTCGATGGAGTTTTATGAAAATCTTGGATTGGACTTACGAATAGGGGTAGTACCAGCGAAGCTGTCACCACCCGCAATAAGGAAATGTCAAGATTACAATAAGTATTTAATTTTAATACTTCAAAAACACATGCCCCCATCCTGTTTTAGATGGGGGTAAAATAAAGTTGTTATATTTTTTATAAAGGATGCTTTAACAAAAAAGTCGTTTAAAAATCTAAGTTTTATTCAAACAATTGCGCCCGATGTTGAATAATACTCCTCTAAAGTTAATAGGGTCAGTTAAAATCGATTTAGTAACGCTTAACGGTAAAGTTCATTATCTATTACCCAGTACTTCTGCTAAAACTGGGATAGAAGAAGAGGAGCCTTTTCTAGATACTGCAAGCGAAGCAGCTTTTGATGCAACTGTAAGTGCAAATTTAATATCAGATTTCTGGGAAATCATGCTAAGGAAATAACCCAAGAAAGTGTCGCCTGCTGCCGTTGTGTCTTTCACTTTGACTTTATAGGCCTCTTGCTTATATTCTTGTACATTGTCTCTATATACGACACCATTTGTGCCTAAAGTTAACACAACCTTTAAATTGCTATAGTTTGATAGTAAGTAATCGAGTACTCTGTTAGGTGATTTTTCCCCACTAATTTCTCGTCCCTCGATTTCATTTAGTATTAGAAAATCAATTTTTGAAAAGTCTAAGTTCTTAATAGACTCACTTATTGGAGAGGGATTAAGCGCAATGGTTAACCCCTTTTTATGAGCAGCATTAACCAGGTAATCTAAACAGTTTATTTCGTTTTGCAGAACTAGGATATCATCAGAATTGAAGTCCCCTAATACTTTATCAATATGTTCAACAGTTATTTCCTTATTCGCCCCACCATAGAGTAAAATGCAATTTTCACCTGTCGAAGCCACTTGAATAATGGCATGCCCTGTTATCGAACCGTCTTCATATATTCCCTCAACACTAATTCCTTCTAATGCTAATTCTTGTTTTAGAAACAGACCATCTTTGCCAATTTTACCTGCATGAAAAACCTGTGCACCAGATTTTGCAAGAGCTATAGATTGATTTAATCCTTTTCCACCTGGATACTCAGCATAACTGAACGAAGATAACGTTTCACCTCCTGTAACAAAGCGAGGAACTGTATAAACTATATCAATGTTTAACGATCCAAAATTTAAAAATTTCATCAAAACACCCCGTAATGTTAAATTACCAATAATTCTAATAACCGTTTCTTGAACAACTGATTGTCAATGGTCTTACAGACCGCTGCATTAGGAGAATTGCCACCAAAGCCATCTGAGATAGCTAATTTACTCCCATCATTTATGATAACTTGGCCATAAGTTGCTTCTTCTGTGGTACACACATAGCAGTAACATAACTTGTCTTCAAGAACGATATCATCCCATAATACAACACCCATTGCCACTGCATCAGGCAAATCAACAAAGTGCCCTCCACTTGCTTGTAGGTTGTATTCTAGAAGGGAACGGTTACATTGAACGGCAAACACTGCTTCTTCCTTTTGGCTCGCCATTAAAAATTCCATATCTTCTCTATTCCAAGCTGCTTCGCCTAAGCAAATATCAAAGCCGATAATACTAATAGGAATTCCTGATTGCATCATAATGCTATATGCTTCTGCATCTACATATACATTAAATTCGGCTACAGGTGTAGTGTTTCCAGGGCCAAACCCAGCAGTACCCATCGAATAAATACGCTTAACTTTTTTCATGGTTTCAGGCTCTTTTAATATGGCAAGTGCTATATTTGTAACCGGACCTATAGTAACAATTTCTATTTCTTCTGAATTTTTTTCTACCAAGTCTAAGATCATGTCAACTGCGTGTCCAGGTTCAGGATTAATGGTAGGATGAATTAAGTTATCATCTCCCATACCATCTTCACCATGTACATTAACTGCTGTTACAAGATCTCTCATTAGTGGTTTAGCTGCTCCTACATAAATAGGTGGCTTTTGGGCATTCGTTACTTCTACAGTCATTAAGGCATTGTTAGTTGAGAGTTCCAGAGGTACGTTTCCACAAACAGTCGTAATAGCCAGAACATCAACTTCCGTTGATTTTAGTGCCATCATTAACGCAACTGCATCATCACTTCCTGTATCTGTATCAATAATTATTTTTCTCATTTTCATTCCTCCAATAAATAGATTTGAAGTCAGTATATACTGTAGATTATTATTAAAATAGGTCATTTGACCAAAGCCCAAGATCAAAAAGAAATGGTTGGTGAGGAAATGAACCTTGAAATGATTATTAACAAGGCCCCAGATGAAATAAAAAAAGAGTTTATTTATCGTAAATATCTAAAAGGCAGCTTTATTATTCATCCTTTTGAAGATAACGATTACCTATATATATTAATTAAAGGTAGTGCTGAAGTCTTTAGACAAAGCTCTAATGGTTCAATGATTTCTCTATATAAATATCATTCATATAGTTGTTTTGGAGAAGTTGAGATTTTTAATAAAGACATAAAAACTCTAAGTGTCACTGCGAAAACAAATTGTGAAACGATAGCTATTCATAAGACATTGGTTTACAAATGGATGCAGCAAGATTTTAATTTCACTTCTTATTTGATAGAACACTTAGCAGCAAAATTAATTACAAGTTCGGATACTGTAGCTAAACTATCACTTTTAACAGTTAAGGACCGTATTTTGTACAGTATTCATGCTCATTACAAAATTGGTGATTTAAAAACATTGACCAAACACGCACTCTCAAGCGAGGTATGTGCTCCAATAAGAAGTCTAAATCGTTCCATTTCTCAATGTATAAACGAGAACTACATTGACTTTAAAGAGAAGAGATTCAAGGTGGTTTCAATAGTAAAGCTTGAAAATTATCTTGAAAAAATCTTTTAAAAGGTCCTATAAATTTCTTCAATAAACATACTAAGATTAGAAGCACAGACCTTCGCCAGGGACTGTGCTACTATTTTTTATATAGTAGAAGAGAAGTTAAGATCGAGGGTGGTTTGGAACTTTAAGTTCGTACAAAAAACAGGCCGACTTGACAGCCCTTATGTTTTTCGAAGGGGAACTGATAAAGAAATTGAAGCAAAAAAATCTTTAATAAGTGCGTTCATTAGACATGTGAACCAGATTCGTAAGAATATAAGGCACTTTGGAGCACAAAATAAAGTCTTACGAGAAGATTTTAATAGAAGTCCCTTAATGAACTAACGGGTGCGTTACCTGAAGATTGGAGCTGTCTTTAAGGCAGCTTTTTCGTGCGCCCGGCATGGGTGCAATCTATAGGGTGGAAGTCCCGAATCATGAAGGCAGTAGTAGTGGTTAGCTTA
>NZ_JAWRYN010000225.1:0-358 GCF_046534585.1 Peribacillus sp. SIMBA_075 | reverse complement strand
TGGCAACTTCTGTCGATCCCGCAACTATTTACCATAACAGTGCTTTCCTGCATCAAGATCGGTTACCGTCCAAACCTGTCAGTAAATCGTTGATTGCTAACCCGTCTACTCATTTTGCTATTGCAATTAGGGCACAAATGCTGCTTTTTGCCTTCAATAGTCCAAGTGTAATGTTTCTTATTAAAACCTATGCCACAAACATCACAGCGCCTTGGTTTAAACATCGCACCGAGAATGACAAGTACAACGAACCCACCAATTAACCATTCCATAAAATCCCTCTTAATGAAAAATCCCGCGCAGCGGGCTTCAGTCGTAAACTTCGCGTCGATGACCAATCGTGGCCGCAAGGATGACC
>NZ_JAWRYN010000224.1:0-358 GCF_046534585.1 Peribacillus sp. SIMBA_075 | reverse complement strand
ACCAGATCAAAGAAGAATTCAAACGCGTCGTGAATCTTGTCATCGAAGTATATAAAGACTTCGACTTGAAAGATTATTCCTTCCGTGTTTCTTACCGCGATCCAGAAGATAAAGAAAAATACTACGATGACGATGCCATGTGGGATCGTGCACAGTCGATGTTGAAAGAAGCGATGGATGAACTCGGGCTCGATTATTTCGAAGCAGAAGGCGAAGCAGCGTTCTACGGGCCGAAACTTGATGTCCAAGTGAAAACAGCGCTCGGCAAAGAAGAAACTTTGTCGACTGTCCAGCTTGATTTCCTGTTGCCGGAAAAATTCGATTTGACGTATATCGGCGAAGATGGCAAACAGCATCG
>NZ_JAWRYN010000223.1:0-358 GCF_046534585.1 Peribacillus sp. SIMBA_075 | reverse complement strand
ATTTAAGTTTAATTATAGTAAAAAAAACTAGTAATTCAAATAGAATTAATGATTCGAAAATTGATCTTTGAAAACTGCATATCATTTGAGGGAGCTGTTAGTATGTTGAAACGATCGTATCAAACGTTACTCATTGCTATGAGTATGCTTCTAATTGTCTTAAGTTTTGTATTTCCACTTACTAAGGCAAGTGCTGAAGTTATCAATCGTGAGAAGTACGAAATGGATTGGAGTTTTAGTCCCATGTATGGGAAAAACCTACGGACAGAATTGTTGAAGAATACGAATGGGCAAATTGCGTATTGCTTAACGTATGGAAAATTAAGTCCAAACGGTAATGATCTTCCGGAAATGGGGC
>NZ_JAWRYN010000222.1:0-358 GCF_046534585.1 Peribacillus sp. SIMBA_075 | reverse complement strand
GCCGGTGTAGCTCAACTGGTAGAGCAACTGACTTGTAATCAGTAGGTTGGGGGTTCAAGTCCTCTTGCCGGCACCATTTACAACCATATATTGCGGAGGGGTAGCGAAGTGGCTAAACGCGGCGGACTGTAAATCCGCTCCTTCGGGTTCGGCAGTTCGAATCTGCCCCCCTCCACCATTTTAATAAAATCCTGTGGATCAGTTATATATTCTCTTTAATAGGGAAATATATGATTACCACCTTTTTATTTTGTTGAATATTAATTATTACATATCATATATTGGGCTATAGCCAAGCGGTAAGGCAACGGATTTTGATTCCGTCATGCGAAGGTTCGATCCCTTCTAGCCCAGCCAT
>NZ_JAWRYN010000221.1:0-359 GCF_046534585.1 Peribacillus sp. SIMBA_075 | reverse complement strand
CGAAGAGCCTCGATTGTCATCGACGCAATTACCTCTGCGCTTTCCAGGGCGACCCGCGAGTCATACAGGGCAAGGCACAATTGAGCAGTCATCGCTTGGGTTCCGTTAATGAGAGCAAGACCTTCCTTTGCTTGTAGACGAATCGGAGCGAGTCCGACCGCAAGCAGGGCATCGCTTCCAGCCAAAAGCTTACCGTTTACTGTTGCCTGTCCTTTGCCGAGCATTACTAACACCATATGAGCCAGAGGTGCGAGATCCCCACTAGCACCCAGCGAGCCTTGCTGCGGGATGACAGGGTGATACTTTCTCGTTCGAAGAGAGTAGGCTTTTCTCTATTCTACTGTTCGTTGGAAAAGCAG
>NZ_JAWRYN010000220.1:0-360 GCF_046534585.1 Peribacillus sp. SIMBA_075 | reverse complement strand
ATTGATCGGGCTGACCATTACAGAAACAAAGGATGCGGAGAAGGTCTTACCTGGTGTTGTCAAAAGTATGATGTGGCGTATTATTTTATTTTACACATTGCCAATTTTGATTATCTGTGGTCTCATTCCTTGGAATCAAATCGATCCAAATAACAGTCCTTTTGTCCAAGTCTTCTCTGCTGCTGGTATGCAAGGCGCCTCTCACTTCATTAATTTCGTATTGATTACAGCCGTTCTATCTGCGGCCAATTCTGGCATTTATGGGACGACGAGAATGATTCATTCTCTATCTAAATCAGACGGCGGTCCGAAAAAGCTGGCACAGGTCAATAAAAGAGGCGTACCTATTTTAAGTTTATG
>NZ_JAWRYN010000032.1:0-56037 GCF_046534585.1 Peribacillus sp. SIMBA_075 | reverse complement strand
TCGCGGGGTGGAGCAGTCCGGTAGCTCGTCGGGCTCATAACCCGAAGGTCGCAGGTTCAAATCCTGTCCCCGCAATCATAAAAAAAACGAAACTTAGGTTTCGTTTTTTTGTTTTATCCGAAATTCAAATAAATTGTCCCTAACTTATTTGTTTCTTCTTTTGAAACAAGGTAAACTACATATAGAATGGTTTTTGTTCCATAACGGACATGAAATATAGGACGTTTTCCTAATAATGATAAAGGTGATTGATATATGCAACATTTTGAATGGATTTCTCAGGATGAGGAAGAAACAGCGCAATTTGCGCATAAATTGGCACAAAAACTTTCGAGTGGAGATGTACTGGCTTTAGAAGGTGACCTAGGTGCAGGGAAAACGGCATTCACAAAAGGGCTAGCTAAAGGGTTAGGTGTTACTAGAGTAGTAAATAGCCCTACCTTTACGATAATAAAGGAATACATGGGGCGATTGCCTTTATATCATATGGATGTATATCGGGTAAGTGAATCAGAAGAAGATTTAGGCTTTGATGAATATTTTGATGGTGATGGTGTGACTGTCGTTGAATGGGCCCATTTAATAAAGGATCACCTTCCTGATGAAATCTTGACCATTTATATTTATCGTCTTAGTGATACAAGTCGGCGTTTTGTTTTAGCAGCCAAAGGCGAACGATATGTAACGTTATGTAAGGAGATTATTTGATGAAGGTTTTAGCTATAGATACTTCGAATTTCACATTAGGGATCGCGCTGATAAATGGGAGTCAAGTAATTGGTGAGTATACGACGAACCTAAAGAAAAACCATTCGGTGCGGGTAATGCCAGCAATTGAGACGCTGTTAAGGGATTGTGATACTAATCCGAAGGAATTGACTAAGATAGTGGTCGCTCAAGGTCCAGGCTCTTATACAGGCGTCAGGATTGGTGTGACGATTGCGAAAACCTTGGCCTGGACGCTTCAGATTCCGTTATCAGGTGTTTCCAGTTTAGAAGTTTTAGCAGCAAATGGACGTTATTTTAACGGGTTGATATCTCCCTTGTTCGATGCAAGAAGAGGGCAGATTTATACTGGATTATATGAAATGAAAAACGATCTGTTAAAAACTGTCATGGAAGATTGTAATATTCTATCCTCTGAGTGGGCGATGCGATTGAAGGAATTAAATCGTCCTGTTTTATTTGTTGGTCAAGATGTTGACATCCATCGGGATGCGATTACGGAAGCGTTAGGCAATTTAGCAGTATTTGCTCCGGTACAGTCGTTTAACTCAAGACCAAGCGAACTGGCCTTCATTGGTCTTCTCAAGACTGAAGTGGATGTTCACCAGTTTGTACCGAATTATATTCGCATGGCTGAAGCAGAAGCTAAGTGGCTTGAACAGCAGGGGAAATAAAAAGGAAAGCGACCGATTACTATGAGTAAAACATTGACGTTCCGAAAGATGAAAACGGAAGATATCGACCAAGTGCTTAACGTGGAAAAACAATCCTTTACTTTGCCTTGGAGCCGGGAAGCTTTTTTTAATGAATTGAATCATAATCAATATGCTGTATACATGGTGATAGAAGATGAGGGGGAAATAGCTGGTTATTGCGGCGCTTGGATTGTCATTGATGAATCGCACATTACCAATATTGCAATTTTACCTGAATACCGAGGGCAAAAGCTTGGAGAAGCTTTGCTCAGGAAGATGATTGAAATCTCCATTGCAATGGGTGTGGTGCGGATGACGCTTGAAGTCCGTGTCAGTAATGCAGTAGCCATTTCACTTTATGAAAAACTAGGTTTCCAAAAGGGCGGAATCCGAAAAAATTATTATACAGATAATCAAGAAGATGCTTATGTTATGTGGGTGAATTTTTCATGAAAACAAATCAACTTATATTAGGAATTGAAACGAGCTGCGATGAAACTGCGGCAGCTGTCATAAAAAACGGAACAGAGATACTAAGCAATGTCGTGGCGTCACAAATAGAAAGCCATAAACGTTTTGGCGGAGTCGTCCCCGAAATAGCTTCCCGTCACCATGTAGAGCAAATTACGATTGTTCTTGAAGAGGCGCTGCTTCAGGCGGGTGTGACATATCAAGATTTGGATGCCATTGCCGTTACAGAAGGCCCTGGACTTGTAGGGGCACTATTAATAGGCGTTAATGCGGCTAAGGCTGTAGCTTTTGCACATGGAATCCCGATTGTAGGTACGCATCATATAGCGGGCCATATCTATGCAAATAGACTTATTCAGGAGATCCAATATCCTGCCCTTTCTTTGGTCGTTTCGGGAGGTCATACTGAATTGGTTCTTTTGGAAGAACCGGGTTCTTTCAAGGTGATAGGTGAGACGCGGGATGATGCAGCAGGAGAGGCGTATGATAAAGTGGCTCGAACCTTGGGGCTCCCTTATCCTGGTGGCCCTCATATCGATAGACTTGCACAAGAAGGTTCACCTTCATTGAAACTGCCTCGGGCATGGTTGGATGGCAGCTATGACTTTTCTTTCAGCGGGTTGAAATCAGCTGTAATCAACACTTTGCATAATGCAGAACAGCGCGGGGAAAAAATTGAACCTAAAGATTTGGCGGCAAGTTTCCAAGCAAGCGTGATAGAAGTGCTTGTAATGAAAGCTGTTAAGGCTGCCAAGGAATATAATGTGAAACAGGTATTGCTCGCCGGAGGAGTTGCGGCAAATAAAGGCCTGAGGGAAGCATTAACGGAAGCTTTTAAGGATTTACCTATGGATATATCCATTCCGCCCCTCTACCTTTGTACGGACAATGCGGCCATGATCGGTGCTGCCGGCAGTGTCATGTTTGAAAAAGGTAAGCGCTCCGGATTGGATTTGAACGGAAATCCCGGATTGGATATAGAAGCATAATTGACGTGAAGACAGGACCTTAACTTCGGGATCCTGTCTTTTTATCGTGTTTAATAAAAAAAATAGAATATTCTGTGGATAAAGTTTATTTGTCAATCAAACTGCATGTGTATAAACAGGAGTTTTGTGGATAAGTGGATATGTTTCTGTGGATTATGTGTATAACTCGAATCAATGGCTAGTAAACGGCAAGTGGTTTGTTAATAATTTTGTGGATAACTTTTAAGGGCATTTTAACTGGAAAAGAAAAGACCGAGTCATTTGACTCGGTCAATTGTCATTCTCCCAGTTCAGCCCATTCTTCGAGAAGCAGGTCTAATTTTTCCTGTGCTACATCAAGCTTTGTTTGGACTTCCATTACTTTCTCGTGGTCCTGGAAAACATTTGGGTCACAAAGGTGTTCGTTGTATTCGTTTATTTCAGTTTCAAGAAGCTCCATGGCCGCCTCGATTTCCTCAATGCGCCTTTTTCGCTGGCGTTCAGCTTTTTTTGCTTCCTTATCAATTTTATAATTTGTTTTTTCTGCGGCTACATCTAAGGTTTTTGCGTGATTTTCCTGTTCAAGTTCTTTGATTTCAGCTTGCTCCTGTTTCTTCTCTACGTAGTAATCATAATCACCGAGGAATTCTTCGTTCCCGTCTTTGGAAAGCTCGATCACTTTCGTTGCTATCCGATTTATGAAATAGCGGTCATGTGAAACGAAAAGAATGGTTCCCGGATAATCGATCAATGCGTTTTCAAGCACCAATTTACTGTCGAGGTCTAAATGGTTTGTTGGCTCATCAAGAATTAAAAAATTCCCTTTTTCCATCATCATTTTGGCTAGAGCTAGCCTGGCCTTTTCGCCGCCGCTTAGTGTGGAAACGGTTTTCAAAACATCGTCCCCACTAAAAAGAAAATTACCGAGTACGGTTCGTATGTCTTTTTCCGGTTTAAGGGGATAATCATCCCATAATTCATTGAGTACCCGTTTATTGGAAATAAGGTTAGCCTGTTCCTGATCGTAGTAGCTGACTTCGACGTTCGTTCCAAAACGGAAATTCCCAGAAAGTGCAGGCAGCTTAGAGATGATCGTTTTCAATAACGTTGATTTTCCAACGCCATTTGGGCCAACAAGAGCTATACTCTCTCCTTTTGTCATCCGGGAATTTATATTTTTTGATACCGTTTCCCCTTCGTAACCGATAGCCAAATCCTGAAGGTGTAGCACTTCATTTCCGCTTTGCCGTTCAATCTGGAAAGAGAAATTAGCGGATTTTTCATCACCTTGCGGCTTGTCCAATACATCCATCTTTTCGAGCTGTTTGCGTCTGCTTTGTGCTCTTTTCGTGGTGGAAGCCCTTGTGATATTGCGTTGGACAAAGTCGCGAAGCTTTTCGATTTCCCCTTGTTGTTTCTCGAAAAGCTTCATGTCCCGCTCATAATCTTCCGCTTTTCCCTCTAGGTAAGAACTATAATTGCCATAGTACTTTTTCATGTTATTCCGGGAAATTTCATATACCTGGTTTACAACTTTATCTAGAAAATAGCGGTCATGGGAAACAATAAGAACAGCTCCTTGGTAGCCTTGTAAATATTGTTCAAGCCAAGAAAGGGTTTCGATATCCAAATGGTTCGTTGGCTCATCCAGAATCAATATATCCGGTTTCCTTAAAAGCAGCTTCCCTAAAGCAAGTCTTGTTTTTTGCCCACCGCTTAAAGTGGAAATTGGGGTAGAATAGTCAAAATCAGCAAACTGAAGTCCATGCAATACTGAACGAATATCCGCTTCATATTGATAACCGCCCTTCTCTTTGAAAGCTACCATCAAAGTGTCATATTCATTTAATACTTTTTGGTAAATTGCTTCATTTTCAAAGATGTCAGGTCTGGCCATATCAGCCTCAAGGCGACGCAGTTCTTTTTCTTGTTCTAAAAGGTCATTGAATACAGTCAGCATTTCATCCCAAATGGTCAGTTCTGATTCCAGTCCCGTGTCCTGTGCCATATATCCGATGGTGACACCTTTTGGTTTGATTATTTCACCACCATCATGGGAAAGCTGCCCGGCTATGATTTTTAGCAGAGTAGATTTTCCAGCGCCATTTCGGCCGACAAGTGCAATTCTATCCTTATTTTGAACTTCGAGCTTCATATTTGATAAAATAAGTTCAGCTCCATAATATTTCGATAGTTGATTGATTTGTAATAAAATCATAGATTTCACCTCAATTGATTATTGTTAGTGTAACGTATTATAGTTATTATCGGCAACAGCTTGGTTCCAAGCAAAAACAAGCTATTACATAAAGTGGAATAATAGTGTATGATTTAGGAGGGGTTACTTAAATGGGAGACTTAACGCATTTTAATGAACAAGGCAGGGCTAAGATGGTTGATGTGACTGCTAAGCCTGAAACATCCCGGACGGCAATAGCTCAATCGAGCATTTTATTGAACGATGAAATATATGAGTTGGTCACGAACCAGAAAATGAAAAAAGGTGATGTACTGGCCGTTGCACAGGTTGCAGGAATCATGGCCAGCAAAAATACATCCAATATAATTCCAATGTGCCACCCTATTGCTCTGCAAGGGGTCAATATAGCCTTTGAATGGGAAAAAGAAGATGAAGGATATAGGCTTAGGATTGAAACGGAAGCTAAGACAAAAGGGAGTACAGGTGTGGAGATGGAAGCGTTAACAGCTGCATCCGTGACTGCCTTGACTATTTATGACATGTGTAAGGCCCTTGATAAGGGAATGGTAATCGGGCCTACATTCTTAGTGGAGAAAACAGGCGGAGTGTCTAGTAACGATTATAAAAGACAAGTAATTCAAACAGATAGAGATTAAGTTGAAAAGCATGTGTGAAGGCGGGGAAGAATGATGAACCATGACCTAAAGATACCGCAGGCAACAGCCAAAAGGTTGCCATTGTATTATCGATTTTTAAAGAACTTACATTCCTCAGGTAAACAAAGAGTTTCCTCGGCAGAGCTAAGCGAAGCTGTAAAGGTGGATTCTGCGACCATTCGCCGTGATTTTTCCTACTTTGGAGCGCTTGGAAAAAAAGGCTACGGCTACAATGTCAATTATTTATTATCCTTTTTTAGAAAAACACTAGATCAAGATGAACTGACAAAAGTCGCTTTAATCGGAGTGGGGAATTTAGGGACTGCTTTTTTAAATTACAATTTCATTAAAAATAATAATACGAAGATTGAAATGGCATTTGAAGTTTCTGAAGATAAGGTCGGCAAGCAAATAGCTGATGTGCCAATCTATCATATGGATCAAATCGATACACTATTGCAGGAAAATAATATTACTGCGGCTATTTTGACAGTCCCTGCTCAGGTAGCACAGACGATAACCGATCGTCTAGTCAAAGCTGATATAAAAGGAATATTGAATTTCACACCTGCACGGCTGACGGTACCCCCATCCATAAGGGTTCACCACATTGACCTGGCCGTGGAGCTTCAGTCACTCATCTACTTTCTGAAACATTATCCTGTAGTGGAAGAAGCTGCATTGGAGGAATGAAAAAAAACGCTGCATCTCGCAGCGTTTTTTTATTTTTTCTTATTTTTTTGGGCGGCTTTAATCTTAAAGTGAAGCATGATCATGCGTAATCCCGATCCAAAGTCTAAAGTCGCAATTAGTACAAGTATGTAGGCAAAGATTCCCCATCCGGAAGAACTGACGGTTTGAATCGCGATAGCGGTAAAAAGAGCTCCTAAGCCTGCATAGATGATACCCATGAATAATGGTGATTGACGTTTCATAATAAACCTCCGATGAAGGCCTGTGCAGTATCTAGCATCTTCTCAATATCATCCCGATTTACAACTTGAAAGATGATAACAAGCGTATTCATCGCAATATGTGCGCTCATGGAAACGAGGATGCGGCCCGTTTTCGCATAAAGAAAAGCAAAGGTAAAACCCATTGCCGAATATAAAAGAAGATGTTCCAATTCACCATGCGCCAAGCCAAAAATAACTGAACTGAGTAAAGCAGAAATAAAGAAGTTAAAGCGTTTATGAAGTGATCCGAAAATGATTTTCCGAAAAATGATTTCTTCCAATATAGGTCCAATAACTGAAGTGACGAAAATGACTATGGGAACTTGGTAAATGAGTGAAATGAGCTGCTGTGTATTTTCAGATTCAGGCTCCACCCCAAGCATCTGTTCAATGTATCCAGCAATGCTTTGCGCAAAAAGAGCGAGGAACACTCCGGCAACTGCCCATAATATGGACGTGGGAATGGAAGCTGGAGTGCTTCTGTCCATTTTTTCCTTCATATCTTTTCTCATTAAAAACAGGATCAAGGATAGAGCAACGAAAAAGCTGAATACGATCCAGTATGCTGCAGACCTCACCTGGAGTTCATCAGCAGTCATTCCAGTTGAAGACCCGATCAGCATGAAAAGAGGTACCCCAACAATACTGGATAATTGCATGGAAATGTAGGTGATGATGACGAACCAATATTCTTTTTTCAAAAATGAAAACTCCTTTTATTTAGTCACCCATTCCGCTTAGAACGTTCCTGATATGGGGACAATCTATAAACGCATACTCCAAAATGGTATCAAATAATGAGACAGAACACCACTTAAAGGTACCCCTAACAAAACATTTTAGCACCTTTGTTAAAAGAATCATTATGCTAAAGTAGTATACCCGAAATTTATCAGAAATTAATAAAAAATTTTCGATAAGATACTTGCAAAAAAGGCTCGGTTTATTTAATATTATAAATGTGTTAGCACTCGATGGTGAAGAGTGCTAACAATCATGAAACAAATTATCAAGAGAATATGAGGAGGTTGTTTCACTTGTTAAAACCATTAGGTGATCGCGTTATTATTGAACTAGTTCAATCTGAAGAAAAGACTGCAAGCGGTATTGTTCTTCCTGATACTGCAAAAGAAAAGCCACAAGAAGGTAAGGTAGTAGCTGTTGGTACTGGCCGTGTCCTTGAAAATGGCGAACGTGTTGCTTTAGAGGTTGCCCAAGGCGATCTAATTATCTTCTCAAAATATGCAGGTACTGAAGTTAAATACGAAGATACAGAATACTTAATTTTACGTGAAAGCGACATTCTAGCTGTTATCGGCTAATTATACATCATACTTAACTGAACGAAAATTTTCTTAAAATTTTAGGGAGGTACTTATAAATGGCTAAAGAAATTAAATTTAGTGAAGAAGCTCGCCGCTCCATGCTTCGTGGTGTGGACGCACTTGCAGATGCAGTTAAAGTAACGCTTGGACCAAAAGGTCGTAACGTGGTTCTTGAGAAAAAATTCGGTTCACCGCTTATCACAAATGACGGTGTGACGATCGCTAAAGAAATTGAATTAGAAGATGCATTCGAAAACATGGGTGCGAAATTGGTTGCTGAAGTAGCGAGCAAAACAAACGACGTAGCTGGTGACGGTACAACTACTGCAACGGTTCTAGCGCAAGCGATGATTCGTGAAGGTCTTAAAAACGTAACAGCTGGTGCAAACCCAATGGGTATCCGTAAAGGAATCGAAAAAGCGGTTAATACTGCAATTGCAGAATTAAAAGCTATTTCTCAACCTGTTGAAAACAAAGAATCGATTGCACAAGTTGCTGCTATCTCTTCAGCTGATGAAGAAGTGGGCCAACTGATTGCTGAAGCTATGGAACGTGTTGGTAACGACGGCGTCATCACAATCGAAGAGTCTAAAGGTTTCACAACTGAATTGGACGTTGTAGAAGGTATGCAGTTCGACCGTGGATATGCTTCTCCTTATATGGTTACAGATTCAGATAAAATGGAAGCTGTTTTAGACAATCCATATATCTTAATCACGGATAAAAAAGTAACGAATATCCAAGAAATCCTTCCTGTACTTGAGCAAGTTGTTCAACAAGGGAAACCACTATTATTGATTGCTGAAGATGTAGAAGGCGAAGCGCTTGCAACTCTTGTTGTGAACAAACTTCGTGGAACATTCAATGCAGTTGCGGTTAAAGCTCCTGGATTCGGTGACCGTCGTAAAGCAATGCTTGAAGACATCGCAGCTCTTACAGGCGGCGAAGTAATCACTGAAGAAATCGGACTTGATCTTAAATCTGCAACAATCGAATCTTTAGGACGTGCTTCTAAAGTGGTTGTTACAAAAGAAAATACAACAATCGTTGAAGGTTCTGGAGATACAGCTCAAATTCAAGCTCGTGTAAACCAAATCCGTGTTCAATTAGAAGAAACAACTTCTGAATTCGACCGTGAAAAATTACAAGAGCGCCTTGCTAAATTAGCTGGCGGTGTAGCCGTGATCAAAGTCGGTGCAGCTACTGAAACGGAATTAAAAGAACGTAAACTTCGTATTGAAGATGCATTGAACTCCACTCGTGCCGCTGTTGAAGAAGGTATCGTAGCCGGTGGTGGTACAGCACTTCTTAACGTATACAATAAAATCGCTGAAATTCAAGCGGAAGGCGACGTAGCAACAGGCGTGAAAATCGTTCTTCGTGCTATCGAAGAGCCTGTTCGTCAAATCGCTCACAATGCTGGACTTGAAGGCTCTGTAATCGTAGAGCGCCTTAAAGGCGAAGCAGTTGGCACTGGCTTCAATGCAGCTACTGGACAATGGGTGAACATGATCGAATCCGGTATCGTCGATCCTACAAAAGTAACTCGTTCAGCGCTACAAAACGCTGGTTCTGTAGCAGCCATGTTCTTAACAACAGAAGCTGTTGTAGCTGACAAACCAGAACCTGCTGGTGCTGGCGGCATGGGCATGCCTGACATGGGCGGCATGGGCGGAATGGGCGGCATGATGTAATCATTCGCTAAATCCCTTAATAGAGGGGTTTAACGAGGATTCAGAATGAGCTCACCTAACATGTGAATATCAATTTTAAAGAAAAGGCCTCTCACAGTTTACTGTGGGAGGCCTTTTCTTCGATGTTGAAAGGGAAACTTCATACATCCAATTTCAACGAAAGACATACATATAGTTCTTGGCGATGGGGGAACAACAAATACTAGAGTCAGTCCTTTAGAGTAAAAGGAACTGTTGAAAGTTGGATTGAAAATGTTTTTAACTTAGTGAAGTATCATCCAAAGGCTGTTTTCCCTTTACTAGCATCTTTTGCTTCGGTTATTTTGCATGAGTATGATATGAAGCCCATAGTTGTTGATGTATCAGGAGAATCCAGTAGTGGCTAAAGTGGTTTACTTCTACTCTGTTCATCGGTATGGGGGAGTCCTAAAGAATAAAAGTAAAAGCGGGAAACCATGAATTATCAATGTTTTTCCCGCTTTTTATCATTTTATATTTGAGTTACATATAATCATAAACAGAGTCATCAAAATAGAGCCAGTGATAATATTCAATCTGTGAATCTGTCATCTTGGAAATGTCTTTCTCATTGAATTTTTGTTGCTCAATTAATTTCTGCACTTTGGACTTTCTTTCTACTTGGCTCATCTTAAATCCTCCTTATAGTATGAGAAGTAACGAAGTACTTAAATATTGAAAACGCTTTCTTTTTCTCTTGTTTTTATTATATATCTCAATGTGAGATTAAACAAATATCAAATATAGATGATTTTTAAGGAAATAATATAGAAATGTTATTTATCTATTTACTTTGAAGCAGTTAAAGAGGCAAGGTCGAATTCCCAAAGCCTGAGTTTTGTTAAAATATCAAGCCAAAGTTTCTAGAAAAGGGAGTTACTTCCTTTTGTAGGAAATAACTCCGATGATTTTTGGTTTTCACTTTTAAATAAGGAAAAGCTAAATTTCACTTGTAGTTTACACATCAAAAAACTATTTTTGTCTGTAAGTTATTGGTTCACTAGTGAACATGGCCATTCTTCTTTAGGATTAGCTTTCCCTGTTTCATACTTTTCAGCTTCCTCTAGACTCAATTCAGTTGTTTTACCATTTCCTTTTACACCATTTTTATATGTAAGGTCACCATTTGAGAGTAGAAAAGAAGAAGAAGATTTCATTACTAAGGAAATTGAACGTATAGCTAAAGCAAAAAACATTGATTTAAATATTTATCATGCTAAAGAAGATACTTCAAAACTTGGCCTAAAACAAAATTCGTTAACACTTGCTTTTTATCAAGATGGTGAAAAACATTCAATGTTACTATTAAATTATTAATTGAATGGGCGGGCATGATGCATCGCTTAAATCCCTTAATATAGGGGGTAACGGGAGATTCAGTCATGAATGCTCACACCAAACATGTGAATATTTTTAAAGTTGAAGGCCTCCCACAGTTTACTGTGGGAGGCCTTTTCTTTGATAGTTAAATTCGTTATGTCCTAATCGTTGTTGGATTTTTTAATTCCTACTACAGCTTCAATCAATAGGGAAGTGTAGGTATGCCTAAATAAGTGTGGAGTAATGTTCTTTTCCATTCCTGCTTTTTTCGGAAGCCGTTTAAGCTGGGTGTCAAATATTCGGAGCTTCTATGACATGTTAATAGCATTTCATCTATCTTAATCGTACGTAAAGAACCCTTTGTTTTTGGTGTTAAAAGTTGCCCATTTTAAGGGAATTGATCACCGATTCTTAAACCGGTATAGGGAATACACGATTTCTACTAGGGAAGCATCGCTGGAAAATAAGGGAATTATGAAATGTGAATTATATCGTTTCATTTTTGGAACGAGGGGATTTACTAAATATATTAGTATAAAGATAGAAGTGCGGAAACACTTACCTAAACCCCATTGTTAAAAGGAGTTTGACCAATATGAAAATTATTAGAGTTAGAGAAATTGGTGTTAAGAGAATTATAGTTCCAGCTGTTGCAAGTGCTTTTATATTTTCAGCTTTTGCTCCATTTTCAAAAGCTTCTGCTTCTGAACTAAATGAATCAACAATTCGAACAAATACTGAAATTGGTTCTATAATAGTAACCGAGCAAACCAAAATTAGCCTAGAAGAAATAGAAAGTGTCATTGCTGACCAATCGACTCCCTCAAGTTTGTTAATGCAACAGGCCAACCCCGTCAACCCTTATGATGGTACTCAAATGTCATCTGAAATTATTCAACAATTAGAAAATGAGTCCAAAAAAAGGGGATTTAAAAAGACAGTTGTAGTGTATGCACTAAAGTATGGTGGTACAGCAATGGGCAAAATTGTTGGTAGTTTATCACCTGCCAATGGTAAGCTTTTGAAAAAACATGCTTTTGAAATTGGTGATGCATTAGACAGAATGTCTAATAAAATTGAAGCAAGATTAGTTGATTTCATGATACATGAATTAGGCTTTGCACCAAGTGCTGCTAGATCTATTGCTTGGGCAATTGCACTTTGGGTATTATAATAGTAGGAGTTGAATTTAATGGATGAGTTAATAGATGAATTTAAAAAGATGAAATATCATCAAAAGTTATTACTTACAATTGCTTTGGATAAAAATCCTGAACAATATACTTTTTTTCATTTCATTTTGAATAATGACCTGAGTGAAAAGGATTCAAAGGTAATTTTTGATATACTTCATGCTTTAGAAGATAAAAAAGAAGGTACTTACCAAAAGGGTAAATATGAAGCAGCCATTGCATCATTATTAGGAGATAATCCTTTAGTGTCCATGGATACCTTTGAAAAGGCATTGTTACATGTAAATATTGATGTGAACCCTATTTATCTAATTAAATCCTTGAGAAATCAATATTTTCAAGTTGATTTATGTAATTACCTCTTGGAACAATAAAGTATAATCTCAAAAAGCATCAGTATATTTATATTATTTCGGCAAACTAACTAAATATGCAAAAGCGAGACACCCCTTTTTCTATAGTTGCACTGACCTGAAAAATGAGAAAAGTAAAAACACCTTTTCGTTGAAAAGTAGGTATTGAATATCAGCCAATCAATGTAGAGGTTTTTTTTCTATTTCATGATAATCTCTCCTTTTGAAATTAATAGGGGTTTGAATGATTTAAAAATTCACCATCTAGGGTTGCAAACTTTTCTGCTAACCCAATTTTTATTTTTCATTCCAACGTATAGAATCTCGATTCTTAAAATTCAGGTTACACCAAGAATTTTCCAGTCCATCTAAGAGTAAAAAACCACTTTTAGATGGGCGGGCATGATGTAATCATCGCTTAAATCCCTTAATATAGGGGTTTAACGACGATTTAGAATGAGTGACCACCTAACATGCGATTATTTTTAAAGTTGATGGCCTCCCACAGTTTACTGTGGGAGGCCTTTTCTTTTTATGTAAAGTAAAAATTGAATATAATAATTCTGAAAATTTTAAGTTGTTTAACATATCTTCGGGTGATATACTAATTTCACAAATATAATCATGATTATAAAATTACTTTGATTGTTTTGTAATTACGATTAAAAATTTAGGCGCTAATAGTGAGTTGAAAATAAAGATAATGACTACTTTATGGCGGATGAAAATGACTAAGAGGAGGTTGGAAAATGTCAGAGTATAAAGAAAAAGAAATTATCACTAATTTTCCTTATGCGGTTCAAAACATTGAAAACACTTGGATTGTTTTAAAAGATGGAACTAGACTTTCAAGTCGTATCTGGTTGCCTGAGATTAGGGAAGGGCAAAAAGTACCTGCCATTTTAGAGTATATTCCTTACAGGAAAACAGACGGTACAAGGGCAAGAGATGAACCGATGCATGGTTATTTTGCCGGGCATGGATATGCAGTTGTCAGAGTGGATATGAGAGGCTCGGGAGAATCCGATGGTCTGCTAAGGGATGAATACTTAAAGCAAGAACAAGATGATGCTCTGGAAGTTATTGATTGGATCTCAAAGCAAATTTGGTGTGATGGAAATATCGGTATGATGGGTAAATCATGGGGGGGCTTTAATTCGCTTCAAGTTGCAGCCAGAAGACCCCAAAATTTAAAAGCAATTATTACACTCGGGTTTACCGATGACCGGTATAACAATGATATCCACTATAAAGGCGGCTGCCTCTTAAATGATAATTTCTGGTGGGGGGCCATTATGCTGGCCTATCAGGCGCGTCCGCTTGACCCTCATATAGTTGGGGATAGCTGGCGTGAAAAATGGCTGGAAAGATTAGAGGAAATGCCTTTATGGATGGCGCAATGGATGGAGCACCAAACGAGAGATGCTTATTGGAAGCATGGATCAGTTTGTGAAAATTACGATGACATTGAAGTCCCAGTTCTAGCAATCGATGGTTGGGAAGATTCTTATACGAATACCGTATTAAGTTTAATGAAAGGGCTTTCAGTTCCCAGAAAGGGGATTATTGGCCCTTGGGCACACGTATACCCTCATGATGGAGTTCCAGGACCAGCAATGGGCTTTTTGCAAGAAGCTGTTAAATGGTGGGACCATTGGCTAAAAGGAAAAGAGAACGATGCGATGGATGGACCAATGGTGAATGTATGGCTTGAGGAAAGTATGCCTCCTTCTTCCATTAAACCAGTAAGTAAAGGAGAGTGGGTTGGACTCGATTCCTGGCCATCAAATGAAGTGCTAACGCAAACTTATCAATTGACTCATGGTAAATTGCTAGAAGAAAGAGATGAAACAGAAGAGCGAGCGTTATTAAAAACACCTTTAAATCACGGCCTTTTATCAGGTGAATGGATGGGTGCCGGAGTACAGGGGGAAAGTCCGTCAGACCAACGATTGGATGATGGTATGGCGATGGTATTTGAAGGGGATGTCTTAAAAGACCCATTAGAAATAGTTGGTTATCCAAGATTTGAAGTACAAATCACAAGTGACAGGCCAAAGGCTATGCTCTTCGCACAACTATCAGATGTGGCACCAGATGGAGCCGTTACCCGTGTTTCTTATGGAGTAATGAATTTAACCCATTTAAATGGACATGATCAAGTAGACTTGTTAACCCCTGGTGAAAAGGTAAATGCATTTGTTAATTTAGACTGTTGCGGGCATAAATTTAAAGCCGGGCACCGGATACGTTTGTCTATTGCAACAACTTTTTGGCCAATGTTTTGGCCAATGCCTGAGGATGCAACACTTACTCTGAATCTTGAAACCGCAAAGTTTTCATTACCAATCTTTAAAGGAAGCCGGGTATCTGGACCGAATATGAGTCCTCAAAGCGCGCCATTAACTCCGACAACTATACTTTCAGAGGGAAAGGTCGATCGTTCCATTTCATACGATATTTTAACGGACACATGGACTTGCATAACCGATGGTGTAGGAGGGGTATTTGGTGAAGGGGTCTATCGCTTTGATGACATCGGTGTTACGGTTGAACACAATTTGAGAAGAGAGTTGACATTAAGCAATGCTAATCCTCTTTCGGCGAAATATACCATTTGTCAAAAAATGAGGATTGGACGTGAGGGTTGGTGGATTGAAGCTGACATTACCGTTACGCAAACTTCTGATGCAGAAAGCTTTATGATTGTTGGGGAAATGGATGTTAAAGAAAACGGCCGACCGGCATTCCATAAGAATTGGGATCAAAAGATTGAGCGTTCAGGACTTTAAAAAGCCAGGGATTGGAGAGAAAAGAGATGAAAGGTAAACTAAAGAAAAATATACCTACTCTAGTCATATTAATCATTGCAGGTGAAATGATTTATACATTGCCTTATTTTCGAAACTATTATTATGATGTATTCTTAAATGCCTTTCACTTAACCAATACACAAATGGGTACGCTTGGCAGTGCTTATGGAGTTTGCTGTTTGATTTCCTATATCTTTGGAGGGTATGTGGCAGATCGATGGAGAACGAAGCACTTGTTGTCCATATCTTTATTTGCGACAGGGATTCTAGGCTTTACTTTACTATTGTATCCCCCTTACCCTGTGTTGCTGCTAATCTATGCAGCTTGGGGAATAACATCCATCATGACCTTTTGGGTAGCGTTAATAAAAGCCGTCCGTTCGTTAGCATCTGAAAATGAACAAGGAAAGGCATTCGGCTTTTTTGAAGGCGGACGCGGAGCTGCCAAAGTTATCGAATCTGCTTTGGTATTAGGACTCTTCGCCATTTTAGCAAAGCAACTGAGTGACAAGCTGGCATTGTCTTCTGTGATTATTTTTTATTCCGTGATGTGTATTCTTTTAGGGTTTATGATTATGTTACTTTATAAGGAACCAGATGGTAACAACAGTAGTGATGAAATAAAAGAAAAGGAGGATAAAAAATTTGATTGGGCAATACTTTTGAGGATTCTCAAAATGCCAACAACCTGGTTGGCAGCCATTCTTATTTTAACGTCTTATGCGATGATTAATAGTTTCTATTATATTACGCCTTATGCAACGGCCGCCTTTGGTGCTTCAACAATAATTGCCGCTGCTTTGGGTTACTTTTCACAATATTGTCGCCCAATTGGAAGTTTCGGCTCTGGGATTATCGGGGATCGAATTGGTATTTCGAATATGGTCATAATTGGCTACTGTGTTCTGGCAATCGGTTTAGCTGCTCTCATCGTATTACCCGGAAAGCCTTCTTTCATCTTATTACTGTTAGTTTTTATAGCGATTATTTATATATCAATGTATGCATTACAGGCAACGCACTTCGCTATTTTGGTGGAAGGAGACTATCCTGTCGAAACAACAGGAACAGTTGCCATGCCCTTGATGATTATTGGGTATAGCGGAGAAATCTTTATGCCAATTGTTGCAGGTGCTTGTTTGGACCACTGGAGTGGTACAGACGGTTATAAGGTATTATTTACAATTTTATTAGGCTTGACGATTGTTGGGTTGATTACGGCTATAATTTGGCAAAGAGTAACGAAAGAAAAACGAAAAGAGATTTCGCTCCTTAAGAGAGAAATGAAAGCTAGTTAGCAAAAGGCAAGAGGGTACCCAAGTGATAGAATAATTGGGTTTTCTTAAAGATCCCCCAAAATGTAAAAAGGCTGGCGATAAACGTTTTGTTTTTTGCCAGCTTTCTATTTTTATACGTTTCCATGGTGGGCTAATGTTCTTTCGGCTTCCATGCCATAGTTTGGTATAATTTAACCTTAAGCACTTTATTGATTAGCACGCCCCAATAATATATAGATAAGAATACTGAAAGCTATGTTTTATAGGGTTCAGTGATTGAAATGGACCTATATCTTTTTTAAAAATGTGAGGGGAATAGATATGAAAAAAAAAGAAATACAAATGGGCCGCATGTGGAAATACTTTGTGGACGCAACAGCCGAAATTATCGAAGAGGAAGGTTTAGAGAATGTAACAATAAGGAAAGTTGCGGATAAAGCGGGCTATAATAGCGCTACCATTTATAACTACTTTTCTGAGGTCTCCCATTTGATTTTTTTCGCTTCAATGAAATTCTTGAAATGCTACACAGATGAGGTAGCTGTTTATATTGAAAAAGGAAAAGACCCAATTGAAAAGTACTTATTAGCATGGGAATGTTTTTGTAATCACTCTTTTCAGCAACCACAAATTTTCCATGCTGTTTTTATTATGGACCTAGCTGATCAACCTGAAAAGCTGCTCGAAGACTATTATAAAATCTATCCGTCTGATTTGATTAACATTCCTGAAGAATTAAAGACTATCCTATTCGAACGTAATGTGTCAAAAAGAGGGCGATCCTTTTTAGAAATTGCACTAAGAGAGGGCTACATTAAAGAGGAAAACGTTGATGCGATTAATGAATTGACCATTTTAGTATGGCAGGGAATGTTTACGAATGTTCTAAATAATCGCAAAAGCTACGATCTTCAAACGGCTGCAAAAATCACCATGAACTATATAACAGAGATTGTACACAACGCAAATCTCTTTCATTTTAAAAAAGATCATGCCAATCTGCAGTAGCATTCTCTACCATTTGACAAATAAAAATTACTATATATTTGTTTTCCTAGCGACATAGAACCCTATTGATCGAGAAGGCTTGTGATAATATTTTATTATTTCTTGTTTACCTTCAATAATCTTCCTAATGCAAAGGCACTCGCCCTTAGAGCGCATTTCTTGCCCCAGAAACATGCCCTTTCCTTGAATAACTTAGGTCGTTGAAACGGGGACATACCTATTGAATATTTGCCATCCGTGAATGAAATAAAACCTCAGTTAAAAATGACGTTAGAAAACAGTTCAAGCAAAATTACTATAACAAACATCAATAATCCAAATTTTTGTGTCCAATATCCTTTCTAAGGGTGTTTTTTATACAGCCAATCTGAAGCCCTTTTTATGTACAAAGATGTTCGAATCTTTGTGCCATAACCCATTTTTTGTAATTTTCATAATTACGATGAATTGCGTATAATGGAAGGGTATACATGAACTTAAAATAAATCCGATATGAAAGAATGGTCATCATTCTATTCTATAAGCAATTAAAGGTGAAATGATTATGATATCTAGTCTTATGAAGTCTTGGACAATATGGATGAAAATTGGTGTAATGTTATTCGGGGTATTCTTATTATCGTGGTTGGGCCCTGACGAAATTGGTCTTACTGATTTGCTTATTTCATTAAGAGAAGGTGAAGAAACGGGAAATAAGTTAATGCTTGCCGTTTTTTTGTTAGTGTCTTTAAATACAGTTTTAGCTTTGTTTCATTATATTGGTGCACTGCTGTTGGGAGACGAAATCGCTGCTCGTTTAAACCGTCCATGGTTAAAAATCATCATTCCTCTTATTGTTATTCCTCTCGACTATATCGTGATAAATGCTTATTATTCATTAACATACTCATTTAGCGCCTATGCGTTGTTATTGTTATTCGCAATCTTATTATTGCAAGCCTTTGAAAAGGATAGGCTAAAGCCAATTATTAAATCAATTATTTGTTCTCAATTAATCTTTGGGATTGAATGGCTGAATGAGATTCCTTCTTTATCCCAATATGGATTTGGCCAAGGGTCGCTTTCAATGGAATTAAAAGATATTGCAGTTCAAGTTGGATTTGAGCAATCTTTAACATTGTACAGTTTAACTTTGTGTTTAATTTTTGTTATTAATGCTGTTATTTTAGCTGTGTATTTTTCATTAGCTGAACAAAAGTGGCGGATAAAGCAAGAGCTTCATTATGCGCAATTAGAAGCGATGCAGTCAAGGTCAGGACGGGAAGCGCTCTATCTGGTCCATGATTTAAAAACGCCTCTCACAGCAATTGAGGGGCTAAATTCTTTAATTAGTTTGAAGGTGGACGATTCTAAAATTAAAGAGTATTGTCAAAAGATTTCAGCATCGATTCATTCCGTTAGCGACATGATTTCTGAGATTTTATATGATGATAAAAAACATTGGTGCCGTATAAAAGATTTAGTTGAATATGTCGAAGCAAGCAGACTGAGCGGGACAAATCTTAATCTGAAGGTAGACTTTCAAACAGATCCTGAAATTAAAATTTTCATTAATAAAATCCGAATGACAAGGGCATTAGTGAATTTAATTGACAATGCTTACGATGCAGTGAATGGAGTGGAAGATGGCAAGATTTTGCTTAAGGTGAAAAACTATGAAAATGAACTTTGGTTGGGCGTATCAGATAATGGGATAGGGATTTTACCTAAAGAGCAGGAGAAAATATGGAAAGCTGGGTTCAGTACGAAATCGCATCCAGGGATGGGATTAGCTTTCGTACGACAAGTTGCTAAAGGGCATGGTGCATCTTTAGAAATTGACAGCAAGCTTGGACACGGGACAACAATTTGGATTAAACTAGCCGAGAGGAGTGTGTCAAGATGAACATTTTAGTCATTGATGATGATGCATCAATTCAATATATGCTAAGTGAAATTTGTGAATTTGCCGGCTGGAATGTAGATACGGCTAACAACGGAAAAGAAGGGTTAAATGTGTTTGCAGAAAAAGGAGCAGATGTTGTTTTAGTTGATTATCATATGCCGGAAATGGACGGAATAAAAACGGTGGGTGAGCTCCGTACCCTTAATGCTGATGTTCCGATTCTTGTATTGACAGTCGATGAACGACAGGAAATTGCTGATCGCTTTCTTGAAGCAGGCGCAACGGATTTTGCCTTAAAGCCCGTAAAAGCGCCTGATTTGATTTCAAGAATTCAACTGCATGCCCGCCTTGCAAAATTAACTCAATCAGCTACGCAGCAAAAATTCAGTGAAGAAAAGGATGTATTTGTTACAAAGGGAATTAGTAAGAGAACACTTCGTCACATTAGTGATTTTTTACATTCTAATCGTGAACCTTTTTCTGTTGATACAATTTCTAAAGAAGTTGGTTTGGCTTATCCGACCGTCTATCGCTATATTATGCATTTACTTGATGAAGGAAAAGTGGAAATTATTGTGAGTTATCAAAAAATAGGAAGACCGAAAAATTTATATCAATGGATTGTTGACTAAGAAACTGCCTTAATACAAGGCAGTTTTTTTATTATGATGGGGGCCCCTGTTGCTGCACAGACCGCTAATCCAGCAAGACTTTTTTTCTTTTTTTTCTGTATTTTTATATTTTCTGATAATATAAAATTATTTTACAACACTAAATATTCTTGAAAGTTTACATACTTTCATTGAACCTCCTTTTTCAAGCAATAAGAATTTTTTCATTTAGAGAGATTGATTACACAGAGGGGTGACATTGTTAGTGGACTAAGAACGTTGACTCGGTACTGGTGTAACCTTAAATGTTATCAAAATAAACACGAAAATATAGTGTAAACACCGAACATTCTGGAAGTTTGCTATCTGATTCATTTTGCACCGGAGACAAGATCGGAAATGAAAACGCTTACTGAAGATGGGTTGGGTGACCTTCAGCGTTAGATCTAATAAAAAAATACAATTATATTGTGAATGTAAACGATTGGTGGATGGTTTAATATTCAACCATATTGAGGAGGACTTTATTATGCAAGCACTATTAAAAGAAGAAGTTCAGCAGCCAAACCCGTCCAGGAAAAAGCATCCTCTTGGATTGTATATGCTGTTCGCGACTGAGGCATGGGAGCGCTTCAGTTATTACGGAATGAGGGCAATCCTTGTTCTTTACTTAACGGCAACTGTTGTAAACGGCGGGCTTGGAGTCGACAAATCTACGGCTATGGGCATATACGGATTCTTTACTGGTGCCGTTTATATTACGCCAATGATTGGCGGATACTTAACTGACCGTTTCATAGGCAGAAGATTGGCGATTACGATTGGTGGCATTTTAATGGCGCTTGGTAACTTTTCGCTATTCGCAAGTCAGAGTTTGACGGCGCTTTACATTGGTCTTGGTTTATTGATTGTCGGTAATGGTTTCTTCAAGCCAAACATCTCGACAATTGTTGGTGATCTTTATGAAGACAACGATCCGCGTCGTGATGGAGCTTTCACCATCTTCTATATGGGTATTAACGTTGGGGCTTTCTTCGCACCATTAATAGTTGGACTTATGAGCTATAAATATGGGTTCCTGACAGCAGCAATTGGCATGATTGTAGGGCAGTTAGTTTTCAACTTATTAGGCAATCGTTATTTAGGCGATATCGGTAAAGAACCTACTGGTAAACCGGAAGTTACAGCTGGTCAAAAATCAGCTGCACCGTTAACGAAAAGAGAACAAAAACGTACAGCGGCAATCGTGATTTTGGCAGTCTTCGTTATTGCGTTCTGGGCCGCTTTCGAGCAGGCAGGAAGTTCATTGACATTGTACGCTAATGACCAAATTGATCGGACTGTATTTGGTTTTGAGGTTCCGACTGCTTGGTTCCAATCATTGAACCCATTATTCATCGTGATTTTAGCGCCAATCATGTCTGCTTTATGGTACAAGCTTGGCAGCTCAAAACGCGGTGACTTAAAAACTCCAACGAAGATGGCTCTTGGTTTGGTCACTGTTGGTTTAGGTTTCTTAGTACTGCTTCCTGCTGTTATGTATACAGGAAACGATACAGCGCTGAAAGTAAATATCCTGTTCATGATTGTAACGTATTTCCTTCATACATTAGCCGAATTAATGATTTCACCAGTTGGCTTATCAATGGTAAGCAAAATTGCTCCAATCAAGCTTGCCTCTCTTCTAATGGGAGTATGGCTGGCAAGTTCCGCGGTAGCTAATATGGTAGCCGGCCAATTAGCTGCATATACGCAGTCTTTAGGTTACCTGGAAATCTTCAGTGTAATTGGTTTTGTAACAATTGGTTTAGGTATTGTACTATTGCTTCTTTCGAAGCCAGTAGCAAAGCTGATGAAATAATGAGAAAAGGAGCTGACCCAAAAGGCATATAATGTGCCTTTTGGGTCGAGCTTTTTTGTATATGGCCGTGCTTTGTGGAATATCATTGGTGTATTTAAGTCTGAATGCCCTAATCTTTCTTGAATCTCATTTACGCCTGCCCCAGCTTCAATGAGAAGGGATGTGTGGGTATGTCTAAGCTGTGTGGAGTGATGTGCTTGTCTACATCCAAATGCTTCATTAAACGCTGTAAACGCAATACCACTTGCTTCATAACCCTTGGATGCCCGATGTTTTCAGCAAAAATGAAATCTTGATTCTCATATACTAACCGTTGTTTCATTTTCAATTCCATCTGCTCACGCTTGTGTCCTCTGCTTTAGAACATTATCTAAAAGTACACACTGTGATTTAAATTGAAACGCCGTATACGCGAACCGTACGTACGGTGTTGTGAGAGGGGCGAAAATAAACTTATTTTCTCCCTACTCGATTATGCAACTAAAGGGGCAGGTTTGTTGAAGAAGGATATTTTCTGTTTTAAGCGAATTAGAATTTCAAACAAACTTTACACGAATACAGGTATTGAAAATAACAGGAATATAGGAGGTATGAGATATGAAGATCAATAGAATAGATCATGTGAGTATAAACGTAAATGATCTTTCAGAGGCTAAAGCGTTTTTTCTTGATTTAGGACTTGAAGTACAAGCGGAATGGGAATTGGATGGAGAACAGTTGGACAGAATAGTTGGGCTTAATGATGTTAAAACGGCATGTGTAGGATTGGGGATGCCAGATGGTCAGGCATGGATAGAGCTAGTCAAATTTTATACGCCGTCAGATGAAAAAGATATTCAGCAACCTTTGGCAAATACGCTGGGTATCCGACATATTTGCTTTGCTGTTGAAGATATTGAAGCTATTGTTGCAAAATTGAAAAAGAAAGGCACGGAAATCTTTAGTGAGATACAGCAATATGAAGAAAGTTATAAGTTATGCTACGTTCGTGGTCCAGAGGGAATTATTTTAGAGTTGGCGGAGAAAATCAGATAAATATTGAATGGGACTTTAAATGATTTAGACCTCCAACTTTAAAGATTTCTTCTTAAACTATCGGGTGCTTTACTTGAAGAAGTCAAATAAAAAAGTCGGTTCCTTAACGTACAGGGAATTCGACTTTTTTATGTTTGAATTTGCTTAGCGTACAAAATTTCCGAAATGTTGGCGATACTCCTTTATACAACTAACGGGGCAGTTTAGTTGAAGAGTGCTGTCTGATCTTTATTCAACAATTGGGCCATATTCTGGAATAACGGGTAACCCCAAGACACCTGTAACTTTTACATTTAAACTTTAGCGGAAATAATAAAATTCTTTTTGGTTAAGCATTAGAGGACATTAGAATCTTTAATTCCTGGTGTTAATGTCCTCTATCCTTTATCCATCTCTACCATGCTTCCAGAACCACAAAATAAAAAATAGTCCTTGATAAGAGAAAGGCATCTTTCAAAAAAGTCCCGCAGAATGAAGTCTTGCGGGACTTTTTGAATACCAGTGGTTAGCGGTTATTATCAGAATAACTAGGATTGAATTTCTTCTCCGATCGATACGAAAAGCCTTTCTCTTCATTCAAAAGCACAATTCCATCTAAAAGAACTAGCCACCATTGCTCAATGCGAACACTGGATGGCCTCGAATGATAAAAACAGGGAGTTTTTAGAAGGGACATTAGGAGATGGTTGTTTACGGGAACTGCCTGATTTCGATATCGATGGTGAAGTAAAGAAAAACTTTGGCTATATTTCACCGCCTTAAAGGCGTTTCCAGTGTGTCTTGAGCCACTATATCTCTAAACTTGGATATTAAGAGTTAGATTTTTTATTACGCTTTTTTCTTTTTACCAAATAGACAATGAAAGAAATTAAAGCAACCATGAATATGAATATAGTAATTTGATATCCTACATCAAACCAATTCACATGTGTTTCATTCATGTTATTATGCCTCCTTTAGAAATTAACAGTGTATGTAACTGATTTACTATAACCCAGAGGTTGACGCCCAGTATGATGAAGGCGACATAGATATGTAATCATCGCTTAAATCCCTTAATATAGGGGTTTAACGAGGATTCAGAAATGAATGCTCACCTAACATGTGAATATCTTTAAAGTAGAAGGCCTCCCACAGTCTACTGACGGGAGGCCTTTTCTTATTTGTTGTCAGTGAAGACAAAATTCCATGTTGGGAATGAAATCGTTTCGAACAGCCACCTATATTTTGAGTGGTATCGAAGTAAGCGTATGGTTTAAAAAAAATCAATCTCATCAACAGGCAAAGTCTGCACAAAATGAGGTTGATTTGGGATTCATAAGTTGTTCAGAGTAGGTGCTTAATCCTAAAGTTAACAGGATATTACCATTCTATGTTTCTATTTCATTATTTTTGCACTAGAACCTTCCAAACTCCCCAATAAACTTTGACTTTTATTAACGAGAATCTAGTTAAATTCAAAAAAAAAAGCGCTTGCATTATTAATTTTTTTGATTATAATACTTGTATACAAGTGTACTTGAACTCTATTAGAAGGTGAATTTATGGTCGAATCAAAGGAATTTCTTTATCCTGTAAAATGGCTTTCAAAAGCTTCAGCTGGTGATCGTGTAACATCTGAACTTAGAATGCGTATTATTTCGGGTATGATTGAAAGCGGTACCATCCTATCCGAAAATAAATTAGCTGCTGATTTCGGTGTTAGCCGCTCACCCATTCGTGAAGCGTTAAAAATACTGGCATCTGAAAATATCATCCGATTAGAAAGAATGGGTGCGGTTGTCATTGGTTTAACAGAAAAAGAATATGCAGAAATTTATGATGTGCGTTTACTCATCGAGACGTTTGTATTTGAACGGCTAGTAAGAATGGACACGAATGAATTAGTAATGGAACTTAGTAAAATATTAGAAATGATGAAAATTTCCATAAAATACCGAGATGCTGATGAGTTTTCCAATCAGGATGTCATATTCCATGAAACAATTATTCGGTCCATCAATCATTCCTACATCCTGATGATCTGGGATAATTTAAAATCTGTGATGGAAAGTTTGATTCTTCTATCCATGCGGAGTCGTTTTAAAGAAAAGTATGAAGACTTTACACGGATCATAAATAATCATCAACTTTATATTGATGCGATCAAAACAAAAGATCGAGACCTTATGATTAAGTCGTTACATAAAAATTTTGATGATGTTCAAGAGAAAGTTGAAGACTTATGGATGTCCCAACAGATGCTTTCAAAAGGGGTCGAACAAGAAAATGACTAGCTATATGTTAGGTGTAGATATCGGTACAACAAGTACAAAAGCTGTTTTATTTACGAAAAAAGGCGATGTCATTCAGCAAGAGAATATTGGTTATCCTCTTTACACACCTGATATGACAACGGCGGAACAAGACCCTGAGGAGATTTTTCAGGCTGTTTTGAAAGCCTTTTCAAATATAACGAAACAGCATTCAGATAAAAAACTATCATTCATTTCATTTAGCAGTGCGATGCATAGTGTTATAGCTATGGATGAAAATGACCAGCCGCTAACCCCTTGTATCACTTGGGCAGATAATCGCAGTGAAGCTTGGGCCCATAAAATAAAAGATGAATTAGATGGGCATGAAGTTTATAAACGAACCGGAACACCTATACACCCGATGTCACCATTATCCAAGATCACCTGGATTGTAAATGAATGCCCAGAGATTGCAACCAAAGTTAAAAAGTACATCGGGATTAAAGAATATATCTTTAAAAAGTTCTTTGATCAATATGTTGTCGATTATTCCCTTGCGTCATCCATGGGCATGTTGAATCTCAAAAATTTGGATTGGGATGAGGAAGCCCTAAGAATTGCTGGAATAACGCGTGGTCAATTATCTGCGCTCGTACCAACAACAAAGATTTTTAACAACTGTGATCCGGATTTAGCCAAACAAATTGGGATTGACCCAGAAACCTCTTTCGTCATTGGGGCAAGTGATGGTGTTCTTTCAAATCTAGGCGTAAACGCAATCCGGAAAGGTGAAATCGCTGTCACGATTGGGACAAGCGGTGCGATTCGGACGATTATTGACGAGCCGAAAACAGACGAAAAAGGAAGAATCTTTTGCTATGCTTTAACGGAAAAGCATTGGGTGATTGGCGGGCCGGTAAACAATGGCGGGATGGTCCTCCGCTGGATTCGCGATGAATTTGCTTCATCCGAGGTAGAAACAGCTAAAAGACTCGGAATCGACGCTTATGAAGTTTTAACCAAGATTGCCGAACGTGTAAGACCAGGGGCTGATGGATTGTTATTCCATCCATATCTTGCAGGTGAACGTGCACCATTATGGAATCCGGACGTACGGGGTTCATTTTTCGGATTAACACTGTCGCATAAGAAAGAACATATGATTCGAGCGGCTCTAGAGGGAGTCATTTACAATTTATACACAGTATTTTTAGCCTTAACCGAATGCATGGACGGTCCCGTGACCCGAATCCAAGCTACGGGTGGCTTCGCTAGGTCGGCTGTTTGGCGGCAAATGATGTCCGATATCTTCGAATCGGAAGTCGTGGTTCCGGAAAGCTACGAAAGTTCCTGCCTGGGTGCTTGTATATTGGGGTTATATGCCACCGGGGAAATTGAGTCCTTCGAAGTAGTTTCAGAAATGATAGGCAATACCCACAAGCACACACCGATAGCTGATTCTGTAAAAGAATATAGGCAACTACTGCCGATTTTTATTAACCTATCAAGGGTATTGGAAAACGAATATACACAGGTTGCGAATTATCAAAGAAACTTAATAAATGCTGCAAAGTAAAGACATGGAGGAATTACGATGCCATTAGTTATTGTCGCTTTAGGAATTGTCGCTTTATTAATTTTAATAATGGGCTTAAAATTAAACACCTTTATTTCCTTAATCATTGTGTCGTTTGGAGTGGCTTTAGCACTTGGGATGCCACTTGATGGAATTGTCAAAACCATTGAAGCAGGATTAGGCGGAACACTTGGTCACTTAGCGTTAATCTTTGGACTTGGAGCGATGTTGGGTAAGTTAATCGCAGATTCAGGGGGCGCGCAGCGCATTGCCATGACCCTTGTTAAAAAATTCGGTGAAAAGAATATTCAATGGGCAGTCGTAGCAGCATCATTTATTATCGGTATCGCGTTATTTTTTGAAGTGGGATTAGTATTATTAATTCCAATCGTATTTGCGATTTCAAGAGAATTAAAAGTTTCGATATTATATCTTGGTATTCCAATGGTAGCGGCATTATCCGTGACTCACGGTTTCTTACCGCCGCACCCGGGACCAACCGTTATCGCTGGTGAATATGGTGCAGACATTGGTCAGGTTTTATTGTACGGCTTCATCATTGCGGTACCAACCGTTATTTTAGCTGGACCAGTATTTACAAAGATAGCTAAAAGATTAGTACCTGACTCATTTACGAAAACAGGCAGCATTGCCTCTTTAGGAGAACAAAAATCTTTTAAACTTGAAGACACACCTGGATTTGGAATCAGTGTATTTACCGCTTTACTTCCGGTTATATTAATGTCAATTGCTACGATTATCACTTTGATGCAAAAAACAATGGGATTTGAGGATAATGGTTTACTGGCAGCTATCCGTTTTATTGGCGAAGCCGGTACTTCCATGTTGCTTTCCTTATTATTTGCGGTCTATTCAATGGGATTAGCAAGAAAGATTCCAATGAAAGATATTATGGATTCTTGTACCTCAGCAATCTTGCATATCGGAATGATGCTCTTAATCATAGGGGGCGGGGGAGCCTTCAAGCAAGTATTGATCGATGGCGGTGTAGGTGACTATGTAGCTGAATTATTCAAAGGAACATCATTATCACCAATCCTGCTTGCCTGGATCATCGCGGCAATCCTGCGTATTTCCTTAGGATCTGCTACCGTTGCTGCCTTAACGACAGCTGGTTTAGTAATTCCGATGTTAGGTCAGACTGACGTTAACCTTGCTCTAGTTGTACTTGCTACAGGAGCGGGAAGTTTAATCGCTTCACACGTTAACGATGCTGGCTTCTGGATGTTTAAAGAGTATTTTGGTTTAAGCATGAAAGAAACATTTGCAACATGGACCTTGCTTGAGACGATTATTTCAGTAGCCGGATTAGGGTTTATTCTATTACTAAGCTTATTTGTATAGGCCTTTCCCGGCAGTAAATCCCCACTTATAGTAGGGATTTACTGCCTATTATTCTTACATAGAAGGAGCAGAAAATTAAATGTACAATTCAATTGGTGTCATTGGTTTAGGGGTAATGGGCAGTAATATCGCTTTAAATATGGCTAGTAAGGGGGAAAAAGTAGCTGTCTATAACTACACAAGAGATTTAACGGATCAACTTGTTGCTGAATTGGACAGTCAGTCGCTCCATCCGTATTACGAAATCCAGGACTTTGTTCAGTCACTGGAAACGCCAAGAAAGATTTTTCTAATGGTGACTGCGGGCAAGCCGATCGACTCGGTGATCAATTCATTGCTTCCTCATCTTGAATCAGGCGATATTATCATGGACGGCGGCAACTCCCATTACGAAGATACTGAACGCAGATATGATGAATTGAAATCTAAAGGAATCAGTTATTTGGGAATTGGTATTTCTGGTGGAGAAGTCGGGGCGTTAAAAGGACCTTCAATCATGCCGGGTGGAGATAAAGACGCCTATGAAAAAGTAGCTCCAATTCTGACAAAAATCGCAGCACAAGTAAATGATGACCCTTGCTGTACCTATATCGGTCCAAAAGGAGCAGGTCATTTTGTAAAAATGGTACATAACGGGATTGAGTATGCAGATATGCAATTAATCGCCGAAGCCTATACATTTTTAAGAGAAAAGCTGCATTTTGAAGTTAATGAAATTGCGGGCATCTTTGAAACATGGAATCAAGGCGAACTGAAAAGTTATTTAATCGAAATCACTGCTGAAATTTTAAGGAAAAAAGATGAAGTAACGGGCTTACCCTTGATCGATGTGATTCTTGATAAAGCAGGACAAAAGGGTACAGGCAAATGGACCAGCATGCAAGCTATTGATAACGGAATACCAGCATCGATTATTACAGAGTCTTTGTTTGCTCGTTACATTTCCGCTTTAAAAGAAGAACGGGTCAATGCAGAACATATTCTAACAGGCCCTGAGAACGATCAGCAAAAATTAGATAAAAATGAGTGGATTGACTATATTAGACAAGCATTATATATGGGAAAAGTTTGTGCATACGCGCAAGGTTTTACTCAATATAAAATGACTTCTGAACTTTACGGCTGGGATTTGCCTTTAAAGGATATTGCGCTGATTTTCCGCGGTGGCTGCATCATTCGTGCAGAATTTTTAAACGTCATTAGCGAAGCCTATCAAGAGCAGCCGAATCTGGCTAATTTATTAATCTCACCATATTTTGCCGAAAAGGTTACGGATTACCAGGTAGGATTGCGAAAGGTTGTCTGTGAGGGAATAAACTCCGGTATCTCGTTTCCATGTTTAAGCGCTTCACTCACTTATTACGATAGTTATCGAAAAGGCATCTCAAATGCTAACCTTTTGCAAGCACAACGTGATTATTTTGGTGCACATACCTATGAACGACGTGATTTAGCAGGAGTCTTTCACACAAACTGGCAGTGATAGAAAGTGACAAAAGAAACAGCCATCTCTCAATAAGCGTTCATGAATTTGAAATGAATAAATTTGATAAACTTGTGAAAAATCTGTCATTGATTGACAATGTTATGTTTCCTGCTCTTGTATCAAAAGATGCGGATAAAAATGCGGTATATCGGAATTGAAAAGCTTGCAGATAATACGATCACTCAAGGCTCTGGCGGCCATCTGCAGAGAGTCGCCATCTGTAGAGCATGCATAATGATATTAAGACAAGAGAGAAAGCATTATGAAATGGTTAGTAGAAAATGGATTCTAATTTTTAAATGGCATTCGCATAAAGTTCATACGGAAACTTTATTTGGTAAGTTCGAAAGGAAAAATGAAGAATGTTTGTAAGGAAAGACACGCTAACAATTTGTTAACGCAATCAAGCGGAAAACGATAACGTTAAAGATGTTACACCACTGATTAGCAAAAACCTTGCTATAACACATTTTTAGCACATATCGTTAAAAATATTACACACTCTCACCATACGGGCGGCATAATGTAATAATTGCTTAAATCCCTTGAAATATAGGGGTTTAACGAGGATTTAGAAATGGATGCTCACCTAACATGTAAATATTTTTAAAGTGAAGGTCTTCCATCAGTTTATTGAACTGCTGGGAGGCCTTTTCTTTCATGTAGTCAGTCGTATGAGCATAGAAGTTTATCGTTGTTTGAATATCTGTATGTCCTAATCGCTGTTGAATTTCTATCAACCCCACCCATGCTTGGCACGGGGCAAGGCGCCAAGACCAACCAGGTGTAACACCCACAATGGATAAAGATAGATAGGAGATAGCGGCTATGCAAGAGAAGGAAGGTAAGCGAATAGAGGATCTAATCGTATAGGGAAACAGAAGAAAGGAAAAGGAAATCTTATCGGTATCCCTAACAACTTCTGAATAGGCTAAACTTATCTAGACAGAAAATTTAAGGTCAGGTAGACTACAGATACAACTAGTTATAGAAAAGAGGTCCGATATGCGACGTGATATACAACCGAATGAACGAGCTTTCTCTTCCAAGGAAGTGGCAGAAGAAGTGGGGATTGCAACTCCCACTGTTCGAAAGTATGGTCAAATCTTAGAAAGAAATGGATATGAGTTTTTGAAAGATGGAGATCGACGTATCTTTGTTCAATCTGACATCGGGGTGCTTATAGCGCTACGCGATACGGACAAGCCCCTAGACGATACAGCTAAAGACCTTGTATTTCAACAAAAAGAAAGATTAGAAGGATCCAATGAAACAGAGATAGCGATACCCGATACATATGAAAATTTACCCCACGACCCCAATCAATTAAAAGAGGTCTTAATGTTTTTAGTCAATGAACTCGCAGCCACACGTGAAATGAATGTCCAACTGACAAGCGATATGTCAGAGCTTAAAACAAAGGTTTCCCGGCTCCAGCAAGATCATCATGTTATAAGTTCTAGTATTGGAAATTCAGCGCAAAGAACTAATACTAAAATTGAACAATTAACTGAACAACAAAATATCCATTACGAAACATTGCTGCAGCAAGAAAAACAAAAAAGTGAAATCTTACAAAAAGAAATACAAAATATGCGGGACGAACAGAAAAAAGACTGGAGTTCACAAAATGAATTTAATAAACGTTTAGAAGAAGCGATACAAAAACGTTCAGAAAAATGGTGGGGGCTTTTCTCCATATTCAGAAAATAAGGTGACTGTCATGTTTTTTTTGCCTAACTGATTAATGATTTGTGGAAGCAATTTATTGATGTAGAAACATTTGATAAATCTTTTTTTATATATAATGATGGATAAAAGCATAGTGACATATATGATTCGCATAGCTGAAACACAGAATTAAGAAAGAGTATTTCAACTTTACAGGATTTGGTGCCTACTATGTAATCGCTCGGCGATACCAATGTTTCGCAAGTTCTACCAGAGGCAAACATAGGCTCAATTGAAATTCATTGGAGATTTGTTTAAGCGATATGCATCTAAAACAAAATCACAATTTGAGGCAAGCAAAAAAACATGTTTGATAAAATGGAGTTGAGGCGGTTGAAAACTGCATTCAAAAAAAGAGTCATCCTTAATAGAGTTGCTCCAGACAGTGGGTGATCGGTTCTTTTTTTGTGTGTTTCGTATCGCTGGGCGATATAACTTGGTGTTCGATATCAAAAACATGATATACATCCGAATGAACGAGTATCTCTTCTAAGGTAGTGGAAGAAGAAATGGGGATGCAACACCCACTGTCAAAAGTATGGTCAGAACTTAATGAAACGGATATGAGTTTTTAAGATGGTGATTGCCTATCTTTATTCAATCCGACATCGAAGCGGTCATAGCGTTACGCGATACGGACATTCCCATAGAGGATACGGCCAGGACCTTGTGTACCTACAAAAAGATAGATTAGAAGAAACTAATGAAACAGAGATAACGATACCCGATACATATGATAATTTAACCCATAATCCCAAACGATTAAAAGAGATTTTAATTGTTTTAACCAATGAACTCGTAGCTACGCGTGAAATGAACATCCACTGACAAACGATATGTCTCAGCTTAAAACAACGGTTTCCAGCTCCAGAAAGATCCATGTCCTTAATAGTGTTCCTCAAGAAAGGGGCTGATCGGTTCTTTTGTGTGTTTCGTATCGCTGGGCGATATAACATACAAATAAATCCACAGAACCTTCATCTTAAGGGAGGTCCAATATACGATAGGATATTCATCCGAATGAATGAGCAGCCTTTTCCAAGGAAGTGGCATAAGAAATAGAGAGGCAAAATCCACTGAGCGAAATGGATAGGAGCTGTTAAGATGGCGATTGGCATATCTTCGTTCAATCCGACATCGAAGCGCTTATAGCGTTATGCGATACGGGTAGCCCTCTAAACGATAGAGCTAAAGACTCTTGGATCAAGAAATAGAAAGATTAGAAGGAACCAATGAAACAGAGATAGCGATACCCGATACATATGACAATATATTTGACCCATGTTCTCATTCAATTAAAAGGGATCTTAATGTTTTTAACCAATGAACTCACTCGCAGCTACGCGTGAAATGAACCTCTAACTGACAAACGATTTGTCACAGCATAAATCTGAATAACAAAAAAACATTATGCAACCAAATCAAAAGTGGAAATTCCTTTGTTCCAACTATTCGGGATCACCATTTTCAAATTTCAACAATTTCCCGAGAAATATCTACAAATTCTGAGTAGATATCGACAAAATTAGGCTTTTAAAAGAGATAGCGATACCCGATACATATGACAATATATTTAACCCATATTCTCATTCAATTAAAAGAGATCTTATTGTTATTAACCAATGAACTCGCAGCTATGCGTGAAATGAACCTCTAACTGACAAACGATAACGATATGTCACAACTTAAAACTGAACAACAAAAAACCCATTACGAAACATTACTGCAATAAGAAAAAGGTTTCACTCCCTTTTTTTAGTCTCCTATACGATCTTCAGGTGTTAATTTTCGTTAATAACTATTTAAACCTAAGGGAACCAAATCAAAAGTGGAAATTCCTTTGTTCCAACTTTTCGGAATAACCATTTTCAAATTTCAACAATTTCCCGAGAAATATCTACAAATTCTGAGTTGATATCGACAAAATTAGAAACTTCTAAAGGCGATTTGTTTTTGCTGATAAAAAAGTAGAATTTGCATAACCGTTACTTACCAGAGAGTTTGTAATTGCTCCATTATGGAACACAAAAAATGATCAACTTATATAAAAAATCCAATTAAATAGTATAAGGGCATGTTTTGATTAATCTTTTTTCAAAACATGCCCTTTCTATTTATTCATTTATCAGGTTTCTTGGATTAATTTGATAAAACATTGTTTCAAAGCTACACTTTTATAAATTAGCAAAAAATTTCCTTGCCTTAATTATAATAGATGGAAATAGAAAAAAGGTGGATATTATATGAAATTATCAATACTTGTAGCCCCTTTTTGCATAAAAAAGAGCTGCCTTAAAGACAGCTCCGATCATCAGCTAATGCACCCGTTTAGTTGATTAAGAATGTTTTACTCTCGCCTAACGGCAGTTAAATAAGACTCCAGAGTTCGCTGGCGTAGAGCATGTCAGCAATCATACCTTACCGAAAACGTGTGGTAATTGGTTTTACAAGTTCATGAAGGCTATTGCCATGTTGCAACGAATCCTTCATCATTCGTATCTATCCGTTACCCTGCGCTATATTGGGATTACAGAAGAAGAAACCGACAATGTATTAAAGTCATTTAGTGTCTTTAATAATTCATAACAAATAAATGGCCTCTTTTTAGTAGGTTTCTTTTGATAACTTCACTTTTTAAAAAATTATTGTTATTTCAAATTAGCCAAACATAAATGCTCTTTTTCGATAGCTTATTGAAAAAATTAATCCTATTGCTAACATATTCCCCATTAATGAGCTGCCTCCGTAACTTATAAAAGGTAAGGGTATCCCTGTTATAGGTAGTAAACCTATGTTCATTCCAATATTCTCGAAAATATGGAAAAAAATCATTGAAACCACACCTACACATAGGTAAGATTCAAAACTATTTTTGACATCTAACGCTAATTTCACCATGCCCGAAATAAGGAAGAAATAAATTGTTATTAAAATACTAGATCCTAGGAATCCATATTTAGAAGCAATAACGCTAAATATAAAATCTGTGTGTGCTTCAGGAACATATACCCCGCTTCCTTTATAACCAGAAACTCCACCTGATCCTATGGCAAGCAAGGCTTTGATTAAGTTAAAGCCCTCTCCTGATTTATAAGACTCTGGATCAATCCAAGCATAAATCCTTCCTAATTGAAATATTTTTATCCCCATTAAACGGAGAATTTCAGGGTGAAGAAAAACTAAGTACAAAATTCCACTTACAATTGATCCTCCAATAATAAAAATACCACCAATTATTCTCCATGATATTCCTGAAACAAATAATATCCCTATAAAAATACACATTAATACTAAAGATGTACCTAAATCTGGTTGTTTCATAATTAAAAGTATTGGAAGAAGTGTTGCAGCCCCCATCTTAATTAATAGAAAAAAATCCGTTTTCAAAGTTTTGTCTTCATATTTATTATGATGTTTTTGTATTAAGTAACTTAAACAAATTATTAAAGATATTTTAGTAAACTCAGCTGGCTGAAGAGACCCAATCCCAGGAATTTGAAACCAACTTTTGGCTCCATTTATTTCTCGTGCTATTGACTCAGGCGACAAAATTAATGCAATTAATAGAAATAAACTAAGCGAGTAAAAAAACCAATTCAAGCGAAATATTTGTTCAGAATCCAAATACATAACTCCTAAAATCATACCGAAACCTATAAAATACCAAGTTACTTGTCTAAATAAAAAATCCCCTTCGTATTGACCAAATTCTTGAGCAGTGTGAATAGCTATACAACTAGTTATAAATAGCAAAAGTAAAAGTGTAACTAGGTTGTAATCAAACTTTGAATTTTTCATATTTTTCCCCTTGTAAAATATTTACTCATGTTATAATTTAACTCTATTTTACTAAAAATGTAAATTCATTAGTGCCATAAGACGGGTTGAAAATCGAGCTCTCTTTTAAGTCGCTCTTGAGAAATATTATTTAGCTAAGAAAAGTAAAAAAATAAAAATCCAACCCTGAAAAGCTTCAAGGATGGATTCAGACAAGCACCAAGATCCTTAGGGTGTCTCTTGGATAATTCCTATTATGGTCTATAGATGGGGATGTTATCCAGGTTATTACGAGAATGTGCTTATAAATGGGAAAAATCCAGCTGCCATAATTGGTGGCTTTTTTTATGACTAAAGTGCAGATTTGGTCTTTATATAGAGGGGGGAATCGAGGATTAAATGTCTTTGCCCCCTTATTACTAAGGTTCCTTTCGAATTAATATAAATGGACTGAAAAAAATGAAATTTGCACGCTTTGATCTTTTTAGGCTGTATCTATGGTATTCATGAAATATTTATAGATGGTGCACAAAGGTATTTTTCAAAAATAGTAGGAATGTTATCCATCATTTTATCAACATGGGTATTTGCATGTATAACGTCTTTGAAAGACAAAGCTGGTCGATAATTGCATTCTTATTCAGTATATAAATTTTAAGACTATTCGCTTCAAATAAGTAGACGTGTTTCCCTACTTAAGACAATCAGAAGTGGTTCTCGAAAGGGGGATTTAATTTGAAGAAATTTATTGTTTGTTATACCTTGGAAAATGATATTAAACGAGAAAAAATAATAAAAGGGCCAGATGTAAAGAAGGAAGACGTTCTACAAGATGTATTAGATAAGATAGTACGAAGTAATTACTTTATTGCGAAAACCGACCAAGGAGAGTATAGGATAAATTCTTCCTTAATACGTTATATACAGGTTTTCCATGAAATGCATTGTTTTAAATACCATACTGATCATCAATGACTAGTGAGTAAATAAAAGGTTATTTCTTTGCATAGTTTTCTTCAATTTTGTTGAGTAACCTTGAATATGGGAGAGAAGATTAATGTCAGAAACGTATCGTTCTCGTCAGGAACGAAAACAAGTGGAAAAAACAAAACAAGATCAAAAAAAAGGTAAGAACTCCCCTAAAAGAAGGTCTTTCTTGAAAAAAGTTTTACTTGGGTGCTTACTGTTAGGTGTTGTTTCAATTGGAATAGGGGCAGTTACGGTTGCAGCAATGATTAAGGATGCACCTAAAATAGATGCTTCAAAACTAGTCGATCCACTTTCTACCAAATTATACGATAAAAACGGGAATTTCCTTTACGAATATGGTAAAGAAAAACGTACAAAAATTACGTATTCTCAAGTTCCAAAAATGTTGGAACATGCTTTCATTGCCACGGAGGATGCACATTTTTATGAACACAATGGCATTGATATAAAAGGAACTGCGAGAGCAATCTTCAAGAACCTAAAAGGGGATTTCGGATCTCAAGGCGGAAGTACGATTACACAGCAGGTCATTAAAAACTCCTTTTTGTCACCTCAGAAAACAATAAAGCGAAAGGTACAGGAATGGAGCTTGGCCTATCAGCTTGAGCAAAAGTATTCCAAACATCAAATCTTAATGATGTATTTTAATAAGATCTACCTTGGAGACGGGGCATATGGTGTAGCAGCCGCCGCCGAAAATTACTACGGAATCGATGCCGATCATCTAAATAAACTAACGCTACCAGAGGTCGCTATGCTGGCGGGGCTCCCACAGAGTCCAAGTTATTATGATCCCACTGAACCCGAACATGTGAAAGCTGCAACAGATCGTCGTAATATTGTTTTAGAAGCTATGTATAAACAAGGGTATATTACGAAAAAGCAATTGGAGGATGCAAAGAAGGTTCCAGTTACATCAGGACTTGTTCCAAAAACGAAAAAGCAGGGAATGCCGTACGAGGCGTTTTTGGACGCTGTTGTAAAAGAAGTTGAAGGAAAGCTGAAAAATGTAAATATCAGTTCGGATGGATTATCTATTTATACGACGCTAGATCCAAAAGCTCAGACCTTTGCGGACAAAATGATGAACACCGATACGATTATTTCTTATCCAAATGAAAATTTTCAAGGAGCCTTCGTATTTTTAGATACAAAAACAGGAGAAGTACGAGCTATTGGAAGCGGTCGAAACCAATATAAAGCTTCCTTCCGAGGCAACAACTTTGCGGTTGATATTAAACGTCAACCAGGATCTACTTTCAAGCCAGTCTTTGATTATGGTCCGGCTATTGAAAATTCAAAATGGTCTACAGCACACCAAATTAATGATCATGAGATAACCTACTCAAATGGTCAATCTATTTCTAACTGGGATCATCAATATCACGGAAAGTTGTCGATTAGAACAGCACTTCAATGGTCATACAATATTCCAGCACTCCTTACCCTTCAAGAAGTAGGGATGGATAAAGCACAAAACTTTGCAGAAAATCTGGGTATTACTTTTAATAATAATAAGGTGTACGAATCATATGCGATTGGAAGTAATACGGTTAATCCATTAGAGTTGGCAGGGGCATATAGTGCTTTTGGAAATAACGGTGAATACAATACACCACATTTTGTTCGTAAAGTTGTTTATCCTGATGGCAGAGTTGTTAATTTAACTCAAAAGCCAAAACGTGTTATGCATGATCACACAGCTTATTTGGTGACGGATATGTTACGGACAGTCGTAAAATCTGGTACAGGAAAAACAGCAAATGTCCTTGGACTAGATGTGGCTGGAAAAACTGGCACAACCAATTTTGACAGTAAAACCAGAGCACAATATGGATATCCAGCCGGTTCGGTAAATGATAGTTGGTTCGCTGGTTATACACCGCAATACACTATGGCGGTTTGGACTGGATATACTAAAAATGGTCCAGGTAATTATATGGATGGAAATACAACTAAAATCTCGCACCAAATGTTTAAGGCCATGCTGGAAGCGTTTGGAACAGACAAAAGTAGCTTCCAGCAGCCTAGTGATGTATACCGGGTGAATAATGAACTGTTCATTAAAGGTGCAAATCCTGAAGAAGCTCCACAAGTTATAAAAAATAATAAAAATAAACAATTTGATATTGGTGGAAATAAAGAGGATAAAAAACATAAACAAGAGGAAGGAAAGCATAAACAACAAGAGGAAAAGAAACACAAACAAGAGGAAGAGAAGCATAAACACCAAGAGGAGAAACACAAACAAGGGGAAGAGAAGCATAAACACCAAGAGGAAAAGGAACACAAGCAATAAAGATTTTTAGGATGGGATCGCATTGGTTCCATCCTTTTTTATGATACAAATAAGAGAATGTGATGGTTTCTACTTAAACTATAAGGTGCTTTACTTCAATAAGGGAGCTGCTTTGAAGTGACCCAAAAAGTTAGACACTTTATTTAATTAGGCAGCCTTGAGGGCATGAACCCGGTAATCTACCGGGCTCATGCCTCAGTGTTTGTCGACAAAAGGGGTTCGGAATGTATTAAATCCGAGCCTCTTTTGATATTCTGTGAGGGGCGAGGCAGTTAGTGGAAGAAAGTAATATCTGTAAATTGATTTTAGTCGGAATACTTGATAATGTGGTGGTGTAAATTAGTTTACAAAAGGATGATTGTCATGAAAAAAGCAGAGGAAATAGCCTCCTAAATCAAATAAAACATATTAGGAGGCGTTGTATATGAAATTCAATATAATTGATCGTGAAAATTGGTATCGAAAAGAGTACTTCGAACACTATTTACAATACAAACAACGTTCAGTATAACGAATGAAATTAATATTACTGTTCTTATGAAGAACTTAAAGAAGAAGAATTATAAGTTATATCCTGCGTTTATTTTTATGGTTACAAATATAGTTAATTCCCATCGAGAATTTAAAACCAGTTTTAACCCAGAAGGGAATTTAGGTTATTGGTCAGAAATTTTGCCTTCTTATACAATTTTTGATAAGAAGACATACACATTTTCTAGCATATGGTCACCAAATGTAAGTAGGTTTTCTGAATTTCATTCTCAGTATGAAAAAGATGTAGAAGAATACAATGGTACGGGTAGTTTATTTCCAAAGACTCCTGTACCAGATAATAATATTCCGATATCTATGATCCCTTGGAGTTCTTTTACAGCATTTAATTTAAATATTAATAATGGTGGAGATTTTCTCTTACCCATTATAACTGGGGGTAAATATTCACAAATAAAAGATGAATGGTTCATACCTGTCTCGTTACAAATTCATCATGCTGTTTGTGATGGTTATCATGCAAGTGTTTTTATGAATGACTTACAAAGGTTTGCTGATGAAAGTGCAGACTGGCTCTAATTAATTGTTCATTGGGAAAATATCTAAAAGGGGAACTGTGAAAGCAGTTCCTTTTTTTATAGAATTACAACCAAAGTTTGTTAATAAATGTACTTAAACTATCGGGGCAGGTTAGTTCCATAAGATGTATAATATTGGATATACTTAAGGGGGGATTTTGATGTTACTCAGAGAGGCAAAATCAGATGATGCTGAAAGTTTCGATTGGCTAATGAAGCAAGTTGAAACTGAGGCTGATTTTATGCTTATGGAACCAGGGGAAAGAAAAGGTTCTCCTGAACAACAACGTAAATGGTTGGAACGAATGGACAAAGAGAATAATTCAACTGTACTTGTTGCAGAACAAGAAGGTGGACAGTTAGTAGGATATTTAGCAGTGATTGGCGGAGATACAAGAAGAACCAAACACTCAGCCTATCTAGTTATAGGTATTTTAAAAGAATACACAGGGCGTGGTATAGGAACAAAACTATTTCAAAGGTTAGAAGAATGGGCAATAATTCATAATATCTTACGGTTAGAGCTTACAGTCGTCACCCAAAATGAAGCAGGAGTATCCCTATATAAGAAAATGGGGTTTGAGGTAGAAGGAATAAAAAGAAACTCACTAGTGATAGATGGCAATCTTTTTGACCAGTATTTTATGTCCAAGTTATCATAAGGTCTTGTTAAAATAACAGGTGCATTAGTTGTATAAGAATTTAAGTGAAATTATGAGTGAGGTCAGATTTTAGTTATTCAATTAAAGGGTGCTATTCTGAAACAAGGGTAAGCGCCTATTTTTCATTATAGGGTCATTTAATTGAATAAGCTTTTGAATTACGATGCAGTTTGTTGAAGTGATATAATTAACTAAAATTAAACGTTAATACCGAAATATAATGAAATAAAGAATAAGGAAAAGGGGGATTGAAAATGGATGTAAGATACCCAATCGGGAAACTACAAGTTCCTGAAACAGTAACTTTAGAAAATTTTCAAGAATGGCTAAAGGAAATCGAAACTTACACGATTCGATTAAGAGAAACTGTCGACTCATTAAGTGATGAGGAATTAAGCAGAACTTATCGTGAAGGTAGCTGGACAGTTCGTCAACTTGTTCATCACATTGCAGATTCTCAGTTGAACATGTATCAACGTTTGAAGCTGGCTTTAACAGATGAGAACCCAACAGTACCAGCTTTTGATGAAGAAAAGTGGGCTATTCAACCGGATACAAAGCTTCCTGTAGAAAGTTCTATTAAAATGTTAGAAGGTATAAATGAGCGCATCGTATCTTTAGGATATAGTTTAACTGAAGAGCAATTAGATCGAGCTTTTACTCACAAGATAAACGGTATAATAACAGTTGCAACAAAAGTTGCAAAATTAGCTTGGCACGAAGAGCATCATTTAGCCCATATAAAAATCGCATTATCAAAATAATACATTATGTATAAAAGTGGCTTATCGAACCTCGATAAGCCTTTTTTAAAATTAAAGTAAGGAATAATTACAGAAGTTTTATTCAACTATCGGGGCAGGTTACATTCCTGTAGTTCGTTATTTTTCAGCTTTGAAAAAATAGGGCTCCTCAGTAAGATATGAGTAAGACATCACTCTAACTCAAAACCTTAGGAGGAACCTTAATATGAATTTTAAAATGCAAGACAAACAAAATCAACTAATAGAAAGAATTTCCGGTACTGGACAGGTTACACTTAGTTGGAAAATAAAAATAAGGCCATGTAGAAGCATACACAATAAGTGAGGAGAATCTACTACACCAAAAAGGGGGATTGAAAGTGGGTATAATACTCTGATAACTCTTGGTTTCATCATAATCGGATTTGTTGTTCTCTCTTATATAAAAAGAAATATGGATAGTAAGCAAAGTTCAACTATCCAATCCATAGTTTGGTGGATAGTGGGAACCACAGTTTTTGGGGGAGCGAGTATAATACTTATTGTGTGGTGGTTTAGTAAAATTTAGTGAGTTTTTGGCAATGGTTTTGGAGAGAAGTAGTTCATTTTTGTGAAGTAATGTACTTAAACTAACGGGTGCTTTTACTTCAATAAAGGAGGTTTTATAACCACAATAGAACGGTCAACCATCTTAGGGGGAAAAATACTTGATAGCATTACTATTACTTCTAATTTATATCGTATATAGAATTTATAAATCCAAAAGACCTTTAACAAAGTTTGGACATTTCTATGACAAATCTTTTTATCTTGAAGAAAAAAAGGAATATGAAAAAGCCCTTGATCTAAGAAAACAAGCATTAGAATTAGATACACTTACTAATCTGGAACGTGCGGAATTAAATTTAGCTAATGCCAGAATGTATTTAAGGTTAGAACAATATAAAAAGGCAACCGATTACTTTGATATATCATTTGAACTAGCAAAAGAAGAAAAGTTTCCGTACTCTAAAGGGATTGACGAGGTAGTTGAAGCTTATTTGCAGGCAAATCGCAAAAAAGATGCCATTGAATTAGTAAACAAGATGTTAGAAAGACAAAGCTACGATAAGAAATTCAAAAAATTACAATCCATAAAAGAAAAACTAAAATCAGTTTAAAAGACTACCATGTTTATTCCTAATTCAATTAGGGAGGAGCTAAGGGAGCCTTTTTATTATGAAACTAAAGGGGCAGAATAGTTCCAAAACATTCCAATATAAGGTAGAATATATTCTGGATATTGGAGTTTAAAAGAGCTAAAGAAATAAAGGTGATTCTGTGAAGAAATTATTAGAAAAAAGACTTGCGTACCTTTATAAAGGTGAAAGAAACGCAATAATTGTTTTTATTGTTATAAGTTATTTATATAACTTTGCATTTCCCAGTATACAATTATATTCATTGTTTTCTTTTTGGACATCATTTCTTCTTTTGGAATTTATTTTATTACAAGGAACCATTTATTGGTATAAAAAATGGGATCGTTTAAGAAAAGAAAATACACCTATAACTCCCATTCAAACTGTTAAACAGTTACGACGTTTGAAAAAAATCAATATAATCTTGATTGCGATTTCACTCTTAGCTTTCGCTATTGATTTCTCTAAATGGTATCCTTCTTTACCAGTATTGGGATTGTCAATTGCAGGATTTATTTGCATTTTGCAGTTTTAGAATATATTAATTATTTTCACATTCAATTATCATATGATAATATCTCAGATATTAAATATTTGCTGAAAACTAAAAGGTTGAAGCAAGCCTGTATAGGTAAAGACTTAAACGACTGTCGTTGAGAAATTAATATTTTAGTCACTAAAAATGAATAAGTTTGTGAAAAGATGTTCTTAAACAAACGGGTGCTTTACTTCAATAAGCAAGGTTGCTGACGCAGCCTTTTTCTTATGGCACTAAACCAGCTAATAGTTAGTCAACATTTTTCAATGAAAACTTAAAATATTTCATGCTATACTAAATTTGTGCATGCTAAATAACCTTCCAATGAACTGTATTTGGAAAGTTTTATGCTATTTAGTTATACTTTTAAACTAGGTTAGATCTTGGGGAAAGTCGAGTTGTTTTGTATAGTGCATAAATCCATTTTAGAAGCTTATTGGCACATGCTATCACAGCCACTTAAAGGGCTTTCCTTCTTCACGTTTCTTATCATAGAACTCTCGTAATCTCTTGTTCCGAGGGATGATTTCATCTGTCGTTTTCTTCTTGCGACAATCACGAATGGCACAACGAACGGCCATATATAAGGCATGTCGAAATCCTTTGGAATGAAAATAAAGATTTAACCTCACCAACATTTAGAAGTGAAATATGGATCCCCGTTATGAAAAAGTAAGGTGGGCGAAAGATTTATCCGAAGAGCTGTCTTAAGACAGCTTTTTCGTGCGCCCGGAATGGGTGCAATCTATAGGGTGAAAGTCCGAACCATGAAGGCAGTAGTAGTGGTTAGCTTAATGCAAGGGTGTCCACGGTGACGTAGAATCTGAAGGAAGCAAGCGGCAAACCTCCGGTCTGAGGAACACGAACTTCATATAAGGCTAGGTATCATTGGATGAGTTTGCGAAACAAAACAAAGTCCTTACTGCCGAAGGTGGTACAGAGTAAATAAGCAGATAGATGGAGGGAAAGATTGCACTCTTACCCGAGGAGGTCTGGTTTAGTTCATGTAAGGGATCTCTAAAAATAATCAAACTATTCTATAAAAACTGTATACTAAATCACAAGAAATGAATCCACTTTGATCAATCTTTTTTTCAAAATGGGTTCTTTTTATTTACGCTAATATTGGGTTCAGGAGAACCTTTTAATGTTGGGGAAATCAGTAATGATTGAAGAGTTATAACCCTGAGTGGGCCGTTTATAGGTTGTTTTTTGATAATGTAGGATTTTTTCTTATTAAGCAATCGGGCCAGATTGTACAACAAAACTAGATTTTTAGACGACTTTATTGCTAAAGTATCCTTTATAAAAAAATTTAACAACTCATTTACTCCCATCTAATAAGGACGGGGGTATGTATGTTTGAAGTATTAAAATTAAATAACTTATTGTAATCTTGACATTTCCATATTCGGGTACTAACAGCGAAGCTGTCACTACCCGCAATATAGGAAGTATGAATATGGGAGGGGAGTAATTTAGAAAATGTACTTCAACCGATAGATGGAGAAATCCCGATATAAATGAAACAGGTTAATAAATAATTCACAACATACCGCAAAGTGAATCTCCGAATCTTTTAGGTTTTCCCTAAACAGGTCCAGACAGATTATTTGATTTTATTTAAATATCTATAAATAGTGGCTTCGGATACGTCTAAATATTTGGCTACCTCGCTTACGCCGCCTTTAAGTAAAAATGCTCCCTTTTCATTCAGTATTTTGACCACTTCTATTTTTTCTTGCGATGACATCCGTTCAGGTGGAATGTCATACTCTGCTAAAACCCCTTTAATAAGAGATAAAAGAAGTTCCTCAATATTTTCTTCGAAATTCTCAAAAAGATGTGTATCAAAGGTAGGCTTTGATGACTCTATAGGATCATTTTTGGGTTTGTCAATCATGATGAATTGATCCAAAATGTTGCGAGCGTTTATAACATCGGAAATATCCATGTTAACACAAATCATGCCAATGATTTTGTTCATTTCATCTTTAATAAAATAGCTCGAAGAACGGAGCGTCTTATTCTTTTTTGATCTACTTTTATAATTGCAGATATAATCTCGATCTTTATAACTTTCATCTTTTAATATTTTCAAAGCAAGATCCGTAATGGGACTATTAATCTTTCTTTCACTAACATGTCCATTCACTATTTCAATAATGGAATGATCAGGGTTTGTTACATCGTGTAAAACAACCTCACAATTTTCCCCCATTATGTTAGCAATAAAGTGCACCATTGGAATATACTGTTTCAGCTTTTCTACATTTGTCACTACCATCACTCATCGCACCTTCAATTTCCATTTGTTAATTTTAGTTTAACAAATATTATTAAAATTTCAACTTTACTAAAAATTTAGTTGTTGTAATAATAATTATACATTATAATAAAATAAAATCATCATAATAATTTTTTATTACAGGAGGCAATTACGATGAAAAACGCTATTTCAACGAACAATGCACCAAGTGCCATTGGACCTTATTCTCAAGCAGTAAAAATGGGAGACTTTCTTTTTGTTTCTGGACAACTTCCGATTAACCCAAGTACAAATGAAATGCCGGAATCCGTTGCAGAACAAACGAAGCAATCATTAGAAAATGTAAAAGCCATTCTAGAAGCTGCTGGAAGTGATTTACAACATGTCTTAAAAACAACTGTATTTTTAAAAGATATGAATACGTTTACGAAAATGAATGAAGTATATCAATCGTACTTTACTGAAAATTATCCGGCTAGAAGTGCAGTAGAGGTTGCTCGCTTACCAAAAGAGGCTTTAGTGGAGATCGAAGTCATTGCATGTGTACCAAATAATAAGTAGTAGTACATTCAAATAATCCTATTGAAATATGATCGCGCAGGGGGGGGGGAAACCGTTTAATTTAACCATTTGTGTAAGCCTTTTCAATCTATTTTTCTACTTAAAGGGGTCTCGCCAAGATTTCGGAAATTTTGTACGCTAAGCGAATTTCAGCAATGATTTTGCTGTTTTTATGTACGTTAAGCCCTTCCCAAAAACGGTTTCAGTCCAGATTATTGAAACTTTGTTTTGGTATTGAGTTTTGGGTCTGAAAACCAGCTATTTTCAAAGAAAAAGTAGCTTTGTTAGATCCTGCATCAAAAACGAACGTTAGGGTGCTTCTCTTTTATATCAAGGTTTGTAGCCTTAACGTCCATTTTTTCCGAAATGTTGTCTGTACCTCTTAAAGCATCTATTTAGGAGGGACATGCTATTGACTAATCAAAATAACAACAAAAAAAAATGGTTTACGCTTGCCGTATTAATTCTGGGTGGAGGAACGGTCTTTAAACTCCCTTGGTTAAAAGATGCTTTTTATATCCCTATGATGGATTATTTCCATTTGACACACACACAAATTGGTTTTACCCTGTCTGTTTACGCTTTTATCCAGACCTTTGGTTACCTCATATCTATGTATGTAGCAGATCGATTTTCCAAGAAAAAGTTGATGCCGGTTGCTTTAATTGGGATTGGAGGAACGGGATTTTACTTGACAACATTTCCAAGTTATTACGAAATATTAGTCATTTGGGGACTTTTCGCATTATTTGCAGAAATTGCTTTTTGGCCCGTCTTGATTAAATCTGTAAGATTACTAGGGGATTCAAATGAACAGGGGAGAATGTTTGGATACCTAGAAGCAGGAAGAGGAATCGTAGATACTGTAATAGCGTTTGCTGCCCTTGGAATCTTTAAATGGTTAGGAGAAGGGGTGGCAGGTTTCAGAGGTGCCATCCTCTTCTTTTCGATTACCATGATTGTGATTGCTATTATTTTGTATTTCCTCCTTGAAGAGGATGAAATTAAAGAGGTAGATGAGCAAGGCGAAAAAGTTAACAAAAATAAGGTAGCATTAAAAGGTGCTTTAAAAGCGATAAAAATGCCAGAAATATGGGTAGTTGCATTCACTATATTTTCAGTATATTCCGTTTATATTGGTTTGACGTACTTTGTTCCATTCTTAAAAGACATCTATGGAGTACCTGTTGCTTTAATAGGGGTATATGGGATCATTAACTCATACGGTTTAAAAATGTTAGGCGGACCTATAGGGGGATTCTTGGCTGACAAAAAGTTTAAATCTCCATCAAAATATTTGCGGGTGGCTTTTGCAGCATCTATCATTGGAATGATTATCTTTATTTTGTTGCCACATCAACATCTGAATGTTTATGTTGGCGTAACCTTTACACTCGCTTACGGTGCCATCATTTTTTCACAAAGAGCGGTATTCTTTGCTCCTATTGAAGAAGTAGGAATCCCAAGAGAAATAAGTGGTGCCGCAGTTTCTATTGCCTGCTTAGTAGGATATGCTCCTTCCATGTTTGCCTTTACTCTATATGGAAGCATGTTAGATCAATCACCAGGAATGGAAGGATATCGACATGTCTTTTTGACCATGATTGCATTTGCAGTTATCGGTTTACTTATTAGTAGCTATTTAGTAAAAATCGTAAACAAGAAAAAAGAACTCCAACAAAATCTGGAGGGCAACCAATTCAATGCTTAATTTTATATCAAAAGATAAATTGACATAAGGGAGTGTAAGACATGAAAATTGGATTAGAGACAGAAAGCTTTCACTTGCAGTTTATTACAGGGCGAATGGATATTTTCGGTTTTATCAGAAAAACGGCTGAATTGGGATTAGATGGGGTCATGATCAATATTGTTCCATGGCCAGAGTTACCAGGAATCGGTACATTAGAATCATTTGAACCAGAATACTTAGACAAGGTGAATAAAGAAATTCAAAAGTATGGATTTTTCGCTGAAATCGATACAAATGGAACCGATCCGAAACATCTAACTGAGGTCATTGAGGCCGCGCATAGAATTGGAGCGGATGTCATTCGTACGTATACCTGCATGGGAGAATATGATCCAGACAGATTGAGAAGAGCTCCTGAAGAAATTAAACAAGTTGTACCATTATTAAAGAAATATAGAATCAAGCTTGCTGTTGAAAATCACGAGGAAGAGTTAACGGATGAAGTGATTCAAATCATTAAGGAAGTCAACAGCCCTTGGGTTGGTGCTCATTGTGATTTCGGGAATGCAATGATGGCATGGGAGGACCCGGTTGATGCTGTAAGAAAATTAGCACCATATGCCTTTACAACTCATTTTAAGGATCATATTATCGTCCATGATGGCGAAGATTACATGGTATGTGGCGTACCTGCTGGGACTGGTAATATCGATTTGGAAGAATCTTTTAAAATATTGATTGAGAATTCAATGTTGACTAGAATCAACGTTGAAATGTGCTTCCCGTATGCCATCCATTTTAAGAGAGAGCCTGGTACAGGTGGAGTCTTTGCAGTAGGAGAAGGAGCATTTATGGTGGAACAATCTCCTTATGATTTAAATGTAATTAAACCATTGGATTACTATTATCCGCCAGCAGAACTTCTAGAACAAATGATTGAGGATCAAGAAAAAGGTGCAGAGCAATCAGTTAGATATGCACTTGCATTAAGGGATAAATACTGCCGCTAAATAAAAAACAGGGAGAGGTTTTTTAAGGAATAATCTCCCTATTTATTTTACAGAAGGCATTTTCAACGTATCAGCTGTTTCGTAAATGAAACTGTTGTTTTCGCAAATGGAACCAAACCCAAACCACGGAATAGGACCTATCATTTTAGGAAAAACACACGTTTAGGCATAATTGACATAAACAAACCATTAACAACTATGTTTCAAAGTTCAAAATAACATAATGTTAGAACCTGTCTTTATTTGGGAGCACGAACATGGAAATCTAAATAAAATCGCTGGAAATTTAAAAGCATTTATATTAATAATATAAAATACTAGGTGTATATTTATGTTTAGGTATTAAACTTTAGAATAATTAGATTTTTAGTGAATAAAAAATTCCTTTTTTATAACTAGACTAGTGTTGGCTGTCCTTAAAGTGGCAGCCACTTTTTTGATTGTTATAGGATTTTAATTTGCTAAAGAAACTGCAACGAATGGATGTAAAAGTATGTTTATTTACTTAATTTTTAATTGAAGCATTTTTTGATAATAAAGAAATCGCTCAAATTTGGAATATTAGTCACCGATAGGAATGTTTGTAGGTTCACACTTATCAACCTTTCAATGCAAGTGAAAGGTTAGGGCTTCGTAATATCTCGGTTCGTTTACAAAATCATTACTGATAACATCTATATTTTATTTATGCGTAAAATCTCTGTTTTACACATAATTGAACATAGGAATTAATGTTTAGTATCTAAATCTTCTTTGAGCGTTTCTTTTTTGTTCATAAGTAATATTGGTCGACTTTATTTAAAGGTGTTCAAAATACCAATGAATCTAGGTCAACTTAAAAAGCATGAACCAAGTTGATTACTGGGTTCATGCTCTCAAGGTTGCCTAATTAACTATAGAGAGGTTCAATTTTTTGGTTCACTTTAGACATTTAAATAATCAAGCCCACCCAAAATTGATTTGGGCTTTCATGGATAGATTTCGTTATCGGACATTCGTTAAGTATTTTCCATATACATAACCTGTTTCCTTACCGTACTTAATTTTGTACCAAGAACTGCTATTAGTAATGACGGTAACAGTTTGGTTTTTCTTCAAAGAGCCAAGAACTTTCCCTGATGTGGAGGGTTTGGAACGGACATTTAACTTTGTAGCATTGACCCTACCAGTCATATTCTTCGCTGCCGGTTTGTTTAATGTGTAGGAAGTCGTAGTTGCACGTTTGTTCTTACTTGGATCTATCGCTTTAATGGTAAACGTATACTTTCCGTTCGAAACCTTTGATACATCCCATGATGCACTTTGGACACCGGCATTTTTATTAGTATTATTGGTCAGTGTCGCCACGGTTTTGCCTTTTGCATCTTTTACCTGAACGGTTACCTTCGCCTTTTCGTTAATCTCATACTTCAAATCAACTTTATTCGTTTTTGAATCATATGAGGTTTTTATATTCTTAATGGAAGGTGAAGTTGTATCGGGTTTTGTTAATGTAAATGTAACCGTTGCTGAGCTTTTATTTTGATTACTGTCGATCGTTGCAATTTCAAATGAGTACTTACCGTTCGAAACCTTAGATACATTCCACGATGTCCATTGGATACCGGCATTTTTCTCTGTATTATTGATCGTAGTAGCTAGGATTTTACCTTTTGTGTCTTTTACTTGAACAGTAACCTTTGATTTTTCATTGGTCTCATACTTTAGAAAAACCTTATTCGTTTTTGAGTCATATGAGGTATTTGTATTATTAATAACTGGAGCCGTTGTGTCAGGTTTTGTTAATGCAAATGGAACAGATACTGAACTTGAATTATTACTACTATCAATCGTTCTAACTTCAAAGGTGTATGAACCGTTGCTTACCCTTGAAGCATCCCAAACGGCTAATTGCAATCCTGATGGCCTTTCGTCCCCTTTAACAAGAGAAGCGACGACATCCTCTTTTTCATCCTTAACTTCCACTGTCACATTCGCTTTTTCATTCGTATCAAAGGTTAATTTGACTTGGTTTGTTTTAGTATCGTAATACGTTTTTATATCATTAATTGTTGGTGCTGTTTCATCTTTAGGTGCAGGATCCGGAACTGGTGTTGGGATTGGCGTTGGAATGACAGGTGCCGGTTCCGGCTTTACTGGTTCTACTTCCTCAGGTTCTGGCTCATAAGCTTGTTTTAAGCTTGTCCCTTCATAATAGAATGCAAGAATCTCGCGATACGTATATCCCTGTTCACCAGCCTTTTTCGCGCCATACTGGCTTAGTCCGACACCATGGCCGAATCCTTTACCTGAAACGTTAATCGTATCCTTTGCAGTATCTACTTTTTCTATTAAAAAGCTTTTCATGAAGCTCAGGCCTATAATGTCTCTAATTTTCGAAGCCGCTACATCTTCTAATATTACACTTTGTTGTAGCGCTTTCCCCTTTTCTTTCACCATAAATTCAATCGTAATACTTCCTTTACTCACCCTGCCGCTACTTGTTGGTGCTTGAAGGGTGAGTATAGGGACAGCGATAATTTTAATGTCTTTGCCTGTATAGCCATTTGACTGTAGCCATGCTCTTATATTAGAAATTTCTTGTGTTTGTTCGGCTTCCTTCGTATTAGCCCACCATGTATCTGCTTTTGTTAAATCTAAGTTTGTAAGGTCTATTTGATGCTTTTTCACACTAAAACTCCATGCAGTTTGCGGATCATATGGATCGTTTTTGACCATTAAATATGGTCGCTCTGTGCCGCCCCATACATTTTTGTTGGACTCCGTTTTTCCTCCATTGCTAGAGTAAAAAAGAGCATCTGAACCTATATGTTGTTGTTCATCACCATAACCAATGACCTGACCTTCTGTTGCGTTAACAGCTTTTGTTGAATTTCCGTGCCAAGCATAGCCACCGTATACCTGGAAACTCACTGTGTCATCGGGCGTTCTGTTGATGTAGCTCATTGCATAGGTTCTTGCTGCTACAGCCTGTGCCTTTAAGGCTTCCTGATTCCATAAAGCGGGCATTTCAGCTGGAACAACCCCTTTTAAATAATCTTCAAGACCAATCGAGTTATACGGACGGATGAATTTCCCATCTTCCATAATAAAACGGAAACTACCTAAGTATGTACGGCCATTAATCGAAAGTGGACCGTTCCCTGTTTCAGGTTTCACTTCAATCTCAGAAGCTTTGCCTAATTCTTTTGAATCTAACAGCACAACAATTTCCGTACCGCTGACCCTCAACGTATACTTCTTGTTCGATTCTAGTTTTACATTTGCTAGATTCGTAGTGTACGTGACTTCCGGTTCGACGGTAATCTCAGATTTGTTACCAAGATAGCCTTTTAATTTAACCTTAATGATTGGATCGGATGCCGCCTTAACTGATATTTCCGGAAGCAAAAATAGCATGAGAACGAGTGTAACAAACATCCATATTCTATACCGTACCTTTTTCATTGAATAACCTCCGCTGAATTAAAAAATAACTAAATAATAGTATAACATCCATAATTATACATCGGGCAATATTTTACTATTTTAGGGGTTCCACTTATTCGCCATCACCAGGACAACCAGTAAAAGATAAAAAGAAGACATTCTCGTTATATGCATATGTTTTTTTAAAAAACTTTAAATGAGTGAGAAAAGTCTTTTCGTATAGGTCTTCCATATCTGTAAAAATACCTTTCCCCTCAAAAGTTTGTGGAATATCTGTACCGTGGGTCTATGTATGGATAAGCTCCTATTTTGGTGATATTCCTTAAGTACATTTTGGAGCTTGCAAATCTACCATTCTATAAAGAGCGTCGATACTATAACTAATTTTATCTCTAATCCTATTTTAATGTATTACAGCCCAATGTTTAATCTAAATTGATCAATAAAATTTGTAAAATTCATAAATATTTTTCCTATACTTTTACTGTCTAAAAGTTAGTCTATAACTAAGTGTATAAAAGTTTCAAGACTTATAGACAAAGGATGATACATATTGTTAATTGGTTATGCGAGGGTTTCAACTACTGGCCAAGATTTAGAAACACAAAAGGAAATTTTAGAAAATGAAGGGTGTAAAAAGCTTTTTGTTGAAAAAGTAACAGGAACAAGCACAAAACAAAGAGCCCAACTTTATGAAGATATTGAATTTGCACGAGAAGGAGATACATTAGTAGTAACTAAAATAGATCGTTTAGCTCGTTCTATTATGGAGTTGAAGAGACTGATAATGGCTGCTTCTTGGGATTTCTAATACTTCACACATTCTCTGTACAGGGTATAGATTCCTATTTTCCTCGATAAATTCGGTAAGATCTGTCTCGGTTATTTTTTCGCGAATATGGCCATAGCCTTTTTTAAGATTTCAACTTCCTGCTTTAACCGAAGGTTTTCCTTCTGTATGGCGGCTAATTCCTTCGGAGTCATAGACTCTTCCCCTAAACCGATAGGGGTAAATTCTTTAACCCATTTATAAATAGTTACGTCTGATACACCATATTCGCCACTTAATTCTCTTACTGAATTACCCGAGTGATAAAGATCTACAATAGTCTTCTTGAATTCATTATTATATTTTTTACCTGTATTCTTACGTTCCAAAACGGACACATCCTCTCAAAAATCATTGTAAGGACTTAACTAAAATGTGTCCATGAAACTATACTAACTCCAATTGGTTATTCTAACAGCAGATCTGTTATCAAACAGATATAATATAAATCCGGTGATTGTCTGAAAAATATGTTTACAAAAAAACAGAAAAGGAAGGTTGATTCCACATGATAGGAACGGAGAGTAAAAAACAAGAAATTTTAAAAGCTTACCAGTTCAGACATGCTTGCAAGGCATTTGATAACAACAAAAAGATTTCGGATGAAGTTTTTTCACTTTATTTTGGAAACAGGAAGATTATCTCCAAGTTCAGTTGGCTTAGAGCCTTGGAAGTTTGTCGTGATCCAGGATGAAGCGCTTCGCGAAAAATTAAAACCTGTATCCGGCGGTGCCCAGGGACAACTGCCCACTGCCAGCCATTTTGTAGTTATATTGGTTAGAAGAAAAGAAGGCTTAAGGCATGATTCGGTTCACGTGATCAAAATGATGAAAGACATTCATCATATGCCTGAAGAAGTTGTGCAAGGTCTTTCCGGTTTCTATAAATCCTTCGTCGAAACAGAACTCGAAGATAATGACCGTCTCATTTTTGAGTGGGCAAGCAAACAAACATATATAGCATTGGGTAACATGATGACAGCCGCGGCTCAAATTGGTACTGATTCCTGTCCAATCGAAGGTTTTGATAAAAAGCAGGTGACCTCTATTTTACAAAATGAGGGTATCATTAACGCAAACGATTTCGGTGTAGCCTGTATGGTCGCTTTCGGATATCGGCGAGAGGATCCCAAACGTCCAAAAACAAGACAAAATCTCGATGAGGTTGTTGAGTGTCGATAAACTTAAGATGATATTTCTTAGCATCAGGAGACATGTTCACAAAGACATGTCTCCTTTAAATGTCATTTTGGGATAAGTCCCAAATGCTATATAAATGAAAAACTGGAACGGAAGGCGAAAATACCTTCGTTAAAAGATACGCATTTGAATCGTGTTTAATAAATGTTCCATTAAAGGGCGCGATTCTTGAAGAAGTTTCGCTGTCCTTAATGAACTAACGGGTGCGCTAGCTGAAGATCAGAGCTGTCTTTAAGGCAGCTCTTTCTTATGCAACTATCGGGGCACGGGGCAGAATCCTTTAATAAGTAGTGAGTGCTTTTTATTGAAGGGAATCGAAGTTTTATTAATAAAATTATAAAATATTAATCGAATTTGGATTTTATTGTTAATACCATTCTCCTTTTGCGATTAAAAATACTTTACCACCTACAAGGATTTGAATGGAATTTTGGGAATTTTCAGCTTGTATATTTAAAATTGATGGTCTTCCCATTTGGAATCCTTGTTCAACTCTGTACGCTATATTTTTACTTTCAAAAAAGTTATGTGCGATAAGGTATCCAGCAAGATTTCCGTTTGCACTTCCAGTCGCAGGATCTTCAGGGAATCCTGTATCATCTAAAAATACTCTTACGTTTAAATCATTTTCTTTTAGTTTGGTTTCAGGAGAAAAGACAAGGATACTTGCTTTTATAACGTTATCAATGAAATTTTGATAATTATTATGATTGATCTTGCAACGATTTACAGCATCCAATGAACAAAGAGGAATAATTACTGCTGGTAATCCAGTTGATACAATTTGAATTGGAAAACGTGAATCAATATCTTCATTTGGTATCTGTAATATTTCGGTGAAAATATCTTGATCAGGAATAATCGTTCCTAATTCGGGTGGGTTTTGCTTCATTATTAATTGTTCACCTTCAATATTTACAGGTATTTGTCCTACTTTAAGGTTTAGAGTTATTTGTTTACTTTCATTGTTTTCTAAAACTTTATGAATGATAAATGCTGTTCCTAATGTTGGATGACCAGCAAAAGGAACCTCAACATCAGGAGTAAATATTCGAACATCGTATCCTCCGTTGTCTTGTTTGCCAGATAAAATAAATGTTGTCTCATTAAAGTTTATCTCTCTTGCAATCTTTTGCATTTCTTCAGTAGATATTGTTCTCGAGGGAATAAGTACAGCTAATTGGTTACCTTGATATTTTTCTTCTGCGAATACATCAACAATATAAAAATCCATAAATATTACAACTCCTAATTTTTAATTTTAGAATATTATATCATTTCTTATTCAACTAACCCGGTGCTTTACTTTATTACCAGGAGCTGATCAATAGCTCCTTTTTTTATGCAACAAACGGGGCAGGATAGTTCCACAAGCACAGTGTATTCATACTGTCGGTAGGCAAGTTGTCAGAAAGTATTTTTGGTAATATTTGATCATTTTTTAGGTCTTTTCTCATCGTTATTTTTTGTATTTAATTACATATTAAACATATTTTGATGGTTATTATATATTAACTAGAGAAAGGTTATGGATATTAGTGTTATCTCTTAACGAAATGAAATGTAGGATTAATTACATGAGAACTCATTTAATTGAAATTGGTATGTTACAAGGCCTTTCTCACCCCGAAACTGTTAAAACTAGTCAAGAGTTAGATAAGTTGTTGTACAAATTTCAAAAGAACATATCAAAATAATCCTATATCCCGAAAAATTTCTTTGCCTACATTCTTTCTTCATAGTAAAGGATCACATGTCGTGGTCTTTTTTTTAGTCCGAAAATACCTCACAGTTTGTGACAACTCTACAATAAGGCAGGTTGCTGAGGCTGCCTTTTCTTATGGCACTAACGGGGCAGGTTAGTTCCATAAGAAATTGACTATAGGTTAATTGTGGCATATAATTGCATTAAAAGGAACGTATGTTCTTTTTTTGTGGAGTAGCTTTTGATGTGGAAAAAATAAACTATGAAAATTATGATTGGAGTGTTAGTAGATGAAAATAAAAAAAGTTTATCTATATGTATTTAATACAATGTCAGACTGGGAATATGGATATTTAATTGCTGAACTAAATTCAGGAAGATATTTCAAAAAAGATTTAGCACCTTTAAAAGTAATTACCGTAGGAGCGAATAAAGAAATTATTACTACGATGGGGGGACTGAGTATAAAACCAGATATTTCTCTTGATGAATGTAACTTTGATAGTAAAGATCTTGTAATTCTACCTGGAGGGAATACTTGGGGAGAAGCTATTCATCAACCTATCTTGAAAAAAATTGGCGAGGCTTTAAAGCTTGGCACTATTGTTGCTGCTATTTGTGG